>NZ_SJXI01000059.1:0-400823 GCF_004337455.1 Parafrankia sp. BMG5.11 | reverse complement strand
GACTTAAGCTTCACGGCATTGGTGCTGGACCCAGCAGGAACGAACGGACGAGGCCAATTCCGCTCTGATCGGTTTTCTCCGCGACCTACGGCGATCCGGACCCTTTTCGTGTCTTCGCCGTGAGGAGTATGTTCCGCCGTTTCGGACCCCGGAGATGCGAGGACACTCGCGCGCCGCGATGCTGAGGTGCACGGCCCGGTCGGCGGTCAGCCGGATGGGCGAGAATACCGTGGTCGGAGGGGAGTTATGCCCGGGAGCCCACGCGCGCCCGGTGACCGGCGCACATCTCGACCATCCGGCGGATCCATCGGCTCCGTCGCGGACCGGCTGCGGCGACGGTTCGGACATCTGGCGGAAAAGGCCCGGCTGATCCGGGCACGGCTCCGGAACGCCGCGGTGGAGGATCTGACATCCAGATTGCGGCAGGGCGATCTGATCAACAGTTCGATGAGTCTCGCCGCGCTCATTCTGATGATGTTCTTCCCCTTTATTATCGCGTTGGCGGCGTTGTCGCCGCTGCGCCCCGGAGGCGCGGCAGAAATAATCATCAGGCGGATGGGCCTGAACCAGGATGCCGCGGAGGCCGTCGAACGGCTGTTCACGCCGCAGGACGGAACGGTCCACAGCGGCTGGACGGTGGTGGGCGCGCTCTGGCTGATTCTCGGCGGCCTCACCCTGGCCGCGACCGTGCAGTCCGTGTATGTCCAGGTTTTCAGGGTCCAGCCGCTCGGGCTTCGGGGCATCCCGGCCCAGGTCGTCTGGCTCTGCGAGCTCATCGTCTTTCTCGCCGGCGCCACCGGTGCCGGGGCGCTGCTCACCAGCACCACTACCGGCCAGATCTGCTACGGCCTGCTCAGTACCACGGGTATGTTGTTCCTTCTCTGGATCGGCATCAGGGTCCTCACCCTCGGACGGCTCGGGTGGCGCGAGGCATGGCCGGCCGCCGCGTTCACGACGGTCGGGCTGACCGGTCTTGGCGTGGTGAGCAGGTTTACTTTCTCCGCGTCCATCGTCACGAACGAGCGGAGCTACGGGAGCATCGGCGTCGTTTTCACGATCCTTTCCTGGCTGATCGGTTTTGGCGTTGTTCTCACCGGAGGGGCGATCGTCGGAATGTGGTACAACGAGACGCGCAAAGCAGCCGCTCGCGCCAAGGTGGGAATGCGGGCCAAAAAGGGAACCGGCGATGCGGCCGGATGCGGAGATCCTGACACCACCAGGCGTCGGCCCGAGCGCGAACGATGACACCCCGGGCAGCGGGGATTCAGGGCCCCGGGGCCGGGCCGGAGGCCGCTTCGGCCGGCCTGGTCGTTCTTCCCACGCTGGCGGCGGCGCAGTTCCTCATGACCCTGGACAGCTCGGTCATGAACGTGTCGATCGCCACCGTGGCCGCGGACATCGGTACCACGGTGACCGGAATTCAGACCGCCATCACCTTCTACACCCTGGTGATGGCCGCGTTCATGATTACCGGCGGCAGGCTGGGGCAGCTCTTCGGGCATCGGCGTGTGTTCACCATCGGCTGCGTCGTCTACGGCTGTGGGTCGCTGACGACGTCCGTCGCCGGGAATCTCGCCGTGCTCATGTTCGGCTGGTCGTTCCTCGAAGGAGTCGGCGCCGCGCTGATCATGCCCGCGGTCGTCGCTCTGGTCGCGTCGAACTTCGCCTCGGCGCAGCGACCGCGTGCCTACGGGCTGGTCGCCGCCGCCGGCGCGATCGCGGTCGCGGCGGGTCCGCTCGTCGGCGGCCTGTTCACCACCTACCTGTCCTGGCGCTGGGTCTTCGCGGGCGAGGTCCTCGTGGTAGGCGTCATCCTGTGGCTGACCCGGGGGATGGCGGACACGCCTCCGACCGCGCAGGGACGTCTCGACATCGTGGGCACCGTGCTGTCCGCGGCCGGCCTGGCGCTGATCGTGTACGGCGTCCTCCGCTCGGGGAGCTGGGGCCTGGTCCGGCCGGCGCCCGGCGCGCCCGTCTGGTTGGGGCTCTCACCCGTGATCTGGCTGGCCCTCGCGGGCGGAACCATCCTGTTGCTCTTCGTCCGGTGGCAGGATCACCGGCTGGCCCGCGGCGCCGCCGCGCTGCTCGATCCGGTGCTGCTGCGGAACCGGACGTTCCGGGCCGGGCTCACGTCGTTCTTCTTCCAGTATCTGCTCCAGGCGGGGCTCTTCTTCGTGGTACCGCTGTATCTGTCGGTGGCGCTCGGGCTCTCGGCGGTCGCGACCGGCGTGCGTCTGCTGCCGTTGTCCATCGCCCTTCTGGTGGCTGCCGTCGGCATTCCCAAAGCCCTCCCGCACGTCTCACCGCGACGCATCGTCCGTGGTGGTTTCCTCTCCCTGTTCGCCGGGACAACGATCCTGATCGCCGCGCTTGACGCCGGCGCCGGACCGGAGATCGTGACCTGGCCGATGCTGCTCGCCGGCCTCGGGGTGGGCGCGCTCGCGTCCCAGCTCGGCAGCGTCACCGTGTCCGCGGTCGCCGACGAGCACACCGGCGAGGTCGGTGGGGTGCAGAACACGGTGACAAACCTGGGCGCGTCGATCGGTACCGCGGCAGCTGGGGCGGTTCTCATCTCCGCGCTGACCTCGTCGTTCCTCACCGGCGTACGGCACGACCCCGCCGTACCGGCGGAGCTGAGCACGCAGGCCGAGGTGCGCCTGGCCGAGGGCGTCCCCTTCCTGTCCGACCGGGACCTGAAGATCCGGCTTGACGAGGCCGGCGTCCCGCCGGATACCGCCAAGGCGATCACTGCCACCAACGCGGACGCCCGCCTCGACGGTCTGCGTGCGGCTCTGTCGCTGCTCGCCGCCATCGCCCTGGCCGCGATGTTCCTCACCCGCCAGATCCCGGACCGGCAATCCGCTCCGGCGCCGGCTTCCGGCCGGGTCACCTGACCGCTCAGAGCCGACGGCCAGATGTACATCACGGTCACCGAAAGCAGGATTCGGCTGTGGGACACCACCGGCCCTCGTCTGCTGGTTACGGGCCGCCGTGCGGCTGACCGGCGGGCCCGCCGACGCCGGCGCGGCACGACTCCCAGCGGCCCGGCGCAATGATTGGATGCGCGGCATGGTGGCGGCCCACCCGCGACGAGGCGGACGTGGGTGAGGATTGCCGGTAAATCCCACGAACACCCGGCCCCGTTCCCGGCACACGGGATTCTCGTCAAGGAGAGCGATGAGCCGCAGCGGCAACCAGCTCAATGTCGACCATGACGACCTGGAGGACATTCGAATCGCGGTCGTTCTCAATGGCGGGATAAGCCTCGCGGTGTGGATGAGCGGGGTGGTCAACGAGATCAACAGCCTTACCCGGCGCCGTCCGAGTGATCCGGCCCCGGGTAAGGCGGATCTGCGCTTTTCGGAAGCGGCGACGGTCTACGGCGGACTTCTTGATCTCGTCCACGGGAGGGCGCGGGCAGATGTGATCGCGGGGACGTCGGCCGGTGGCATCAACGGGGCGTTGCTGGCGTATGCCCAGGCCTACGGGGCCGATCTGCGCCCGCTCGGCGAGTTGTGGGCCGAGCTGGGCTCGTTCGACGCGCTGCTGCGCGACCCGCGTGAGCCGCACCCGGCGTCCCTGCTGCGCGGCGATGACTGTTTCCTGCCCCAGCTGGTCAGTGCCTTCGAACGCATCGTGCCCGCGGGCGAACGATCCCAGCGGTATGTGCCGGCGAGCGAGCGGCCGATCGACCTGATCATCAACACGACGCTGATGCGCGGCCAGCCGAAACAGCGCGTCGACGACTTCGGGACGGAGATCATCGAATCGGCCCATACCGGAGCGCTGCGATTCACCCGCGCCGCGGACGCGTCACCCGTACTTGACCCCTTCTGGGACGCGAGGATTACCCACCGGCTGGCGCTGGCGAGCCGGAGCACCGCGTCGTTTCCGGTCGCCTTCGAACCGAGTTTCATTCCGGTGGGGGAAGCGGGGAGGGATTCCTACCATCCGGACATGGGCGCCGGCGCGGGCCTGCCGGCGGTGGCGCAGTTCGACCGGAGCCGGTACGTCATGGACGGCGGAGTGCTGCTGAACCAGCCGGTGAAACCGGCGCTCGCCGCGATCTACGCCCAGCCGGCGGAGCAACAGGTACGGCGGCTCCTGGTGCATGTGAACCCCGACCCGAGCAGTCCCGCCCCGGCCGAGGTCGCCGGTCTCGGCGACGTCTACAGCCTCGGCAGCGATACCGACGACCGGCCGCCGACGCCGGCCGCGGTGCTGCGGACGCTGGCCACGTTGCCCTACGCGCAGTCGGTCGACGCCGAGCTCACCGAGATCCAGGCGACGAACGGCCGGGTCCGCCGTTACCGCCCTGACCGCGCGAGGATCGTCCACCACCTCAACGAGAAGCTCGCCGAGAAGCTGATGGACGGCTACCGGAGCACGCGCTCGTACCAGGAGGCCGATCGCATCGGTGCGCTGCTGGCGGCGGCCGCCCCGCGGCCCCGGATCTGGTGGAGCCGTCCCGAGCTCGCAGCGGTGCTACGGGACGTCGGCACGCGCGCCGGCGGCGTCTCCTACATACCGCCGGACGACCATCTGCCAGCCGCTGACGCCGACCCCGCGCTCTGGGCCTGGGGGGTCGAGCCGGTTGAGCGCGTCGGCGCCCTCGCGGTCGACGTCTTCAAGCGCGCCATGTGGCTCGCCGATCCGACCGACCCCGCCGAGGTGACTACCCGCCGGCGGCTGCGCGGGCACCGCCGGCGCCTCCACGAAGCGCTGGCCGAGCTTCGTGAATGCCGCCGCGACGACGAGGTGTTCTGGCGGAGCTGGGCCACCCGGCCGCCGGCTCCCCCGGCGCGGGGCTCGGACGCGACGGAGCGTCAGGAGTGCCTTCGCTCCTGGGTTCAGGCCGCGCTGTCACGCTGGCCGCTGCCGCCGGGGGCCAAGGAGGCCCCGGCCGCCTCCCTGCCTGACCGGCTGGGCGCCGTCGCGGAGCGGATCGCGCGCGTCCTGGCCGAGGCGGGCGGCGACCTGCGGCATGTCTCCGCGCGCGCCCGGCCAGGCGGTCCGCCGGCCGGCCCGCCCGGCGTTCGGCACGCGGCCGGTCCTCCCGACGCGGCTGGCGACTCCGATGCGGCGGACGAGGCCGAGTTGCTGCACAACCTGGTCGAGGCGTTGTTTCCCGACGGCGCGCAGCCGTCCCCGGCGTCGTTGCTGCGCAGGCTGCTGGCGGTAGAGGTGTGCCAGATCGCGATCTCCGGCGCGCCGCCCGAGGTGGAGCAGGAGGTGCTGCTCCAGCAGATCAGCGGGTTCACCCCCAACTCGTTCGGCGGGCCCACCACCCCGGCCAAGATCGCCGGAACGGAACTGTTCTGGTTCGGCGGGTTCGCCAGCAGATCCTGGCGGGTCAACGACTGGATCTGGGGCCGGCTGGACGGCGCCACGCGCATGGTCCAGGCCGTCCTCGACCCGGGCCGGCTGCGCCAGCTCGGCCTGTCGGCCAAGGACACTCACGACCAGCTGCGCCGGCTCGCCGTCGGGGGCAGCTATCAGACCCGGTTGGGCGAGCACTTCGACGCGCAGAGCGAGGCGATCCTCGCGGAGCTGTCCTTCCTCGACGATCCGGAGGCAAGAGCAGAGCCCCTCGTGGCCACTGCGCTCGCGGTCGCCCGGCGGCTGCACGCCGACATCCTCACCGAGGAGCTGCCCCGCCTCGCCGTCGCGATCGAGGAGGATCGGAAGGAAGGCGGCCTTCCCACCGCGGGGGCACGTTTCCTGCGGCTGTGGACGGCCACGCCCGACCCCGGTCTGGACGAGCTCTTCGCCATGTTCGCCGACGCCGAGATCGCCACGGAGTCCTTCGCCGAGGCGGTCTCGGCGGGGCTCCTCTGGAGATCGGCTGCCGTCGCCACACGGTTTGCCGCGAGCCTGTTCGCCCCGGTCCCGCCGGCCTACACCCCGATGCTGCAGACACTGGAACTGGCCTTCGACGTCGTCCGGAAGGAGGCCGGTAGCGTGCTGATGCTGCCCGCCGCGGTGATGAGATGGGCCGGCCGGCAGACCACCGCGAGGATCCGGGAAAGTATCGGCGGATGACCCGGGAATGAGGGGACCGCCCATGTGGGCGTACCCGACATGGCCAGCGCATCAGGGACGAGACGGCGACGGGACGCCGCCGCCACCGCCAGCCGCGTCCGTGGCACGCTGAACCGATGAGATCTCCGCTTCGCCAATGGGTGCGGCGGCGGGCGAAGGCGCCTCGCCCCGTGTTGCCGGTTCCGCCGACGGTTCCCTGGCGCGGCCCCGTGGTCTTCCACTGCCCGGGGTGTCGGCACGCGGCGTCAGACGCTCCCGGATGCCCGTCGTGCGGACCTGGTGTCACGGTGCAGGACGGCCACCACCGTGGCCGGCGTCCGCGGACACGCTGACGCCCCGGGACCGTGAGATGCACGGCGTTCCCGGGGCGCCACCGCGGGGGCTACTTCTCGATCCACAGCTCCTCGGGCAGCAGGGAGCCGGCGCCGTACTGCCTGAGGCCGTTGACGTTCTTGGCCGCGATCGCGCCGGGGGCCGATCGCATGAGGAAGATGACCGGCGTCATCGCTGTCAGTCGCGCCTGTACCTTGTCGTAGGCCGCCTTACGATCGGCCACCGAGGTCGCGGTCCGGCCGGCCAGCAGGGCCGCATCCAGTTCCGGGTCCGCGAGACCGGACATGTTGGCCGGTGAGTTCCCGGTGAAGTTCGCCAGCAGCCGCGGCTCGGGGTCCTGGAAGGCCGCCGACGAGATGACCATGTCGAAGTCGTGGGTCGAGCGCAGCGCGGCGCCCTTCGCGAAATCGATGATCGCGACCTCGGCCTTGACGTTCTTGAAGCTGCTGAGCTGGGCCTGGACGTTCTCCGCGATCGCCTTGTTCTCACTGGTCGGATAGCTGGAGAAGGTGAACGACACCGGCTTTCCCTCGGCCGCCAGCTCGTCGAAGAGCTGCTGTGCCTTCGCCCGGTCGGTGGACCTCAGCTGCGTCTTCGAGTAGAAGGGTGAGGCATCGGTGAACAGCGTCTCCGCGACACTGCCCTTCCCGTTGTAGGCGGCCAGGTTCAGCGCGTCGATGTCCAGCGCCGCGGACACGGCCTGCCGCGCCCGAATGTCGTCGAACGGGGCTCGGCGCGTGTTGAGCGCCAGGAAGTTGCCACCGCTGAGCGGCAGCAGGTCGGACGGGAGGCCAGCGGCCTCGGCTTTCCCGAGGTTGATCCAGTTTGTTTCGATGGAAACATCAGCGCCGCCGCTGGTCAGAGTGTTGTAACGCTGGTTGGAGTCGAGCACCGTGCGCAGCGTGATCCCGTCGAGATAGGGCTTGGGCGCGTCCCAGTAGCGTGGGTTCTTCGTGAGCTTGATCTCGGCCTGACGGGTCCAGCTCTGCAGGGTGAAGGGTCCCGCGCCGATCGGCTTCTCGTCGAAGGACTGCTTGCCCTTCTGCAGGGCTGCCGGCGAGGCCACCCAGTTCAGAACCGTGCCGACAACCGCCTGCGCGAACGCCGCGATGGGCGTGGTCATCGTGACCTTCATCGTGCGGTCGTCGATCACTTCGGTCGAGGCGACCATTGCCGCTTCCGGCAGGCTCGACGACGCGGTGGCCGGGTCCTTGATGCGGTCCCAGTTGAACTTCACAGCCGCGGCGTTGAGGGGCGTACCGTCGGAGAAGACCAGGTCAGGGCGCAGCTTCAGCTCGAAGGTGGCGCCGCCGTCGGTCGTGGTGAAGGACTCGGCCATCGAGTAGCCGACCTTGCTGGTCTCGTCCGTGGTCAGCAACGTGCCGTACAGGGCGTTGCCCAGCACCGCCGTGATCGCCGCCTGGTTGGCCAGCGACGCCGGGTCCAGGCTGGTCGGGTCACTCGTCATGATGATTCGCGCGATGCCACCCGAAACGGGTTTGCTGGAGGCATCGCTGGCCGGGCTGGCCGTGTCGGAATCACCGCCCCCGCAGGCTCCCAGGACAAGGGTAGCGACGCAGACCACGGCCGCGCCGAGTAATCGCTTCTTACGCGCCATCAGTGACCTCTCGTTATGTACGTGGCGGAATCTGGGAATCGATCGGTCAACGCCCTTCAGGGCGCGCCGGGACGACGGATCAGTCGACCGGAGAGGGTCCGGGCGGCCACGGAGAAGGCAGTGCTTCGCAGGCGGGCGACCCGCCATCACGACGCATTCCGTCAAGTTCCGTCGAGCCGGAAAGTCAGGCTCTCCGTGCGCACGGAGAGCCATCGACCGGTCTGTACGAGTTATTTAGCGGGGCTTACTTCCGTGAACCGGGTGGGCCGTGGCTCATGCCGGGCCTCGGCCATGGTGACTTTGGAACACCGCCGAGGGTGAGGTACTCGCCGGTAACCGCACCCGCATATCGGGAACCAACTCGCCCCGTCGCGGCGCCCCCGGCTATACCAGAATCCACCTCGTCCTCCCCAGGGCGCCGGCTAAGTGTCGGTAGGATGCCACCAATATCTGTGTTTCGGCAATACCCGGCGACGACAGAAACGGGCCGGCCTGACCACGGCGTCCTCCAGGCCACCTGGGCCGGAGCCCCTGCGGCGACAGGCGACAGGGGGCGCGAGTCGATCCTGTGTGGCCGACCCGGACACCGCCCGACGGCGGTTGCACAGTACACGGACCTCCGAACAATTGGACATACCAGAACCAACGCGACACAACATGCGACCTCGAGATCGCCACAGTGTTCTCGTAGCTACCCTGGGCGCTCGACGGCTGATCGCGACACCCGCTAGCGTGCGAGGTCCGGGGAGGGGTAGAGCGGCGCCGGCTGTCGTCGGCGCTCCGGCCACGGAGGTAGTTCCGATGTCCCCCGCCCCAGGTTTCGTCTCGCCGGCTCGGCGTGCCCTGCTCGGCGTGGCGGCGGCGGCCGTCGTCGTCCTCGCCACCGGCTGCCAACCGGCGGTCGGCGGTGGTCCGCCGGAGCCCGACCCGGTCAGCACCGCGACCGCGGCGTCTGCGCCCGGTCCGTCGTCCACGCCCACCTCGGTGCCCACGGCCAGCTCAGCGCCCTCGGTCACCCCAGTGCCCTCGATCAGCCCCGCTCCTTCTGCCGGGCCGACGATCGGCGGCACCGCCGGGCCGGGTACCGGTGCCTCGACCGCGCCCACCGGTCCGTCGGCGCCGCCCGGCCGGCCTTCGGTGACAGGCGCGCCGGCGCCGGGCGCACCGGCAGGGCCGACAACCGTGCCGGTCACACCCGGCCGGATCCAGCCGGGTGTGGTCCGCACCGGTCCGGCGACGCACTACGGCGCGGACGGCGGCGGCAACTGCATGTTCGACCGGCTGACCGACCCGGCCATGCCGGTAGTGGCGATGAACGAGCTCGACTACGAGACGGCCCGCGCCTGCGGCGCGTACATCGAGGTCACCGGACCCGGTGGCACCACGGTCGTGAAGGTCACCGACCGGTGCCCGGAGTGCGGTCCTGGTCATCTCGACCTGAGCCAGCAGGCCTTCGCCCGGATCGCCGGCGGCGTACCCGGGCTGGTCGACGTCACCTGGCGGCTGGTGAGCCCGGCTGACATCGGATCCGTCCAGTTCCGGGTCAAGGAGGGGTCGTCGGCCTACTGGCTGGCCATTCAGGTCCGTAACCACCGCAATCCGGTCGTCTCGCTCGAGGTTCGGGTGAACGGCGCCTGGACGGCGCTGCCGCGGGAGATGTGGAACTACTTCGTGGCACCGCAGGGTCTCGGCCCGGGGCCGTTCACCGTGCGGATCACCGACGTTTACGGCGAGCAGCTTGTCGAGACCGTGAACCTGGCACCCGCCTCGGTGCAGACGACGGGCAGCCAGTTCGCCCGGCGCTGACCAACCGCCGCCGGAACCGTGGCGCGGCGGGCGGGGGGCCGCCGCGCCACGGCAGGCCGGCGGACGGACAGGCGAACAGCTCGGCGGGCAGGCGGGCGTCGGTCGGCTGGTGGCCGGCGCATGGTCCGTCGCTGGCCCGCGGGGGCTGGAAGCGCCGGATGTGGCCCGCCGTTGTGACCATCTGTCAGCGCGATTGCTAGTGATTACAGCTCAGCATCGGCCGACATCAATAAGCAGATACGGCTAGTACACCGCCGGGGACCATTACCCAGCGTGCACCGAAAACTGCACTGAGGATTTGACGGGTACGAATCGTAGACACCCGGAAATTTCTGGATATATGCCGACGGCTACTGGCAAAAACGGGCCGGGCAGGGGACGTCCGCCGGATCACCTCCGTGACACCGCGTGATCGGTAGGACAATTTCGAGGGACCAGGGAGGACAATCACCAGGGACCAGATTCGATTGGTTCCGTGGAGTGCTTGCCATCGGGACGATCGATACGAAAGGCTTCCACTGCGCGCCGCACCGCGGCGGAAACTGCATCGCGGGCTGAAAACGGTCCCGGGCGCGCCGGGTTTCACACCTGGGGATGATCACCGAAGTATTCATCGTACGCGCAGCTTCACAACAAAGACCGATCGCGCCTCCGGGCGCGCCGCCACAAGCCTTCGCGTTCTTTCGATGTTCCGCCTGCACTTCGTCATGTAGTTCTGCCTGCAATTCTGTCCGTGGCGCCGGTCCGCGCCGGGATCGATCCGGCCTCGACCGAGCGCCGGGATCTCAGTAAAGGACGCCGACCGCGCACGTCGCGGTTCCCGGGGGGATTCACCGTGCTGAGGAGCTCCCCCGCGCGCGCCGGTGTCGGAGTCCCGCCCTCGTCCCCTGAATGACCAGAGTCCCCTGAATGACCAGAGATAGGTGGCTAGTATGACCACGCCCGCGCAGGCCAGCTCCGACGTCCAGGACGGTGCCGCCGGCCAGCCGCTGTCGAGCCTTGGTACGGCCGCGGCGCGCAACCTCGCGACGACGACGAAGTCCGTCCCCCAGATGCAGGGGATCTCGTCCCGTTGGCTGCTGCGTGTCCTCCCCTGGGTGCAGGCCGCCGGCGGCGTGTACCGGGTCAACCGGCGGCTGAGCTACGTCGTCGGGGACGGCCTCATCACCGTCGTCAACACCGGTTCGGACGTGCGGGTCGTCCCGGCGGAGCTCCGTGAGCTGCCGGTGCTGCGCGGCTTCGAGGGTGACGTGCTCGACGCGCTCGCCGAGCGGTTCACCCAGCGCGAGTTCGCCGCCGGCGACACGCTGGTGACCGCCGGTGACGCCGCCGACGAGCTGTTCGTCATCGCCCACGGCAAGGTGGACAAGGTCGCGCCGGGGCACTACGACGACCCGCGATCGCTCGGGATTCTCGCCGACGGCGCGTACTTCGGCGACGACGTGCTCGTCGAGGACTCCGTCACCTGGGAGTTCTCGGTGCGCGCAGTGACCAGCACGACGGCCCTGGTGCTGCCGCGCCAGCGGTTCGCCGAGCTTCTCGACCAGTCGCCGGAGCTGCGCCAGCACGTGGACGACTACCTTGCCCGCCCGCGCCCGCCGCGCAACCGGGCCGGCGAGGCGGAGATCGCGATCTCGTCCGGGCACTCCGGCGAGCCCGCCCTGCCCGGGACGTTCGTCGACTACGAGCTGGCGCCGCGGGAGTACGAGCTCAGCGTCGCCCAGACGGTGCTGCGGGTCCACACCCGGGTCGCCGACCTCTACAACGAGCCGATGAACCAGATCGAGCAGCAGTTGCGGCTCACCGTCGAGGCGCTGCGCGAGCGGCAGGAGAACGAGCTGGTCAACAACCGGGACTTCGGCCTGCTGAACAACGCCGACTTCCGCCAGCGCATCCACACCCGTGACGGGGCCCCCACCCCGGACGACCTGGACGAGCTGCTGAGCCGCCGGCGCAGCACGCACGTCCTGCTCGCCCACCCGCGGGCGATCGCCGCGTTCGGGCGGGAGTGCACCCGCCGCGGGATCTACCCGGCCACCGCGCTGTTCCACGACCAGCACGTGCCGGCCTGGCGCGGGGTTCCGCTGCTGCCCGTGAACAAGATCCCGGTCAGTGCCGCCGGGACGACGTCGATCATCGCCATGCGGACCGGCGAGGAGAACCAGGGCGTGATCGGCCTGCACCACGTCGGGCTGCCCGACGAGCTGGAGCCCGGCCTGTCCGTGCGGTTCATGGGCATCAGCGAGCAGGCCATCATCTCCTACCTGGTGACCACCTACTTCTCCGCGGCCGTCCTCGTGCCGGATGCGCTCGGTGTCCTCGAGAACGTCGAGATCGGGCATTAGAAAGCGGCGTCACTCCCTCGGGACACCGGAAATCTCTGGCAGAGGAAGGTTCTGACCGGCGCATGCAGCCTTTCACGCTCCCGGAGTTCTACCTGCCCTATCCACCCCGGCTGAATCCGAACCTGGAGCACGCCCGCGTGCACAGCCGGGCGTGGGCCGGGGAGATGGAGATGATCGACGTACCGCAGGACGGTGTGGCGATCTGGAGCGGGCAGGACTTCGACTCCCACGACTACGCGCTGCTGTGCGCGTACACCCATCCGGACGCGGACGAGGCGCGGCTGGATCTCATCACGGACTGGTACGTCTGGGTTTTCTACTTCGACGACCACTTCCTCGAGGTCTACAAGCGCGGCCGGGACGTCGCCGGGGCCCGCCGGTATCTCGACCGGCTGCGCCTGTTCATGCCGGTCGAGGGCGCAGTCACCGCGGAGCCGGCCAACCCGGTCGAGCGTGGCCTCGCCGACCTGTGGTCCCGCACCGTCCCGGACCGCACGCCGGCCTGGCGGCGGCGGTTCGCGACGAGCACCCGTCATCTGTTGGACGAGTCCCTGTGGGAGCTGGCCAACATCGACGAGAACCGGCTGGCCAACCCGGTCGAGTACATCGAGATGCGGCGCAAGGTCGGCGGCGCGCCCTGGTCGGCGAACCTGGTCGAGCACGCCGCGGACGCCGAGGTGCCCGACGCGATCGCCGCGACCCGGCCGGCGCAGGTGCTGCGGGACACCTTCTCCGACGCCGTCCACCTGCGTAACGACCTGTTCTCCTACCAGCGGGAGGTGCAGGAGGAGGGCGAGCTCAGCAACGGCGTCCTGGTGCTCGAGCGGTTCCTCGGGTGTCCGACCCAGCAGGCGGCCGACGCCGTGAACGACCTGCTGACCTCGCGGCTGCACCAGTTCGAGCACACCGCGGTGACCGAGCTGCCGCCGGTGCTCGACGAGCACGGCGTCACCCCGACCGCCCGGCGGGACGTCCTGGCGTACGTCAAGGGGCTGCAGGACTGGCAGGCCGGCGGCCATGAATGGCACATGCGGTCCAGCCGCTACATGAACGCGGAGTCCGGGGCGACCGGGCCCGTTCCCGGCAACCTTCCCGGGGATGCCACCGGGCTCGGCACGTCGGCGGTGCGTATCGCGGCGTCGCTGCTGGCCACCGCGCCCGCCCGGATGCGCGCTTTCACCCACGTCCCGCACCAGGTCGTGGGGCCGGTGAAGCTCCCTGCCTTCTACATGCCGTTCACGACCGGTGAGAGCCGGCATCTGGCGGCAGCCCGTCACAACATCGTCGAATGGTCGGCGGCGGTCGGGCTTCTCGACCCGGTACCCGGCATCTGGGACGAGCACAAGCTCCGGGCGGCCGACTTCGCGCTGTGCTCCGCGGCCATCCATCCGGACGCGACAGCCGCGGAGCTGGACCTGACGACGGGATGGCTCACCTGGGGGACCTACGCCGACGACCTCTACCCGGTCCTGTACGGACGGACCCGCGACCTGGCCGGCGCGCGGGCCTGCACCGAGCGGCTGAAGGAGCTCATGCCGGTGGAGCCCGGCCCGCTGCCCGTCCCGGTCGGCGGGCTGGAGCGCGGCCTCGCCGACCTGTGGCCGCGCACCACCCGGGACATGACGCCCGACTCCCGGCGCACGTTCCGCCGGACGGTCTGCATCATGCTCGACAGCTGGCTGTGGGAGCTGGCGAACCAGGCGCAGAACCGGATCCCCGACCCGGTCGACTACATCGAGATGCGGCGCCGGACCTTCGGTTCCGAACTGACGATGAGCCTCTCCCGGCTCGGGCACGGGCGGGTCGTCCCGGCCGAGATCTACCGCGCACGGCCGGTCAGGGCGCTCGAGAACTCGGCCGCCGACTACTCCTGCCTGCTCAACGACATCTTCTCGTACCAGAAGGAGATCCAGTTCGAGGGCGAGATCCACAACGGTGTCCTCGTGGTCCAGAACTTCCTCGGCTGCGGCGCCGAACGCGCGATCGGCGTGGTCAACGATCTGATGACCGCGCGGCTGCGCGAGTTCGAGCACGTCGTCGACGTCGAGCTGCCCGCCCTCTTCGACACCTACGAGCTGACGGAGGAGGCACGGGACGTCCTGCGGGGGTACGTGGGCGAGCTGAAGAGCTGGCTGGCCGGGGTGCTCCGCTGGCACCAGGGGACGCGGCGTTACGACGAGGCGGAGCTGCGCCACCACCCGGCGGCCGGGGTGCGGCCCTTCGGGGGGCCGGTCGGTCTCGGCACGTCGGCGGCCGACATCCGACGGACGATATCGAGAAAATCGGGGCAACCGACCGCCTTGACCGGCTCCTGAAGGCGGACGTCACACCGCCGGCCGCTGGACCGGCGGCCGGCGGTGCACGGGGGACGGGCTGTCGAGCTGGCCGGCAGGATGGGCTGGCCGGCGGCGTGGGTCAGGCCGACGGGGCCGGGACGGCCCGCAGGCGGTCGGCCATGATCAGCGGGGTGACGCCCGTGACGCCGCCGTCGACGGGGAGGACCACCCCGGTGATCCAGCGGGCGGCGTCGCTGGCCAGGAAGGCGGCGGCGTGGGCGACGTCCCAGCCGGTGCCCTCCGTCCCGAGCATCGTGGACTCGGCGGCAAGCCGCTGCCGGTACTCGGTCTCGGGGGTCTCCCCGAGGACGGAGTACATCAGCGGGGTGGTGATGTGGCCCGGGGCGACCGCGTTGACCCGGATGCCCTGGCGGCCGTGCGAGTACGCCATGTCGACGGTGAGCCCGTGCATCCCGCTCTTGGCCGCCGAGTAGCCGGCGTTGCCGGTTCCGCGGAACCCCGCGATCGACCCGATGTTCACGATCGACCCCCCGCCCTGCGCCGCCATCACCGGGACGGCGTGCTTCGAGACGAGGAAGGCCGTGCGGAGGCTGAGGGCCAGCGACCTGTCCCAGTCCGCCTCGGACGTGTCGGCGACCGTCCCGGCGATCGCCACGCCGATGTTGTTGACGAGGATGTCCACCGAGCCGAAGCGGTCGGCCGCCGCGCGCACCGCCCCTTCGGCGTCGGTGGAGCTGGTCATGTCACCGGCGAAGACAGCCGCGGTGCCGCCGTCCTTCTCGATGACCTCGAGGGTCTCGGCGGCCCGCTCGGGGTGGATGTCGACAAGCAGGACGCTCGCGCCGGCCTGGGCCAGGACGATCGCCGTCGCCTTCCCGGTCCCGACACCGGGCCCGGGAGTGGACCCGGCGCCCGTGACGATCGCGGCCTTGCCGTCGAGGCGGCCCGGGAATGTCATGGCGCGTTTCTCCTATGTCCACGACGGGTGTGACGCCGTCGATCGTCCTGGCTGGTCGGACTACGAGGCGGTGGTGAGCTCCTTGCCCGTCCCGAACTCGTAGAACTTGCCCGTCCAGTCCACCTTGCCGTCCTTCACGTGCACCGTGGTGTACGCCGGGTTGTAGATGGCGGCGTAGGGCAGCGAGCTGGGCTTCGAGAAATCGATGGCCGGGGTCAGGCCGCCGGTTTCCACATCGGACATCTTCTGGATCCCGGCGAGGACCGACGCTCTGTCCACCGTCGGCAGCGTAGCCGCCAACTGAGCGAAGATCTTGATGCCGAGCCAGCTGTTCATGCTCAGCTCGTCGATCTTGCCATCGGGCTCGTACGCCTTCATGTCCTCGTTGAACTGCTTCCCATACGGAGTGGAAGTGTCCCAGGCCGGCGGGAGAACGAGACCGACCGTGAGCGGGCCACCGGCGCCCATCTCCTCGATCTGGCTCTTCTCGAACGCGCTGCCGGCGAAGGCGACCGTCCCCTCATAGCCCGTCGACCGCAGTGCCTTGACAGCAACGCTGGTCTGCGCCGCGAAGGTCAACCACACTACCGCGTCGGGGTCGCCCTGCGTGACCTGCTGGGCCGGCGCGCTGAGGTCAGCCGTGGAGGGCGCGAGCTGGACATTGTTCACGACCTCGATACCGGCCTCGGTGAAGACGTCACCGACGGTCTTGCGGATGACGTCCGCGGTCGGGATGTCGAGGGTGACGAGCCCGATACGCTTGGCACCGCTGGAGACCACATCCCGTGCCAAGCCGTGGAACCCGACGACGACAGCGCCGTTGACATTGAACGCGAGCGGGTTGGTGAGGTCGAATTTCGACACCGGGTACTGGCCGATGAGCGGCATCTTGGCCGCCTCGATCTGCGCCTTCGATGCGTCGTGGTAGTTGTCCGACGCGCCCGCGATCGCGACGATGCTGTCATCGCCGAGAATCTCACGGAAGCAGTTGGCCGAGTCGGTCCCGTTCTGGTGGTTGTCACAGAGCTTCAATTCAAGCGGCCGACCGTCGATCCCACCGGCCTCGTTGACTCCCCGTACCGCCGCCCTGGCCCCCGCCGCGTACTCGGGGTTACTGCTCACCCCACCGCTCATACCCGCGATCGAGGCGATTCTGATCGGCTCACCGGTCAGTCCACTCGCTAAATCAGCGGACCCGCCGTCATCACTACCCCCACTGCCGCACGCGGCAAGTGCCATCGCGAGCGACAGCATCACCGCTAGCATTCTTGCAATTTTTTTCAGCATTACCAGCCCCCAGCTTTCAATTGATAAACCAGAACGACAGCAGGACGGGATGAACAGTCTGACGACCAGCGATCAGATATCAGCGCGTGATCGGGCCACCTCACGGGCCGGGCGTTCCCAGGAGCCCCGACGCCGGACGCGCAGCGCTGTTTTCAGGAGAGGTCGCCGTTGTCAGGAGAGGTAGAGCGCCGCGAGGCCGTCGAGATCGTCAAGCCACCTCTGCGCTGGACCCTCGTCCACGATTTCGCCGCGCCGCATGACGTAGGCCCGGTCGGCGCGGCTCAGCACCGATCTCGCGTTCTGTTCCACGACGAGCACGCCGACGCCGCGGTCGGCGGTCGCCCGCACGGTGTCGAGCAGGCGTTCACGTACCAGCGGGGCGAGGCCGAGCGACAGCTCGTCGATGAGCAGCAGTCGCGGGTCCCGGGCGAGCGCGAGGGTCAGGGCCAGCATCTGCTGCTCACCGCCCGACAGCAGGGCCGCGCGGTGACCGATGCGCCGGTCGAGGGACGGGAACAGCTCCTGGTGGCCGCTTTTGCCGCGGACGAGACGAAGCGACTGCCGAACGGTCAAACCGGGGAAGATATGCCGCTCTTCGCCCATAAAGGACACGCCCTGGCGACAGCGCTTGTACACCGGAACCCGGTTACAAGGAGCACCGAACAGGAAAACGTCGCCGCCCGTAGGGCGCCGGTACCCGGCGAGCGTCCGCAGCAGCGTGGTTTTCCCGGCACCGTTCGGCCCGAGCAGGGCGACGACCTCACCCGGCCGCACCTTGATGTCGATGTCCCGCAACACCGGAACCCGCCCATAGCCGGCGGCCAGCCCGCGCGCCTCGATCGCGGCCGGCGGGCCGGCACCCGTCGAGGCGGCGGCCGTCGACTTCACCGGGCCGCCGCCCGGGATCGCCGACGAGGCAATCTGATCCGCTTCGGCCATCCGTAATCCTCCGTACCCTGAGGGTGAGCGTCGCCTGCCGCTACCGAAAGACTGCGGAACGCAACTTCACCATCAGACGATTCCGCCGCACACCCTTGCGAGTGAGCGCTCACGAGCTTACGCTCTTGCGCAAGGGTCCGCAATAGCCCTCGTCGGGACGGGCGGGGCGATTACGCGACACGAATCGCGTCGCTACTAATTCAGGCATTAGCCAAGGGGGTTCCATGGATCTGCGGGCCGTCTTACAGTTCGCGTTGTTAGGGCTCGGTGTCGGCGGTGTCTACGCCGTAAGCGCGGTCGGCATCGTGGCGATCCACCGTGGGTCACGGACAATCAACTTCGCGCACGGCGGCATCGCGCTGTGGGGCGCGCTGGTGTTCTACTGGCTGCGCGACGACCAGGGGATGGCGGCCGGTCTGGCCGCGGTGCTGACGCTGCTGAGCGCCGCCGTCTTCGGTGCCGCCGTCTACCTGCTGGTCATCAGGATCATCCGGCACCGCACCCAGCTCTCGCGAATGGTGGCGACCCTGGGAATCCTTGGCACCCTGATCGGTCTGGCGCACTCGGTGTTCGGGAGCGCCCAGCGGGTGCCCGACACATCCTTACCGTCCTCGGGCGTGGACGTGTTCGGCCAGACGATCCCCTCCGAGCGAATCATCATCTTCGCGCTCGCGGTCGTGGTCGTGGTGGCCCTGTCAGCCTGGTCGGCGTGGGCGCGGCTGCCGCTGATGACGAGGGCGATGGCGGAGCACGAGTCCGCCGCCCAGGCCCTCGGCGCCTCGCCGCACATGCTCGGAAGCCTGAACTGGGTTCTCGGATCCGTGCTGGCCGCCGCCTCCGGCATCCTCGTCGCCCCCATCGTGGGGCAGTTCGACACCGCGATGATGACGGTGATGGCCTTCGCGCTGGCCGCCGCCCTGCTCGGCCGGTTCGACAGCTACCTGCTCGCGCTGGCCGGCGGCATCGCCCTCGGTGTCGGCGAGAGCGTGGTCACCCACCTGGTGGCCGAGCACGTCCCGAGCCGCTTCCAGCTCGGCTGGCCGCAGACGGTTCCCTTCGTGGCCGTGATGGCCATCCTCACCCTGCGCCGGGACAGGGCGAGCAACCGGCTGCCGGCCGTCCCCGCCGCACCCGTCGCCGCGGGACTGTTCCGGCCCATCCCGGTCGGCCTCGCGCTGGTCGGGATAGTCGTCGTCCTGCTCGTCGGTGACGCCCAGTGGCGCGACGCCGCGATCCTGTCGATCGTCTTCGGCATCCTGGTGCTGTCGCTGGTGGTCCTCATCGGGTACGCCAACCAGATCAGCCTGGCGCAGATGACCGTGGCCGGGCTCGGCGCCTACGCCGCCGTGCGGCTCGATCTCGACTACTCGCTGCCGTTCGTGCTGGCGCCGGTGGCCGGTGCGGCCGTCGGCGCGATCGCCGGGCTGCTCGTCGGCCTGCCCGCGCTACGGGTGCGGGGCATCAACCTCGGCATCCTCACCATGGGAATGGCCGTCGCCGTCTCCGGGGTCCTCTTCGAGAGCACCCACTACACCGGCGGCATCACCGGCTCCCAGCCGCATCTGCCGACGGTGTTCGGCCTGGACGTCGATGCCGCCCGGTATCCCGACAGGTACGGGTTCGTCGCCCTGTTCTGGCTGGTGGTCGCCGGTGTGGTGGTGGCCGTCGTGCGGCGGTCCAGGCTGGGGCGCCGGCTGCTCGTGGTGCGGACGAACGAGCGGGCCGCCGCGTCGGTCGGCATCAACATCGCGCGGGCGAAGCTGTCCGCGTTCGTGATCTCGTCGTCCCTGGCGGGCGCGGCGGGCGTGCTGCTGGGCTTCCGCAGCTCCTCGGTCACCTTCACCCAGTTCTCCTTCATGGAGTCGATCAACCTGGTCAGCCTCGCCGTGATCGCCGGGGTCACGTCGATCACAGGCGGTCTGCTCGGCGGGGTGTTGGCCTTCGGTGGCCTCGTCTACCTGCTGATCTCCCAGCTCCACATCGGCTTCGTCGCGGAGAACTACGCCACCATCTTCGGCGCCGCGCTGGTCCTGACCGTTCTCGTGCACGAGAACGGCGTCGCGTGGCACAAGCGGTTCCAGAACGACCCGGCCCCGCTCCCGCAGGGGACCCAGCCCGCGCGGGAGGGCGGCGCGCTGGTCGCGGACGACGTGACCGTGCGGTTCGGCGGAGTGACCGCGGTGTCCGCCGCCACGCTGCGCGCGCTGCCCGGGATCGTCACCGGGCTGGTCGGCCCCAACGGGGCAGGCAAGACCACCCTGCTCGACGCGATCGGCGGCTTCGCACCGACGACCAGCGGGAGCGTGCACCTCGGCGAGAGATCACTCAACGGCGACGGGCCGGACGTCCGCGCCCGCTCCGGGCTGGGCCGGGTCTTCCAGGCGGGTGAGCTGTTCGAGGACCTGACGGTCGCGCAGAACCTGCGCGTCGCGGCGGAGAACGCCGGCCACACCGACGGACGGCTGCCCGCCCCGGCTCACACGGCGGTCGAGCGCTTCCGGCTGGCCGAGGACCTCCCCCGGCTGCCCACCGAGCTGCCGATGGCCAGGCGGCGGCTGGTGGGCATCGTCCGCGCGCTGGCCGCCAACCCCGCCGTCCTGCTGCTGGACGAGCCCGGCGCCGGCCTGTCGATGACGGAGATCGGCGAGCTCTCCGCGAACCTGCGCGATCTCGCGCACGAGGAGGGCCTCGCCGTCCTGGTGGTGGACCACGACATGGCGCTGGTGATGTCCGCCTGCGACCGCATCGTCGTCCTGCACCAGGGGCAGGTCCTCGCCGACGGGACGCCGGAGGAGGTCCGGGCCGATCCCGCTGTCCGGGAGGCCTACCTCGGCGAGGCCACGGAAGCCGTCGTGGCCGCGCCGGACGCTGTGCTGAGTGAGGCTGCGATGCCGGACTGAACTGATCCGACGCGGGTTACGCCGGCCGGCTGCCCGCGGTCGGCGTCACCCGGCGGGGAAGGCTCTCGGGGGCACGTCGGTGGTCGAGGCGGTGCCGCCGATGACGCCGTACAGCGTGAGCGTGTAGGTCGTGTACTCGATCGAGCCGGGCCGGTTCGTCGTGCTGAAGGTGACCGGCTGGTCGAACCGGCTGAAGGCGCAGTCGCGGGTGAAGCGGTGGTTGGCGTCGTCCCAGTCCGTGCCCTCGGTGTAGAACACGTCGAACGTGCCGTTGGGAATCCCGTCCACCTTCGCCGAGGCGCCCGCCTGGACGTACACGTTGCGGATGACGTCGGCGCCCTGGAGGACCTTGACGACCGCGTCCGTGCCGCCGGACGCGGTGACGGTCAGTTCGCCGTAGCCGCCGCGCCGCCCGCCGGGGAGACTGCCGTTGGCCGGGCGGCGGGTCTGGTCCGGCGCGCCCGGCGGCAGGAACGACCCGGCCGTGTAGTGGTGCGCCGGATCCGCGGTGGCCAGCCCCAGCACGGCCAGCCGGAGCAGATGACCGCCGCCACCGCTGGCCGCCCGGGGCAGCCCGGAGCCACCGGTGCACAAATCCCGGTCGCGGGCGTCGCCCGCCAGGGAGGTGAGTTCGCTGGCCAGCGTGCCGAGCGCGTTCGACAGGCCGGTGTGCGCGGCCGCGACCGCCGCCGGGGGCCGGACGTCGTCGAGGCCGTCCGCCTGGATGGTCAGGTTCAGCGCGACGGCCGACAGCGCGGCCGCGAGATCCTCGGGGGTCTGGGCCGAACCGATGGCGCCGAACCCGGGGCCGAGCGCGGTGTCCAGATCCGTCAGAACCCGCTGGTAGGCCTCGGGCGTGGCCCTGGCCGGGGTCGGTGACGCGACCGGGGCGCGGGGCGGGGCGGCCGACCGCGTGACGAAGCTCCCCGTCTCGCTGCCGGCCGGGACCTGCGGGAAGAAATCTCCGCCACCGCCGCAGGCCGCAAGGCTGGTGACAAGGACGACGGGTACAGCCAGGGACAACATCAAGCGACGCTTCGGCGCCATGCCAGACCCCCGCGCCTCGGATGACCTTCGACACCGAAAGAATAAGATCTGTCGCATAGCGCATCATTTCCTGTCAGAAATGCGACATGTTCCTGCCACGCGCCATACCTGTCGATCTCACGCGACGGGGCTCCGCCGGTGCCGGGACGGGGAGCTGGACACGATGAACGACGCCTGGCCCCGTCGGTACGCGGACGAGGTTCTCGGCGGCGCGGCGAACGGCGCCGGCTCGCCGCCATGGCCGCGGTATGCGACCCGGTGACGACCCGTCTCCTCGACGAGCTCGGCGTCGCCGCCGGGTGGCGATGCCTCGAGGTGGGCGCCGGCGCGGGGTCGGTGGCGGCCTGGCTGGCCGACCGCGTCACCGCCGCCGGCCAGGTCACCGCGACCGACATCGACCTCAGCCACCTGGCCGGCCTCAGTGCGCCCGGCCTGTCCGTCCTGCGCCACTACGTGACCCGCGACCCGGCGCCGCCCGGCGCGCCGTTCGACCTCGTGCACGCCCGCTTCGTGCTCGAACACCTTCCCGAGCGCGAACAGGTCCTCGACCGGCTGGTGTCCTGGCTGCGGCCGGGCGGCACGATCGTCGTCGAGTCGATCGCGAGCTTCCCGGTGGCCTCCTCCCCCAACCCGACGTTCCGCCAGGCGATGACCGCCGTCGAACAGGTCCTCGCGCGGACGATCGGCATGGACTCGACGTGGGCGCGCGGGTTCCCCGGCCCGCTGCGCAGCCGGCACCTGGTCGACGTGGGCACCTCCAGCCACCTGCCGACCACCGGCGGGGCGAACGCGTCCGCGTACTGCTGGGCGCTCACCCTCAGCCGGCTCCGCCCGCGCATCCTCAGCCTCGGGCTGGCCACCGCCGACACCGTGGACCGCGCCCTCGACCTGCTCACCGACCCGGCCTTCTTCGACCTCTCCTTCGCGACAGCCATCGCCTGGGGCCGCGCACCGGAATAGCCCCCTGCGCCGCCGGCCCGGCCCGGGAGCCCGGCGGCCTCGCGGCGCGGCGGCGCGGCGCCCGGTCAGTCCTCCGGTGCCGTCATCGCCGGGTTTTCGCGGCGGCCTCGGCGATCGCGGCGATTGCCGCCACGACGTCGGCGGGAGTCGGGCTCGCGGCGATCTGCGCGGCGAGCGTGGCGGTGGCACGGCGCTCGGGCGCGTCACCGAGCAGATCGCGGACGGCCGCGGCGACGTCACCCGGCCGCCGTGCCTCGTTGTGGAACACCCGGGCGGCGCCGCGCTCGGCGAGCAGCTGCGCGTTGTGGAAGTGGTCCGCACCCTGCGGCAGCAGCACCTGGGGGACACCGTTCGCCAGCGCGCCGAGCACCGTGCCCGAGCCTCCGTGGTGGACGGCGACGTCCACCACGCCGAGCACGCGGCTCTGGGCCACGAACCGCTCGACCCGCACCCGCTCGGGCAGCGCGCCCAGGGCCGCCGGGTCGCCCTCCGGGCCGGCCGCGACGAGCACGTCGACGTCCAGCGCGGCGAGGTCGTCGACGACCGCCCGGATCACCTCGACGGCGCCGAACGAGACGGTGCCGAGCGTGACGTACACCCGGGGCCGCTCGGCGGGAGCGGTCAGCCACCCGGGCAGCGGCGCCCGCTCGTCGGCCCAGGCCGTGCTGCGGATCGACAGCACCGGCACACCGTCGGGGCCGGGCCCCTGGCGCAGGCCCGGCGGGAACGGCTCGAGGTAGGCGGCGATCACCTCGCCCGGCCCGGCCGGAGCAGCGCGCCCCGCCGCGGTCCAGCGGGTGCGGTGCGCCTCCAGCGCCGCGGGGAAGGTCACCTCACCGAAGGGGCTCCACTGCCCGATACCGAAGGCCACGGCGGGGATACCGGCGAGGTGCGCGGCCAGCACGGCTCCGACGTTGGCGCTCTCGGCGACGACCACGTCCGGCGGGTCCGCGGTGAGCAGGGGGGTGAACGCGTCCAGCACGCCCTGCGCCGTCACGTCGGCGAACATGGCGACGGGAAACTCGAACCCGGTCGCCTCCGGGTGCCGCCGGGCGGTCTCCCGCTCCACGTACTGCAACGTCCACCCGGCCGGGATGCCCTGGACGGTCGGCACGGGCAGCGCCCCGAGGAAGGGCTCGCCGGTGGCCAGGCGGACCCGGTGCCCCGCGTCCTGGCAGGCCACCACGAGGGGGATCAGCGGGTAGAGGTGCCCGTATGCCGGCAACGACGCGAAGAGGACGTCCACGCGGGTCAGTCTGGCACCGTAGGCAGCGTCATCCGGCCGCCGGAGACAACATCGTCCGGACGATCCCGTCCGCCGGGTCGACCCGGACGAGAGTCGAGCCGCGCAGAAGGACCACGTAGAGCGCGCCGGTGGGATCGGCGACCAGACCGGCGGGATCCTCCAGGTCGGCGCCGGTGGCCAGGGCGCCGTCCGGATCACCGTCCGTCCCGCCGGAACCGGCGACCGTCGTGATGATCCCGTCGGGGCCCACCCGGCGGACGTGGTTGGTGCCGTCGGAGATGTAGAGCGCCCCGTCGGCGCCGAGGGCCGTCGCCTGTGGGCTGCGCAGCGTCGCCTGCGCGGCCGGACCGCCGTCGCCGCCGTGGC
Source organism: Parafrankia sp. BMG5.11 (assembly GCF_004337455.1). NCBI lineage: Bacteria > Bacillati > Actinomycetota > Actinomycetes > Frankiales > Frankiaceae > Parafrankia > Parafrankia sp. BMG5.11. The sequence goes on along the minus strand of NZ_SJXI01000059.1, from coordinate 376,679 downwards.
CGGCCTTCCCCGGGGTCCCGGCGACGTGGCTGATCGTCCCGTCCGGGGCGATCTTCCGGACGGTGTGTGCCTGGAAGTCGGCGACGTAGAGCGTTCCGTCGGGGGCCACGGTGAGGCCGTTCGTGTCCGAGAGCAGTGCGTCCCGGGCCGGGCCGTCGTCGCCCGAGGTGCCCGGCCGGTCACGTCTGCCGGCCACGGTGGAGATCTTCCCGTCGGGCGTGACCCGCCGGATCCGCGGGCCGTCGCCGATGTAGACGCTCCCGTCGGGCGCCAGTGCCAGGCCCAGGGGGGTGATCGCGGCCTCCGCCGCCAGCCCGTCGTCGCCGGTGAAGCCCTCGTCGTCGGATCCGGTGCCCGCGACGACGAAGGCGCGCCCCTCGGGGGTGATGCGGTAGACCCGGCCGCCGAAGTTGTCCGCGACGTAGACCGTGTCGTCCGGTCCGACGGCGACGCCGTGCGGCCCGAGCAGGGCCAGGTCGGCCGCCGGGACGCCCTCGGGCGGGACGGCCGGCGCCTGCCCACCGTCCTCCGCACCGCCGGCGGGTTTCCGCGCCGCCGTGCCCACGAGCTGGGAGACGGTGCCGTCCGGGTGCAGCCGGAGGATCTCACCGACGTTCTTGCGCCGGGCGGTGACGTAGAGGGAGCCGTCCCGGCCGAGCGCGATCCGGGAGAGGTAGTCCTGGTCGGGGATCGTCAGGCCCGGCCCGGAGTACGCGGGCCGATCCGGCGAGGCCGGCCGGGCGGCATCCGCACGGCCGGTGCCGGCGACCGCGGCGCCGTCGCTCCCGGTACCGCGCAGCACCATCACCAGGCCGATGGTCAGCACGCCGACACAGACCGCCGTCGCCGCCACCGCGGCGGCTGTGAGGGAACCGGCCCGCGGCCGGCCCCGCCCCCTCGTCGGTCCGCGACCGCCCGCCGGAGCACGACCAGGAGACGGGCCGGGGCCGGGACGCGGGCCTAGGCCTGGGCCTGGGCTCGGACTCGGACTCGGACTCGGGCTCGGGCTCGGGCTCGGGCTCGGAATGCTGCCGGGGTTCCTGCCGAAGGCCGGCCCCGGGCCGGCGCCGGGGGCGGAACCGTGACCCGCGGCCGCACCGGGAAGGGGGTCACCGAGCCGGTGTCCGGCCGCGCCGAGCACGTCGTCGGGCAGCTTCACGGGGATCCCGGCGGCAGCGAGCCATCCGTGGCCGAACACGGCGTTGGCCGCCGCGGCGAGCTGGCGGGCGAAGTCACCCGCCGTCGCCGGGCGCAGCGCCGGATCCTTCGCCAGCGCGGCCAGCACCACGGCCGCCAGCGGTGGCGGCACCTCCGGCAGCGGCCGCGGCGGCACCGACAGGTGATGGTGCAGCAACGCAGGCAGGGGCAGTCCCCGGGGGAAGACCGGCCGGCCCGCCACCAGCTCGTACAGGACGACGCCGAGGGAGTAGAGGTCCGCGGCCGGGCCGAGCGGCGCGCCGGTGATCTGCTCCGGAGCCATGTATCTCGGGGTTCCGACCATGCCGGTCGTGGACGCCGCCGTGGCCTCCACGATCTTGGCGATGCCGAAGTCGGTGACCCGCGGTACGCCGTCCGCGGTGAAGAGCAGATTGTCCGGCTTGACGTCACGGTGCAGCACCCCGCGGCCGTGCGCCACGTCCAGTGCCGCCGCGGCGGCGAGCGCGATGGCACAGGTCGCCCGCGGCGGGAGCCCGGCGGCGGCCCGGGCGCGCAGGGTGCCGCCGGTGAGCTGTTCCATCACCAGCAGGCACAGCCCGTCCCGCTCGACGTAGTCGAAGACGCGCACGATGTGCGGATGGTCCAGACCGGCCAGGACCCGCGCCTCCGCGAGGAAGCGGGAACGGAGGTTCTGGCTCTCCCCGGTGCCGGCCGAGGCCCCGGGACCGCCGGACGGGTCGGCCTCAGGCGACGGGTCCAGGAACACCTTCACCGCCACATGCCGGCCGATCAGGCGGTGCCGGGCGGCCAGGACTGTGCCGAAGCCGCCGCGGCCGAGCTCCGCGCCGATGTCGTACCCGGGAAGGACCGCCGCGACGTGATCAAGGTCAAGCGTCCGCATTGCCCGGATAATAGGGGGATCGCGACGCAGCCGGGTCAGGTGCGGAAGGGGCCGCGGACCTCGAAGGTGATGCCGCCGGAGGACGATCCGGTGGTGCCCCGCTGGGAGGAGAAGTACAGCCGGGAGCCGTCCGGGGAGAACGCCGGCCCGGTGATCTCCGACGAGTTGTGCCCGGTCAGGCGCAGGATCGGCGCCACGACCGCGGCCGGCGTGATGACGCAGATCTCGAGGTTGCCGCCGTCCTCGGCGACGTAGAGGTCGCCGTAGCTGGAGCCGGTGATGTTGTCGACGCCGGTCAGCGGCGCGGTCCCGCTCACCAGGGAGTCGTCGTAGGCGAGCTCGAAGGCGTTGGTGGCGCAGTTCAGCTTCCAGACCCGGTTGTCGCCCTTGGTGGTCCACCAGACCGTGTCGTTCGCGTAGTAGACGCCCTCGCCGCCGTTGAAGTGCTTCGCCGCGGAGACCTGGGTGCGGGTCGAGGTCGGCGAGCCGTCCGGGTCGGGGACGGTCTGCCAGGTGGCGGTGCCCGAGGTGGCCGACGCCGACGCGCACAGGACCTCGAGGGTTCCCGTCGCCAGGTTGCCCCAGGTCGTTGGCCGGAAGCGGTAGAAGCAGCCGTCCGTCCGGTCCTCGGTCAGGTAGATCACCTGGCGGACCGGGTCGCAGGCGGCGGCCTCGTGGGTGAACCGGCCCATCGCGGGCCGGGCGACGGCCGCGGCGCCGGTGGCCGGGTAGGTCTCCCAGACCCGGCCGGTGGACGTCTCCTCGCAGGACAGCCAGCTCCCCCACGGGGTGGCGCCGCCGGCGCAGTTGGAGCTCGTGCCGGAGAGCAGCCGCTGCGCGGAGGTGACGGTGCCCGCCGAGTCGAAGCGCAGCACGGACGCCCCGCCGCTGCCGCTCACCTCCGAGTTCGAGACGTACATCCAGCCCGAGCCGTTCGGGTAGCAGGCGCCGCCGTCCGGCGCGGCATGCCAGACATAGCTCGTTCCGGACACTGTCTGCCCGGAACGGGCGACAATTCTGCTGGTGAATCCGGTCGGCAGCGCCACTCCGTTCGCATCGGCCGCCAGAAGGGATCCGTACGGGCTGGCCCCGGGCTGCGCCGGAACCGCCGAGGCGGCCTCCAGAACGACGCCGGAAAGAGTCGCGACACCCACGCCGACAAATGCGGACCGCAGAAACAGGCGCCTGTCCACCATTACTCCTCCAGAAGTTCGTGCTGCTTTCCCGGCGCATCGCCGGGCGCACTGGCGAACGATAGCGAGCCGAATGCGACCGGACCACCCACAGATCGGTGAACGTTGGAGGACCGCCGACGACGGGAACCGGAACATCGCGCTAATTCGCCCCGCCTCCCGGACACGCGGGCACCGGCGGTGGAAAGCCGGTCGGGGCCGGGCCGCCGGCAGGTGCCAGGTCACCGGCAGGTGCCAGCGATCGGCTGGCGACCGGCTGGCCACGGGCCCGTGTCGGGAATCTGACGCTCACACGGCGCGCGCCTCCCCCACCGAGCCCAGGCCACGCAGTGCCACCTTCCTGCACTCAGCGCGATACCTTCGCTGACTCTCCGCGCAGCACCTGACACGGTCCGCCGCGCGACCGGACACATCGGACACATCCGCGGTTCCCGTGGGTGGAAACATCGGCCTTCGGCGTCCGAGGCGAAGGAGGAAGCCTATTTGCCGCCACCCCTCGGACGGCCTCGGTGCGGAATGTCACGCGGCTCCACAGCACGGCCTGGATAAAATGCGTGCATGGCTACCGCGAATCATCCTGGGCCCCAGGACATGATTTCTCGTCCACGTGATTCACACAGGTCGGGCGGGGCGGCAGTAAAGGCGCCGGAGCTCGTCATACTACTCAGCCCGTCCGGTGACATCACAGGCACCACCCCGAAGGCTACCGTCCACGGACCGCAAACCCCCCTGCACCTGGCATTCTCCTCGTACGTCTTCGATGACATGGACCGGATCCTCGTTACGCGCCGCGCGTTGGAGAAGCCGACCTGGCCCGGCGTGCTGACCAACACCTGCTGCGGCCACCCGGCCCCCGGGGAGGATTTCCGGGAAGCCATCTCGAGGCGGCTCCAGGAGGAGCTGGGTCTGCAGGTCCAGCGAATAGACCTGGCCCTGCCGGCGTTCCGCTACCGCTGCGTCATGGACGACGGAATGGTGGAGAACGAGATCTGCCCGGTCTTTTTCACCCGGGCGTCGGGGCCGTTCCGAATCAATCCGGACGAGGTGGCCGAGGCGTTCTGGCTCCCGTGGTCGAAGTTCGTCGACGACGTGATGAGCGGTGCCCTCGCGATCTCACCCTGGTGCCGGCTCCAGGTGGAGCAGCTGCGCAAGCTCGGGCCGTCGCCCCGGCACTGGCCTTCGGCGCCGGATGACCAGCTTCCCCCGGCAGCCCGGCAGAACCGCGCAGACTACGCCGGCTGACCCGGCGCGGGCCGGCGCGCGATGAGGAAGGCCTGCGGCGTCCGTTCCGACCCGTCATCCACCGGCTCGCGCAGGAACCGCGCGGACCGGCAGATCCGCCACCGCCAGCAGGCCGGCGACCCGCTCGGGCCGCCGGCGGTGGAAGTCCAGCGAGATCGCCTGACCGAACGCCTCGGTCAGGCGCATGGGCTCGTCACCGACCTGGAAGGCCAGCAGCAGGTGGCCGCCCGGTGCGAGGACCCGCCGGAACTCCGCGAACACCCCGGGCAACTGGTCGTCGGGATGTGGATCGTCGAGTAGTAGGCCACGACGCCGGCGACCGCGGCGTCCGCCAGGTCGAGCGCGGTCATCGTGCCCACGGAGAAGCGCAGGTGTGGGGGTGGTTGCGCCGCGCCACGTCGACCATGCGCGGCGACAGGTCGACACCGAGGACGGGCAGCCCCAGCGCGTGCAGGTGCGCCGTCACCCGGCAGCGTGTAGGTGCCGGGATTGTTCAGCCCGACGCGACAGTTCTGGAACTGGACGTTTCCACCGATGGCCACCGGGCCCTCGGTCTCGTTCGAAAACAGCCCGCTGTCACCTTCGGCGAGCACGAGACAGCCGTGGCCGGGGTCGGCGTTCAGATTGCCGGGAGACACCGTAAGGACTGGATTGACCGCCGTCACCTGCGCGCTCGCGGGTATCGCCGGCGCCAGAGCCGCCAAGGCGATTATTGCGAGTGTTAGAAACCCGGACGAGACCAACGATTACACAGAGTAGTCACAGAAATGGAGAGGACGACCGCCGCGTGTCGCCGCGCGCACCGCTGTGCCTGATGTGCCGCTCAGCGGCCGGATGACATCCCATTGCCGCACCGGGCGGTGTCGGTTACGTTCCGGCTGGCGAGAGGAGCGTGAGATGTCCCGAACCGTCACCGCCGCGGGGCTGACCACCCTCGTCGACGACCTGCTGCGGAGCCATCCGCCGGCCGCGACGGACCCGCACGAGTTCCTCGGCGCGCGGTTCGACGCCGGGCTCGCCTGGGTCTGGGCCGGGCCGGGCGACGGCGGCCTCGGCGCCGACCCGGCGCTGCAGCCGCTGATCGAACAGCGGCTCGCCGCCGCGGGTGCGCCGGCGCCGTTCCGGTACAACCCGATCGGCATCGGCATGACCGGGCCGACGCTGCTCACCCACGGCACACCCGAGCAGCGCGGGGCCTATCTGCGCCCGCTCTTCGCCGGCACCGAGGTCTGGAGCCAGCTGTTCAGCGAGCCCGGCGCCGGCTCGGACGTCGCCGGCCTCGCCACCCGGGCCCGCCGCGACGGCGACGAGTGGATCGTGGACGGGCAGAAGGTGTGGACCTCCTATGCGCATATCGCCCGCCGGGGCCTGCTGATCGCCCGCACCGATCCGGACGTGCCCAAGCACGCCGGGCTGACCGCGTTCGTGGTGGATCTGACCGCGCCCGGGGTGGAGGTGCGCCCGCTGCGGCAGCTGACCGGTGAGGCCGAGTTCAACGAGGTCTTCTTCACCGCGGCCCGCATCCCCGACACCCAGCGCCTCGGCCCGGTCGGCGCGGGATGGCGGGTCGCCACCACCACGCTGATGAACGAGCGGGTCTCCCTCGGCGGGGGGCTGAGCGGCGGCGTCGATCCGGGCGCGGCGCTCCTCGCCGCCTACCAGGAGGCCGCCGACCGCGGCGACGGGAACCCGGTGCGCCGCGACCAGGCGATCCGGCTGTGGATCGAGGCGAACGTCAACGCCCTGACCGCGGCGCGCGCGGCGGCGGGCGGCAACCGCGGCCGGCCCGGGCCCGAGGGCTCGGTGCTCAAGCTGGCCGGCGCCGAGCACAGCCGCCGCGCGGCGGCGTACCTGGTGGACCTGATGGGCCCGGCGGGCACCCTCATCCCGGACTACCGGATGACCCGCCCGGGCCTGCCCCTCGGCGGCGGGGGTCCCCGGGACACCGCGGCCGCCTTCCTGCGATCACGCGCCAACACGATCGAAGGCGGGACGTCGGAGATCCTGCGCAACATACTCGGCGAACGGGTGCTCGGCCTGCCCGGCGACATCCGCGTCGACAAGGATGTGTCCTGGCGTGACATACCGCGCTGACCGCCCGTCGCCGAGAGGAGCTCCGTGAGTCTGGTGTTCTCCGACGAGCAGGAAGAGCTGCGCCGCACGGTGCGGTCGTTCCTCGAGCACGCCTCCCCCGAGTCGGAGGTGCGCCGCCTGATGGAGTCCGACGACGGGTACGACCCGGCCATCTGGCGGCAGATGGCCACCCAGCTCGGGCTGCAGGGGCTACACGTCCCCGAGGAGTACGGCGGCGCCGGCTTCGGGTACGTGGAGCTCGGCATCGTGCTGGAGGAAATGGGCGCACGGCTGCTGTGCGCGCCCTTCCTCGCCTCCGCCGTGCTCGCCACCGGCGCGCTGCTCGCGGTGGACGACGCCCTGGCCCGCAAGGAGCTGCTCCCCGGGCTCGTCAGCGGGACGACCATCGGGACACTGGCGTTCGCCGGCCCCACGGGCCGTCCGGAACCCGCCGGTTCCGGTGGGCTCGGGCCGCAGGGTGGAACCGGCGCCGAAGGCGGGCACCACGGGCTGCTCGCGGCCCGGGCTGCCAGCGGGTACACGTTGCGCGGCACCCGGCATTTCGTCCTGGACGGGGCGCTGGCCGATCTCATCCTCGTCACGGCGTGGGCCGAGGGCGGGCTCTCCCTGTTCGCCGTCCCCGGTGACGCGGCGGGTCTGACCCGGTCCCGGTTGCCAGTGATGGACCTGACCCGCAAACAGGCCGATCTCACGTTCAGTGACACCCCGGCCCGGTTGATCGGCGCCGAGGGCGACGCCGGCCCGGTGATCGACCAGGTGCTCCGGCTCGCCTGCGTCGCGCTGGCGAACGAGAGCGCCGGCGGCGCCCGGACCGTCCTCGAGCAGGCCGTGCGGCACGCGAAGGACCGCCTGCAGTTCGGCCGTCCGATCGGGTCGTTCCAGGCCGTGAAGCACAGGTGCGCCGACATGCTGGTCGCGGTCGAGGGCTCGAAGTCGGTCGCCTATCACGCGGCCCAGGTCGCCGCCGCCGGGGACAGCGACCGGCTGGCCCGCGCCGCCTCCATGGCAAAGGCGTACGTCGGGGAGGCGTACTTCTCGGCCGCGGCGGACAACATCCAGATCCACGGCGGGATCGGATTCACCTGGGAGCACTCCGCGCACCTGTACTTCAAGCGCGCGAAGACGTCCGAGCTGCTCTTCGGTGACCCGGTACACCACCGCGGCCTGCTGGCCGACCGCCTCCGGGTCTGAAATGCCGCCGGTCGGCCCGCCGGGCCGACCTGAATTTCAGCCGCTACGACCGCGCCGCGGCTACCAGGCCGGGAAGTCGCGCTTGCGGATCAGGCAGTGCACGCCCTTCACGTCGTCGACGACCTGGCTGACCACGAAGTCGGCGGCGGCCGACAGGTAGCTGTACGCGACCATCACCGGGACATCCCGGACCTGGCGCAGCACCCGCAGCGCCTCGCGGACGGCCAGCCGCATGGCCTCGTCGAGGTCGTTGTGCAGGCCGATGGCGATCCAGTGCTCCGGGGTCTCGCCGAAGGGGCCGCCGGAACCCGCGCCGAAGGGCAGCGCCGCGGCGGCCGGAAGCGGGGTGAGCCGGACGGTCGTGCGCAGCGAGGCCTCCAGGGCGGTCAGCGACACCTCGCCGTGCCCCTGGGCGAAATGCGGATCACCGGTGTAGAAGCCCGCGCCCGGGATCTGGACCGGCAGGTAGAGCGTCGACCCGGCGACGAGGTCGCGCACGTCGAGGTTCCCGCCGAATGCCCCGGGCGGGGTCGTGTTGAGGGCCTTTTCCCCGGCCGGGGTGAGGCCGGTGAGACCCATGAACGGCGCGACCGGGAAGCTGATCTGCCGGCCCTCGCCGTAACGCATCACGGCTCGCCCGGCGGCGACGTCCACCTCGCAGAACTGGCTGTAACGGTCGGCGAGCACGCCGTCGGGGCCGACGGGAAGCTCGCCGGGCAGCGCGCCCCGGCCGTGCCGGCTGGAGACGAGCCCGTAGGGCACCCGCGGGCGCAGCTCGAGGAACTCGACCTTGAGGATGTCGCCGGGGCGCGCGCCGTCGACCCGCACCGGACCGGTGACCACGTGCGGGCCGTCGAGCCCGCGGTAGTGGGAGACGTCCCGGGCGATGTCGATCGCGTCGAGGAGGACCGAATCCGCCGCGACGGCGTGCTCCGCCCAGAAGGCGACCGGGTCGCGGCCCTGGTCCTCCATGAGGCCCTCGTGCGAGACGGTGTCGATGGTGACGGTGGCGCCCGCCGCCACTTCGAGCACCGGGTCGGTCGCCGCGCTGGGCAGCCGGCCCCAGGTGACCGTCTTGGGCGACGAGGGCAGGTAGTGCTCCCCCGGTACCTCGCCGGACCCGCACTGCAGGACGGACATGTCGCACTCCTCGTTGTTCCGCCCGCCCCGGGACCGTCCGTGCCGACGGCGGCCGTCGCAGCTCATCTCACCAGGAAATAGCTGGTCACGCCCAACCCGGGCGCGCTGTCTCACACCTTGGGGGACTTGTGGCCACCGACGCGCGCGCATCGCGCCAGGCCGACTGCGTCGCGCTAGCCCACAGCGGCGCGACGGCGGCCCGCGAGCGCGGCGGCGGCGGGGCCGGTCCGCGCGACGAGATCCGCCAGCCGGTCGGGGAACGCCCTGCGCTGGCCCGCGCTCACCAGAGTGATCACCTGCCCGGCGGCGGCGAGGGCCACCAGCGCGACGAGGTCCGGCGCGGCGTCCTCGGGCCTGACCTCCCCCCGAAGGACCCGCCCGGCCGCCCGGTTGAGCTCCCGGACCCTGGGCCGCTCGAGCAGCGCGACGGCGGTTGTCGGGATCACGGCGAGGACCTGCCCACGGGCGACCCGCACCCACCGGGCCGCCTCGAGGTCGTCACGGGTCTCGACCACGGCCGCCCGGTGGTCGAGGTCGATCCAGGCCGCCCAGGTACGCGGCTCGGCCGCGGCGGTGATCTGCCGGTGCACCGCCGCGACCACCGGGTCGGCCCGCCCCACCCCGCCGCGCGGCGTCGGCGCCGCCCGGCCGGACGGGCCGCCAGCTGGCCCACCGTCGGGGGTCGGCCCGTCGGTCAGCCGGGCCAGGCCGTGATCGTCGGCGAGCCAGCCGCCCGCCCACAGCTCGGTGAGGGCCGCGGCCCGCAGCGCCTGGCCGAGGCGCCGGTTCGGGTACATCCGGTCCTTCTCGAGGTTGTAGGCGAGGAGGTACAGCTTGGCGGGCAGTGATGTCGGCAGGTCCGGTTCCACACCACCTGTCTACCGAGCGGAGCGGACATGCGACGGACGTGAACGCGACAGGCCGCCGGGAGAGACAATGAGGCGGTGGACGAACGTGAGGTCGTCGCCCGGCGATACGGGGAACACCTGACGGACCAGGACCTGCTGGCGCTCACCGGCGGCCGGGCGGATCAGGTCGGGGCGCTGCGCCGCGAGCCCACCCTCATCCTCGACCTGCTCGACCGGCCCGCGGTGGCGGACGGGCTGCTCCTCACCGCGGGTACGGCCGGCCGCGACGAACCGGACAGGTTCACCTTCATCTCGCCGTTCCTGGTCTTCGCCGCCGCGGTACACCGCACGGCGCGTGGCCTCGTCGGTTCCACCTATGTCGCCGAGCGCGCCGGGCCGCGCTCCCGGGTGCCCGTCTTCGACGCGCCCGAGCTGGCGGCGTTCGCCTCCGTGCCCGCCCATCAGCTCTACCTCGCCGAGCTGCTGGCCTCCTACTCCCGCCTCACCGGCGGCGAGGTGTGGCGGCGCACCGACCGGGGCTGGCGGCGCCAGCGCTGGGACGAGCTCGACCTCCCCCGGCTGGCGGCGCTGCTCGACGCCGTCCCCGCCGCGCAGCGCCCGGCGGTCTGGCGACGGCTCGGCGACGGCGCCGTCTTCCTGGCCGGCGTCTTCCCCGATCACGCGGAGCGGACGCTCGGCCTGCTCGCGGTGAGCCGGCTGCGCGAGGCCACCGGGCTGCGGCTGACACGCGACGACGTCCCGCGGATGTTGGAGTCCGTCGCGCGGCGGGCGTACGAGCAGGTGGGGCCGGGTGTTCCGGTGGGTGCGGCGAAGGCGCCCGGCTCGACCCGCCGGCTGCTGACCGTCATCGCGGACAGGTATCTCTTCCCCTTCGCCGCGGACTGGCTCCCCGGCCCCGCTCACTGACCACCCGGGGCCAGGCAGCCGTCCAGGGATCAGACGGTGCCGGCGGGGTGGCTCGAGCCGCTCGGGCCGAAGCGCTCGGTGCGGATTCGTTCGGGCTCGTGGCCGATCTCGACCAGCGCGTCCGCGACGGCCTCGACGAAGCCGGTCGGGCCGCAGACGTAGCAGGTCGGCGTGAAGTCGGGCGGCCAGCCGGCCTCGGCCAGGTCGGCGGGGCGCAGCCGGCGCGGCGGCGACGTCCAGTGATCCGGGACGACCCGGGTGTAGCAGCGGGTGACGTCCAGCCCGGGGTCGGCGCGCGCGGCCTCGCGCAGCTCGTCCGCGTAGTAGAGGTCGGCCGGGGAGCGCACCGAGCAGATCAGGCGGAACGGCACCCGGCTGGCGGCGGACCGCCGGGCGCGCACCATCGCCATCAGCGGGACGATGCCCGACCCGCCGGCGACCAGCAGCACCGGCTCGGGGTCGGCGGGACGCCAGACGAACCAGCCGCCGATCGGCCCGCGGATCTCCACCGGGTCGCCGACCGAGAAGATCTCCGTCAGATACGGGGAGACCTCACCGCCCGGCACCCGCTGGACCGTCAGCTCGACCCGGTCACCCGCCGCCGGTGCCGCGAGCGAGTAGCTGCGGCGGGTGCTGTAGCCGTCGGCGGCGGTGAGGCGGACATCCACCCGCTGGCCCGACAGATGCCCGGGCCAGCCGGGGACGTCGAGGACGAGGGTGCGCGCGGTCGGCGTCTCGTCGCGGACCTCGGCCAGGCGTGCGACCCGCCAGGCCAGACGCTCCCTCAGTCGCCCTGGTAGCGCTGCTCCAGCCACGGATCACCCCGGTCGTGATAGCCGCCGTCTTCCCAGAAACCCCGCTCGTCCCGTTCGAGGAGGCGGATGCCGCGCACCCATTTGGCCGACTTCCAGAAGTACAGGTGCGGGACGAGCAGCCGGGCCGGGCCCCCGTGTTCGGGCTCCAGGGCGGCCCCGTCGTAGCCGTGCACCACCCAGGCCTGGCCGTCGAGAAGGTCGGTGAGGGGCAGGTTGGTGGTGTAGCCGCCGTAGGAGTGCACCAGCGCGTACTCGGCTGTGGTGTCGACGTCACCGAGCAGGACGTCGAGGCTGACCCCCTCCCAGCGGGTGCCGAGCTTCGACCACTGGGTCACACAGTGGATGTCCACCGTCGGCGACTCGCCGGGCAGCGCACGGAAGGCCGGCCAGTCCCAGCGGTGCTCGACGCCGACCTCGGTCGTGATCGTGAACTCCCAGGTCTCCAGCGGGACCCGCGGGGTGGGGCCGGCGGAGAGGACCGGGAAGTCCTCGGTGAGGTACTGCCCTGGAGGCAGGTCGGACCCGGCGGATCGCGGTCTGCCCTGGAAGCCCGGCGACACGATGCCCACTGGAGACTCTTACCACGAATCGCGTCTACCGAGAATCGCGTCGGCGAGCTTCCGTCACCGAGATCAGCCGCCCACCACCCGGGCCAGCCGCCCGTCTCCGAGGCCGGCCCCGCCACCGGGCGCGGCGGGAATCCGGCCGGCGCCGCGGGCGAGGTCGAGGGCGATGTCGACGAGCCCGATCCGGTCGAGCGCCGGCACGTCGGCCAGGGGGATCCAGGCGGCCAGGTCGGTGGAGCCGCCGATCTCGTGGCGCAGCGTGCCGCCGACGACCCGCGCCGAGTACAGCACCCGCAGGCCGTGGAAGTCGGTGCCGTCCCGCTGCAGGTAATGGATCGAGTCGATGCCGAGCAGGCCGGTGAGCTCCACGTCGTGCCCGGTCTCCTCGCGGACCTCGCGAATGGCGCCCTGCTCGGGGTGCTCGCCGTGGTCCAGGCCACCGCCCGGCAGCGTCCACCGGGCCCCCGCCGGGTCACCGGGGCTGAAACGCGCGAGCAGGAGGTGGTCGTCCCGGACGCAGACCGCGTACGCGCCCACGCGGAGGAAACGTGGGGCGGCGGCGCCACCGGTGTCGCCGGGGCTCTGCACGTTTCCTCCTTCGTGCCGAGCCACGGCCCGCCCACGGCTGACCGGTCGGCGCTGGCCGCTGGCCGCTGGCGCGGCGGGGCTGCGGCGTGGGCGTGGATGGGGGCGTCGCGTATGGGGGCAAAACGTCGCCCGGGGTCGGGGGGTCCCCGGGCGACAGGAGGATCTTTCCACCGCTGACCGCGCATGGGCAATGACGGACAGGCGTGGTCCCGTCACATTAGGACATTGGTCCTGGGTCGAAGGTCCCAGGGTGGCCCGTCACGCGCCCCTTGCTTACTCGTCAGACGGGCTCTTTCACAACGGCCGGTCGCCAGAAGGCCGATTGTCGGGATGTTGATGCCGGCGCCGCCGGCCGGGCCGCGGGTCAGTGCTCGAGCCGGCCGCAGCGCGGTGCCGGCCGGAGCACGTCGAAGCGGCTCGCGTCGGGAGCCACCTGAAGGAAGGTGTAGCACCGGCCGAGCTGACCGAAGGAGTCCGTGAAGTCGATGGGCGCCGGCAGCAGCCCGTCGGCGGCGTAGTCGCGGACGGCGCGCAGCTCCTCGATGAAGCGCTCCCGGCTCGGGCACCGGCCGGCCTCGGCCAGCCCGCGCAGGAACATGTCGGTCGAGATCCAGCCGGAGAGCGCGGCCTGCCTGTTCGGCGGCTGCAGGTACGGGGCGTACCGCGTCATCGCGTCGAGGAAGGCGCGGTGGCCCGGCGTGTCGAGTTCGAACGGCTGGTAGTCGACGAAGATGTAGACGCCGCTCAGCACCCGGCCGAAGACGTCCAGCAGGCTCTGGTCGTACCCGGACGGCGAGAGGATCACCCGCAGGCTGGCCCCGGCCCCCCGGGCGCCCAGCACGACCTGGCCGAACGCGGCCCCCGTGACCGCCCCGACGAGCGTGTCGACACCGCTGTCACGCACCTGCGCGCCGACGTCGGCGAAGTCGATCGGCCCGGTCGCGTCGAGGGTGCCGACGACCCGCACCCCGGCTGCCTCCAGGCTGGCGACCAGCTCCTCGCCGAAGGCGCCCGAGGCGGCCGAGAAGCTCGACGCGGCGATCAGCGCCGTCGTCCCCCCGCGCTCGGCGACGAAGTCACCCCAGGTCGACACCGAGGCACCGTCCGCGATCATGTTCGAGTAGCTGAACATGTTGTCGAAGGTGGTCCAGGACGCCTCCAGCGACGTTCCGGTGACCGGGATGCCGCGGCTGTGCAGGAACTCCGCCGAGCCGGACGCGGCCGTGGTGGACTCGACGATCCCGAACACCTGGTGCTGGTCGACGAGCATGCGGGCCGCGGTCTCGTTGACGCTGGGCTGCGATTCGTCGTCGCGCCACGAGTACTCGATGCTCCGCCCCTGGACGCCACCGGCCGCGTTCGCCACCCCGAGCCGGGCGTCGACCCCGGCCCGGAACGGGTCGAACAGCGACGCCGCGTTGCCGGTGTTCGGGAACAGCAGGCCGAGCCGGACCTCGTCCGCCGTGACCCCCGGCACGGGCGGGCACGAGGCACCCGAACCGTGCGAGTCCGTGGCATCGGACGAGTCGTTCCAGGACACGCACGAGACACACCCGGCGGCCACGAGCAGCGCCGCGAGCACGATCGGCAGGGTCCGGAGGCGAGTCCGCAGGCGCGTGAACAGGTGCGTCCGTTGACGGCTCGCCAGGTGAGGCCGGCGCCGTGTGCGCCGGCGGCGGACGGCGGCGGACGATCCGCCTGCCGTCTCCGTGACCGGTGAGATGCGCACAGCACCACAGTGACCCAGGACGGTCACCGCACCACAGCTATCCGTTGTTTCTGTGAAATTCGACCGTTGGGTCAGCCGGGACGCAACTTTTTGGCAAGTAGCTCGGCGAGGTGATAAGCAGTCCGGCCACCGAGCTGGGCGGCCTGCGTGCGGCACGAGAAGCCGTCCGCGAGCAGCACCGTGTCCTCCCCCGCCGCGCGCAGGGCGGGCAGCAGCGCCCGCTCGGCGACGGCGACCGAGATGTCGTGGTGCCCACGCCGCATCCCGAAGTCACCGGCCAGGCCGCAGCACCCCGCCAGGGTCTCGACCTCCGCGCCGGCGGCCCGCAGCAGCGCGCTGTCGGTCTCGAAGCCCATGACCGCGTGCTGGTGGCAGTGCGGCTGCGCGAGCACCCGCACGCCGTCCAGCCGCGGAAGCCGCCACCCGCCCGCGGGGTTCCTTCCACCGGCCGGGTTTCCGCCGCCGGCGGGGCTCCTGGCCGGGCGCCGTTCGGGGCCGCCATCCTGGGTCAGCAGCTCGGCGAGCGTCCGCACGCCCGCCGCGAGCGCCTCGGCCCGCCGGTCTCCGGGGAACAGCTCGACGAGGTCGTCCCGCAGAACAGCCGTGCACGACGGCTCCAGCCCCACGATCGGGATCCCGCTGAGCGCGTAGGGGGCGAGCTGGTCGAGGGCCCGGCGCAGGCGGCGCCGCGCCCCGTCCAGTTGGCCGGTGGTGATCCAGGTGAGGCCGCAGCAGGCGGGCCGTCCGCTCGGGATCAGTACCCGGTGGCCGGCGGCGGTGAGGACCTCGACCGCCGCCCGCGCGGCGCCGGGCGCGAACGCGTCGGTGAAGGTGTCGACCCACAGCAGCACCGGTGGGTCCGTCCGGTCGCCGGTGGCGGCCGGCGCGTTCCGGCTGGTTCGCCGCCACCAGCGGTGGAACGGCTCCGCGGCGAACTCCGGCGCGGCGCGGCGGGCGTCCAGACCGCCGAGCCGGAACAGTGGACGGCGGATCGCGTCGGTGCGCAGCGCCGCGTTGACCACCCGGGGCGCGCGCCCGGCGAGACGCGTCCACCGGGGCAGCCAGCCGAGGGCGTAGTGCGCCGCCGGTCGCGGGCGACGGCGGTAGGCCCGGTGCAGCACCTCGGACTTGTACCGGGCGACGTCGACACCGGCCGGGCAGTCCCGGGCGCAGGCACGGCACGACAGGCAGAGGTCGAGCGACTCGCGCACCGCCGGATCGCGCCACTCCCGCCGCGCGGGCGCGGGGATGGCCGGCGCACCACCCGGGCCGGCGGGGCCACCGGCGGCAAGCTCCTGCAGGACCCGCGCGCGGCCCCGGGTCGAGTCCTTCTCGTCCCGGGTGGCCAGGAAGGACGGGCACATGAAGCCCCCGGACGTGGACGTGTCCGCCCGGCACTTCGCCAGGCCGACGCAGCGGTGCACGGCCTGAGTGAGGTCCCCCGCGTCCGCGGTGAGCGCGAAGCTCCCTTCCACCCGCGGCAGCGGACGGGCCCGCGGGCGGCGCAGGTCGGCGTCAAGCGGCCGTGGGCGCACGACGACGCCGGGGTTCATCAGGTCGTCCGGGTCGAAGATGTGTTTGAAGGCGGCGAAGGCCGCCAGAGCGTCCGGCGAGTACATGATCGGAAGCAGCTCGCCGCGGGCCCGCCCGTCCCCGTGCTCGCCGGTCAGCGAGCCGCCGTGCGCGACGACCAGGTGCGCCGCCGCGGTGAGGAAGGTCCGCAGCCGGCCGGGGTGCTCGGCGAGCGGGAAGTCGATCCGCACGTGCACGCAACCGTCGCCGAAGTGACCGTAGGCGACGCCGTCCAGCTGGTGGGCCCGCATCAGCTTGCCGAACTCACGCAGGTAGGAACCCAGGTTGGCGGGCGGGACGGCGGCGTCCTCCCAGCCCGGCCAGGCCGGGGCCCCGTCCGGGGTGCGCCCCGCCAGGCCCGCCCCGTCCTCCCGCAGGCGCCAGAGCGCCGCGGCCACAGGCCCGGCCGGCAGCACCATGGACGCCCCTGCTCCCGCGTCGGCCACGACCGCCGCCGCCGCGGCCGCGGCGTCCGACCCGGTCGGCCCGCCGACCTCGACGAACAGCCAGCCGCCGCCATCGGGCAGCGTGGGGACGGTGCCGCTCCCCCGGTGGCGGCGCACCCCGTCGACGAGGCGGGCGTCCATGCCCTCGACGGCGAGCGGGCGGTGGCCGAGCAGGCCGGGGACGGCGTCGGCGGCGGTCGCCATGTCCGGGTATCCGAGCACCGCGAGCGCGGTCGCGGCCGGTACCTCGACGAGCCCGACCGTCGCGCCGAGCACGACGGCGCAGGTGCCCTCGGTACCGACGAGAGCGCGCCCGAGATGGGCACCGCGTTCGGGCAGCAGATGTTCCAGCGAGTAGCCCGAGATCTGCCGGTCGAACCGCCCCAGCTCCGTCCGGATCACTCCGAGGTTCGCGTGGACGAAGGTGTCGAGCCCCGGCACCACCGGCCCGGCAGGCGATCCGTTGCCGGACGGTGGCGTGCCTGTCGCCGCGGCGGTGGCGGCGAAACGGCGGCCCGTGCCGTCCACGACGTCGAGGGCGACGACGTTGTCGGCGGTCCGCCCGTAGGCCACCGCGTGCGCCCCGCAGGCGTTGTTCCCGATCATGCCGCCGAGGGTGGCGCGACCGTGGGTGGACGGGTCGGGGCCGAACCGCAGCCGGTGCGGGCGCGCGGCGGCCTGCAGGTCGTCCAGCACCAGACCGGGGGCGACCTTGGCGGTTCTGGAATCCGGGTCGATGTCCGGAGTTCCGGTGAGATGCCGACTGAGGTCCATGACGACCCCGGGGCCGACCGCGTTGCCGGCGATGGACGTCCCCGCGCCGCGCACCGTCAGCGCGGTGCCCGTCTCCCGGCAGACCGCGGCGACAGCGAGGACCTCGTCGACGTCGCGCGGCAGGACGACGACCTCGGGGGTGACCCGGTAGTTGGAGGCGTCCGAGGAGTACTCGGCGCGCCGCCGCGCCGAATGATCGACCACCGGTGCCGTGCCACCCGCGGTGCGGACCACGGCGGATCCGGTGGCCGCGCGCAGCCGCGCGACCAGCTCCCGGGCCTCAGCCTCGCCCCGTGCCGCTGCGCTCCCGCTCCCGGCCGGCCGGGAGCGGCCCAGGCCCAGGCCCCGGCCCCGGTTCCGGCCCCGGCCGGGCTGGGCGCGGGTCGTTCGCTCCGCCCGGGAGCCCCCGGGCAGATCACCGTCGCGCATCGCGCCTCCCGTCCGCACCGAACCACACCGAGGGCCGGCCCGACACCGAGACGGCCCGTTATCGGGCGGCCCGGCCCTCGGTAGCTCTATCCCCTGTACGCCCAGGTCGTCCCCGCCCCCGGTCGAGTCCTTCGAGTGGTGCCGCGGGCGAGGGGACGTGTCCAGGTGTTGTCGTCTCGCTGGTGAGCCGAGATCTGTCGTAGGTCTGGGAGACGATCCCGACGTACCACCGGATCATGCCGGCCCAACCAGGCGATCATCGAGTGTCTACGGGAGGTGCACATGTCGTCCAAAGCTCCGCCCCCGACCGGCCTGGCGGCCGGCCCTGGCGCCGCCGGAGCTGGCGCCGACCACGGTGATGGCTCCGGTGCTGCCGGTGGCCGCCGCGGGGCGGATCGCGGCGCCTCGCTGGTCCCCACTCTCATGGCGCTCCTTCTGGCCCGTCTCACCGCGAGCCGCACGGCGCGGCGCGGGGTCCGCTTCTTCGACGACCAGGGCGGCCGGCTGGTGGCCATCGTCGCGCTGGATCTCGTCGGCGCCGTGTCCGTGGCCGTCACTCCGTTCGTGCTGCGCGCGGTCGTCGACGACGGGCTGATCGACCAGTCCGCCACCCAGGACAGAACCGCGCTGGTCGGCCAGGTCGCGCTGCTCCTGGCCGCCTTCCTTCTCCAGGCGTTGCTGGGCGCCGTCTCGACCCTCGTCGGTTCGGGTGTCGGTGAACGGGTGCACATGCGCGCGACCGTCGCGATCCACGACCAGTTGCTCCGGCTGCCGTTCTCGTTCTTCCCCGGCCAGCGGCACGGCGACGTCCTGACCCTGTTCGGCGGGGACATCGCCGAGGTCCGCAGCGCGGTGTCGCTCTCCGTCCCGCGCGCGATCAGCGCCGGGGTCACCGCGGTGGTGGGCGTGGTGAGCATCGTCCTGCTGGACTGGCGGCTCGCGCTGGTCGCCGTGCTCCTGTCTCCGCTGGTCTTCGGCCTGATGACGCTGGGCCGGCGCCGCGGACGCGAGCTGACCAGGGAGCACATCAAGCTGCGCTCGGCGCACTTCGCCCTGATCACCGACACGACGAGCGTGTCGGGAGCCCTGCACGTACGGCTGTTCGGGCGCAGCATGTACGAGTCCGGCCGGCTGGCCACGATCGCCGACCAGACCCGCCGGATCTCCCTGAAGCGGATCAGGGTGTCCGCGCTGGCGCAGCTCATGTCATCGGCTGGTGCAGCGCTCGCCATCGTCGCCGTGATGAGCGTCGGCATCTGGCTCGTCAGCACCCAGCGCGCGACCGTCGGAACGCTGGTCGCGTTCGCGAGCGCGCTGCTGTTCGCCTACCGCCCGGTCACCGGCCTGGCCGAGAGCCGGGCCGACCTGATCGAGGCCGGTGTCGCCTTCGACCGGATCTTCGGGCTGCTCGACCTGGTGCCCGACCCACGGGACCTCCCCACCACCACCGCCGGGCCGGCGGGCCGGCCGGCCCCGGGCAGGTCCGCGGCGGCCGGGGCGGCGGAGTCGAGCACCGGGCTGGTCGGGGTTCCGGCTCCCCGTGGGGCCACCGGGCCGGGCGCGGGCGCGCCGGCCGCGGGGAGCGGCACGGCACCGGCCGAGGCGAGCGCGCCCACCGTCCGCGCGCCCGAGATCGTGGTGGACGGAGTGTGGTTCCGCTATGCCGGAGGCCGGCAGAACGCCTGGTCCGCCGCCGGCCGAGACGTGCGCCGCCGGTGGTGGTACGTCGCGGACGATGAGGAGGACGAGGACCAGGAACCCGAGCAGGCGGCCTCGGGTGAGGCCGCCCAGGCCGGGGAGGCCGGCCCCGCGGGCCGCTGGGCCCTGCGCGATGTCCGGCTCATCGCCGGGGCCGGCGAGAAGACGGCGATCGTCGGAGCGAGCGGCGCGGGCAAGACGACGCTCGGCTACCTCCTGTCCGGGGTGCACCGCCCCGACCGCGGCCGCCTCCTGCGCGACGACACGGACTTCGCCGACCTCACCTGGAGCGCATTGCGGGCGACGATCGGAGTCGTCCCGCAGGACCCGCACCTGTTCAACGACACGATCGCCGCGAACGTCCGCTACGGACAGCTCGACGCCACCGACGAGGCGATCACCGCGGCGGTGGTCGACTCGGGCCTCGGCCCGATGCTGGAGCGGCTACCCAAGGGCATCCGGACGAAGGTCGGTGCCCGGGGCTACCAGCTCTCGGGCGGGGAGCGCCAGCGCCTCGCGCTCGCCCGGGTCCTGATCTCCGACCCGCCGGTACTCATCCTGGACGAGGCGACCTCCCAGCTTGACGCGGCGACCGAGCACACCGTCCAGGAGGCGCTGACCCGCCTCGGGGCGGGGCGGACCCGCATAGTCATCGCGCACCGGCTGTCCACGATCGTCGACGCCGACCGCATCTACGTGATGGGCGACGGCTCCGTGGTCGAGCACGGCACCCATGCCGAGCTGATCCAGGCCGACGGCGCCTACGCGCGCCTGTACCACCGCCAGCTCCGGAAGGAGGTCACCACAGCAGGTTGAGCTGGCGGCCTCCGACCACCGGGTCACCGAGACCGGCATCGGTGTCGGCATCGTCGGTGTCGGTGTCATCGGTGTCGGTGTGGGCGTGGGCGGTGTGGGCCTCGGCTTCGGTGCGACTGGTCGCCCTCGGGGCAGCGCCGGCCTCGGGTGTCGCCGGGCCACCGCGCACCGGCATCCGATGCAGGACGCCCGGGAGCTCCCCGGTGTGCACCACGGTGAGCACGCGGGTGGCCCGGGTCAGCGCCACGTAGAGATCCGCCAGGCCCCGGGTCGGGCCGGCCAGGATCTCGGCCGGTTCGACGAGGACCACCGCGTCGAACTCGAGGCCCTTGGACTCCGCGACGGTGAGGACGGCGACGGGCGCGTCCAGCAGCAGGTCCGCCTCCGCCGGCTCCCGGGTCCCGGTCGGGCGGTCGTCCGGGTCGTCGGGCTGCCTCGGCAGCGCGAGCTGGGGCACGGCAGCGCGCAGGGCGGCCCGGATCTCCGCGGTCCGCCCCGGCGGGCAGATCACGGCGACCCGCCCCCCGGCCGCCTCGCCCGCGGCCCGCACGGACTCGTCGACCACGCCCCGCAGGAGCGCCTCGTCGGCGGACGGTATCCGGACGGCGTCCGGGCGCCGGCCGGCGGAGCGGACCGACAGGGGCGGCGCGGCCGTGGGATCGGCCGCCGTCAGCACGTCGGCCGCGACGTCCATGATCTCGCTGGGGGTACGGTAGTTCACGGTGAGCCGCTCGACGGTGTAGTGGGCGCCGACAGCCGGACCCAGCAGTTCGCCCCAGCTCTCCGGCGGCCGCGGGCGGGCCGCCTGGGCGAGATCCCCGACGAGCGTCGCGGTGCGCCCCGGGCAGCGCCGCCAAAGCAGGCGCCACAGCATCGGCGAGACCTCCTGGGCCTCGTCGACGATGAGGTGGCCGAACGTCCAGGTCCGGTCCCCGGTCGCGTACTCGGCGGCGCCGCGGCGCTGGCGGGGTGCGGTCCAGCGCTCGGCGACCGTGTCGGCGTCGAGCCGGTCGTCGAGGCCGAGCATCTCCAGCACTCCGCGGGCGTACTCCCGCTCGGCCGCGCGCTCGGCGGCGGCGCGGCGCGCCTCGTCGAGGCGGGCGGCCTCCTCCGGGTCACCGAGCAGCTCCGCGGCCTCGTCCAGCAGTGCGACATCCGCCGGAGTCCAGCGGATCCGGCCGGTTTCGGCGGAGCGGGTTTCGCCGGAGCGCCGCGCCGGCGCGTCCGCCGGGCCCTCGCGCCGCAGCAGGGCGCGTTCCTCGGCGGTGAGCCGGGTACCGGCGGCCCGGGCGAGGAGCTCCGGCGAGGCGTACAGGTCGGCCAGCAGGCGGGCCGGGGTGAGCAGCGGCCACAGGTCGTTCAGGGCCCGCCGCACGCCGGGGTCCGCCCACAGATCTGAAGTGATCTCCGAGCGCTCCTCGGGCTCGAAGAGGCCACCGGGCAACCGGGAGACCACCTGGTTCGTCAACGCGCCGAGCAGCTCGCGGATGAACACGCGGCGCGCGGAGTTGTGCGGGCGGCGGCTGCGGCGGGCCCGGGTCCTGGCCCGGACAATGGTGTCGCGGTCCAGGTGCAGGTCGTGCTCGTCGTGGCGGATCCGCACCCCTCGGCCGGGTGCCCGCTGGCGGTCCCGGACCGCGCCGGCGATGACGTCGGCCATCCGTGCGTCGCCCTTGAGGGACGCGGCGGCGACCTGGTCCTCGCCGGTCGCGTCCACACCGGGGAAGAGCCGTCCCGGGGTCGCGAACACCACTCCGGTCTCGCCGAGGGAGGGCAGGACCTGCTCGATGTAGCGGAGGAAGACGGGGCTGGGGCCGACCACGAGCACCCCGGACCGGACGAGCCGGTCGCGATCGGTGTAGAGGAGATATGCGGCACGGTGCAGCGCGACGGCGGTCTTGCCGGTGCCCGGCCCACCGTCGACCACCAGCACCGCGTTCGCCGCCGCCCGGATGATCCTGTCCTGTTCGGCCTGCAGCGTCGAGACGATGTCGTGCATCCGGCCCGTGCGCGGGGCGGACAGCGCCTCGAGGAGCATCGTGTCCCCGGTCGCGCCGAACCCGGCCTCGGCGCCCGCGCCGGCTTCGGGGGCCGCATCGCCCTCGGCGGCCCCCGAAGCCCCGTCGGCGGCGCCGGCCTGCGCGAGGTAGGCGCGGGGGTCGAGCGGGTCGTCGGCGAGGCCGGTGACCCGCCGACCGCGGGTGCGCAGGTGGCGGCGGCGGGTCAGGCCACGCGGATCGGCGATGGTCGCCTGGTAGAACGCGGTGGCCACGGGCGCCCGCCAGTCGACCAGGATCGGCTCCTGCTCCTGGTCGGTCAGCCCGATCCGGCCGATGTAGGTGCGCCCCCCGGCCGCGTGGTCCATCGCGCCGAAGCACAGCCGCCCCTCGGCGGCGTCGAGCCGGGCCAGCCGGTCGGCATGCGTCGCGGCGAACACGTCGCGTTCCACGATCGACTGCGGCGTGCCGGTGCCAGCCTCGAGCAGCACCTGTCGGAGTTGTCCTTTGGTGGTCTCCCGGACCTCGTCCAGCCGGCCGTAGAGGGTGTCGACGTAGGCCTGCTCACGGGCGAGCTCTCCGTCACGTGTCGTCGGCACCGGATGTCCCTTCGGGTCGGGTGGCGGGAGGCGGGTCGGGAGGAGGTCCCGGTGCGGGTACACGGGCGCCAACAGCCCACCACACCCGGATCATCCCGCCCGCCGAAGCGCACACCACGACGTGTCCCGCTGTCGACCTGCCGCGTCTCCCGGATGGGCGCCTTCGCCGGCCACGGCGCCGGCCGCTCCCCGGGAGGTCGCCGGGCCAACGCTGGCCCGGCACCAGCCGACCCCGAAGGACGGCACGCGGCTGCCGGTGGACGGATCGAGCGCGGATTCTCCTCGGCCACCCAGGCTACGTCCAGCTCGGCGCCGCGCGGCCGACGGCCGGGGTGACGGTCGCCGTGCCCGCCGCGCGGCGGAGCCCGCCGGGCCGCGTTCAGACGTGCGCCGGTGCCAGCTCACCGACGAGCGCGGACTCGAAAGCCGGCAGATCACCCGGCCGCCGGCTGCTGATCAGCGGATTGGGCCCCGACCGGCAGATCACGACCTCGTCGTCGACCCAGGTGGCACCGGCGTTGCGCAGGTCCGTCCGCAGACTCGGCCAGCTCGTGACCCGCCGGCCCCGGACGACGTCGGCCTCGATCAACGTCCACGGGCCGTGGCAGATCACGGCCACTGGAAGACCACGGTCGAAGAAAGTCCGGACGAACGGCACGACGCCCGGCTGCCAGCGCAAAGTGTCCGGATTGGCCACCCCGCCGGGAAGCACCAACGCGTCGAAGTCACCCGGGTCGGCGCCGGTGACCGTCGCGTCCACCGGGAAGGTGTCGGCGCGGTCGAGATGGTGGAACGCCTGGACCGTCCCCTCCTCCGTCGAGACCAGGACCGGGGTGAACCCGGCGTCGCGCACGGCCCGCCAGGGTCCGGTCAGCTCGACCTGCTCAACGCCTTCCTTCGCGGTGAGGAACGCGACCTGGCGCGCGGTGTCCGCACGGCGGCCCGCGTCATGACCGAGATTCGTCATGCTGTTCACTCCCTCGCTGAGGTCCGTTCAGCGGCCTGGGCCCCGGTCCCGGGCAGCCTGTCCGTGGTGCCGAGGCCGTCACCCGCCAGGGGCCGCCGCCTGCCGCACGTCGTCGGCGTCGTGCTCGAGCCGGGTGCGCACCAGCGCCGCGACGAGGCGCGGTACGTCCTCGCGTTCGACGAGGTCGCTCAGGTCCCGCGGGTCGGTCGGCAGGCCCAGCTCGGCCGCCGCCGCCAGCGCCCGCTGGTCCGCGTAGGGCACCAGCTCGTCCCAGGCGGCCTGGGCCTCGCGCAGGAAGATGTCCGCGCCGACCGGCCCTATCCCCTTGATCTTCTGGAGCAGGACCCGCTCACGGTCCGGGGTGCGCTCCGCCGCGTCGCGCAGGCGCCGGATGTCGCCGTCGTAGGTGTCGAGCAGGTAGGCGCAGGCGTCGCCGAACGTGCGCGAGGTGCTCTCGTCGTAGCGGGCGTACCCGCTGCGGTTGAGCACGCGGGCCCGGTCCGCCCACGACGCCTCACCCAGGGCGGCTGCGGACGTCCACCCCTGCTCACGCAGCGCACGGAACGCGCCGACGGCGATCGGCGTGCGGATGCGGGCGCTCGCGAGCAGCGCGAACACCAGCAGTCCGAACATCGACTCAGCCGTGTCGGCGGGGACGTCGACGTCGATCTCCTCGGCGTACGTGCGGCCGTGCCGGGCGAGCAGCTCACGCACGATCGCACCGGTGTCAGTTCCAGCCATGAGACTGGGCTACCCGCGACGGTCCCCCGCACTCCCGGGCCGCCTGCCGGCGCCGCGCCAGCGCAAGGGCCGGCACCGCGGCGGCCCGCGGCGGCCCGCGGCGGCCCGCGGTCGGAATCACCGGCGTGCTAGGCGAAGGCGAACTCCCGGATCAGGCGGACGAGCTCGTGCGGGCGATCGCTCTGCACCGCGTGGCCGGCGCCGTCCACCACGACGGAGCGCAGCGCCGGCAGACGGCGGTGGAACTGCTCGACGTCGTCATCATGGACGAACCGGGACAGCGCCCCGCGCACGAGCAGTAGCGGGACAGTGATCGTGTCCACCTCCTCCCACAGGCTGTCCATGCCGGTCACCTCGGTCGTCGCGCCGGGGCCGCCCAGGTCGTAGCGCCACGCCCACCGGCCGTCGGCGCGCTGGTAGGCGTTGTGCCGCACACCGCGGCGGACGCCCGAGGCCGGCCGGTTCGGGCTGAGCCGGACCGCCGCGTCGGCCATCTGCTCGAACGAGTCGTAGGTGGGCTGGCCGCCGACCAGTGCCACCGCGCCGCGCTCCGCGGTGTTCATCGCCCGGCTCCGGTCGGCCGACTGGGGGGTGACGTCCACGATGACCGCGCGCCGGCACAGGTCGGGCCGGGTCGCGGCGAGGTGGATGGTGGTGGCGCCCCCGAGGGACATGCCGACGATGACCGCCGCGTTCGGCGCCAGCTCACCCAGCGCCGTCGCCACCGCCGCGCCGCTCGCCCACGGGCCGTAGTTCCGGTCCGGACGCCGGAACGACCGGCCGTGACCGGGCAGGTCGAAGGCGATCGCGGGCCGGCCGAGGGCCAGCGCGACCGAGTCCCAGGTATGGGCGTTCTGACCGCCGCCGTGCAGGAACACGATCTCCGGGTCGGCCGTCCCCCATCGGATGTGGCTCAACCGCCGCCCGGGTTCGACCTCCACGTGGCCGCGGGTGACCTCCGGCCGGCCCTGACGGGGGATGCCCAGCTCCTCGGCGTTCTCGTGGAGCAGCCCGAACTCGTCGTAGTCGTCGCGCTCGTAAGCCTGGTCGTGGTTGTGGTCGTGCTCTTCGGCGTCCAGCGTGCTGTTGATGTTCGGCAGATCGGCCATGATCCCGCCTCGCTCTCGTCACCGCCTGTTCGACCGCCCGGCACCGCCCGACGCGGCGGCCGACGGATCGTCAAGGGAGAATGTAGGACCCATCGGCGCGACACGTACCGGTCCGGACGGCCGGGGCAACGAGAGGAACCCATGAGCGGCTTCAGCCTCGACCTCACCGACGAGCAGACTGAGCTGCGGCGGTGGGTGCACGGCTTCGCCGCGGACGTCGTCCGCCCGGCGGCGGCCGAGTGGGACGAGCGGGAGGAGACTCCCTGGCCGGTGATCCAGGAGGCCGCCAAGATCGGCCTCTACAACTTCGACACGCTGGCCACGCTGTGGGCCGAGGAGACCGGCCTGGGCCTGCCGCTCCTCTCCGAGGAGCTGTTCTGGGGCGACGCGGGCATCGGAATGTCGATCATGGGAACGTCGCTGGCGGTCGCCGGGATCGCGTCGGCCGGCACGTTCGACCAGCTCGGCGAATGGGTGCCCCAGTGCTTCGGTGACGCCGCCGACCCGAAGGTGGCCGCGTACTGCGTGTCCGAGCCCGAGGCCGGCTCGGACGTCTCGTCGATGCGGGTCCGTGCCCGCTACGACGAGGCGACCGACGAATGGGTGATCAACGGCCAGAAGGCGTGGATCACGAACGGCGGCATCGCGAACGTCCACGTGGTCGTCGCCTCGGTCGACCCGACGCTGCGCGGCCGCGGCCAGGCCGCGTTCGTCGTCCCGCCCGGCACCCCCGGGCTGACCGGGAACAGGAAGATCAAGAAACTCGGCCTGCGGGCCTCGCACACCGCCGACGTCTTCCTCGACGACGTCCGGGTGCCCGGCCGGTGCCTGCTCGGCGGCAAGGAGAAACTGGACGAGCGGCTCGCCCGCGCCCGCGAGGGCTCCCGCTCCGCCGGCCAGGGCGCCCTGCAGACCTTCGAGATGACCCGCCCCACGGTCGGCGCGCAGGCGGTGGGCATCGCCCGGGCCGCCTACGAGTACGCGCTGGACTATGCCCGCCACCGCGAGCAGTTCGGACGTCCGATCATCACCAACCAGGCCGTCGCGTTCGCGCTGGCCGACATGCGGATGGAGATCGACGCGGCCCGCCTGCTCATCTGGCGCGCCGCGTGGATGGGCCGCAACGAGCGGCGCTTCGAGGCCGGGGAGGGCTCGATGTCGAAGCTCAAGGCCGGCGAGGTCGCGGTGTGGGCGACCGAGAAGGCGGTGCAGATCCTCGGCGGCGCCGGCTACAGCCGCGAGCACCCGGTGGAGCGCATGTACCGCGACGCCAAGATCTACACCATCTTCGAGGGGACCTCGGAGATCCAGCGGCTCGTGGTCGCGCGGGCCATCTCCGGAATGCGCCTCTCCTGATCCGCGGATGGCGGCGGTCGGAGCCGCACGGCGCACGGATTTACCGGATTGAGTCGCGGAATCCCGGCAACATACGGGGTCTGCCGACGTGAAGCAGTCTTCAATCTGGCGTAGGCCGGACCGCCGACGCGGTAACGGGGGCGATGTCGGGGGCATCGACTGCGTCTGGTGGTCCGGCCGGGGGCGCGTCAGCCGCCGGTGAGGTTCGCCGCGCTGACATAGGCCACGCTCGCGTGGCTGTCGACCGGGCGGCCCGACCCGTCGACGCACCGGACGGTGGCGGTCACGTCGTTCGGCTTGAAGCCCGACGTCCAGTTGTCCACCGAGCACCTCGAGGTCGGCTCGCCGTAGGCGGTCACGCTGAGGTGATCGGGCGTCCCGGCGACGCCGGGAAGGACCACCTCGTAGACGCCGACTCCTGTGCGCCGCACCGTGTTGACCGACCCTGCGCTGTTCGCCGAGTAGCGCGCCCAGGCGTCGACCGGGTCCCCGAGCGGCGCCGGCTCGAGGGGTCCGCCGTCGCGGACAATGCCGGTGAACAACTGCGCGAAGTCGCTCGCGCCGGTCGGCACCAGCGCGTTCCGGTCGGTGTACAGCAGGACGAACGGGGTGTCCGCCAACGTCGTGCCGTCGGCGCAGCCGACCAGGACGGACTGCCGGTCGGCCTTGACCTCCCGGCCGAGGACGTTGCACCCGGCGGCGGAGGTACCAGCCGCGTTGACCTGGAGGTTGTTCCCGGGGCGGACGAACTCCGACCCGACCAGGTCGACGGCATAGCGGCCGGTGCCGAGACGGTGGACCTGGACCATGCCGGGCCCGGACACGCTGTAGGCGTCGCGGGGCCGGGAGTCAGCGCGGCCGCCCTGGTCGAGGTGCACGTACGCATATGGAGGATCCCCGACCGATGGACGGTGGCCCTCGGGTGCGTAGGTGAACAGAAGACTGAACCGGGAGTCGACGAAGTCACCGGACGGACGGCGGCAGGCCAGGTTGACGCGCTCGTCCAGCCGCCCGGGCGGCCCGGACGCCGATCGCGCGCCGGTCACCGCGCCGGGCTCGCCCGGTGGTGGCGCCACCGCGTCCCAGTCGACGATGTGGCAGTGGGCCGGCGCGGCCGCGTCGGTGACGGCACCGGACGGCGCGTCGGCGTCGGCATCCGCGGCGCCGGTCGTGGCTGGGTTCGGGCCGGTGCCGGTTCGGCCGGCCGCGGCGGGCCCGCCGATCGCGGTCGCCAGGGCGACTCCGCGCCGCCGCGACACGCCCAGGCCGGGGAAAACCACGCTGTACCGGCCCACGGCCGTACGGGAGATCACCGGTCGGGCCTCGGCCAGGGCGTCGACGACCTGCCAGCTCCCGGCCGCGGCGGAGTCGGGGGGCTCCAGCGGAGCCGCGGGCGACACGACGTCGGAGCGCAGGAAACCCCAGCGGGGGCCGATGGGATCGCCGCTCCCGGCACCGCCGTTCCCGCCGTCACCGGGCCCGCCGGCCGCGTACGCGGCGGGATCATCACGGACGGCGGCGAGCGTGACGAGCGTCACCGCGGTGATCAGCGCCAGGACGGCGAGCACCGCACTGGTCACCGTGGCCCGACTAAAACGCGGCACGCGTCCAGCCCTT
Organism: Parafrankia sp. BMG5.11; assembly: GCF_004337455.1. Taxonomy (NCBI): domain Bacteria; kingdom Bacillati; phylum Actinomycetota; class Actinomycetes; order Frankiales; family Frankiaceae; genus Parafrankia; species Parafrankia sp. BMG5.11. The sequence goes on along the minus strand of NZ_SJXI01000059.1, from coordinate 348,166 downwards.
TCGTCGTCGGCGCTCGCGACCGCGGCCGTGCCCACCCCATCCGGGCGCGAGGTACGTCGTAGCCGAGAATGGCACAACTGTGGGTGCACCCGCACAGAGACCCCGGGCATGCATGTAACAGGCCAGATCATCAGGTACCCGACAGATCAGCGCGGCTGCGGCGGGTGAAACGGTCCGTGGCCGGCGGGTCCCTCCGCGCCCGCCGCTGCGCCGAAGCGGGCCGCCGGGCGGCGACAATCACCGTGCCGACATCACCCCGGCGACCTGCAGGAGGACATTCCATGGGACGGTTCAGGCCGATTCTCCGCCGCGGTGGCCTCAGCTTTCTGCTCGCGGTTCTGGCGGCGACCGGGGCCGCGTGCCAGCCCGGTCCGGTGCGCGGCCCGGGCGGTGGGGCCGATTCCCCTCCCGCGGCCGACACAGATGCCACACCACGCCCGGACCCGGAAGACCTACGCCGTGTCTCGGCGGAAATAGAACGCCGGGTCACGTCCTATGCCCAGACCCATGACACCTCGTACTCCTTCGGGGTCTACATCGATTCCGGGATAGGACGGGTCATCCTGGAGACCGACGCCCCCGCGAACGTGACGGACCAACTCGTCGGCGCCGACGCCGATCTCGTCCAGATCCGGCGGGAAAAGGTCGAGGACTACTAGCCGCGGACATCACCGCACAACGCACTGTTTGTGCGGCTTGCCTTGTCAAGAAGGAGACAGGCGTCGAAACATCGACGCTCCGAACCACCTCGGTACTGTGCCGACGATCTCCAGTGATTCGGAGAGATGCACCAGGTGGGCAGACAACCTGAACGCATCCGACAATCGTTCTGCAGGTTTTCGGAGAGTACATAGGTGAGAAATTCCAGATCGAGGCTCCGCTGGGGCGGAGCCGGCCTGGCGATGGCCGGATTCACCGTGATCGCGAGCACGATTCCGGTGTACGCCGCGAACTCGTCAGGCGACAGCAAGGCGACCATCGCGGTCGACAACGCGGTGGCCGCTCCGGCCGCGGATGCCACCTTCGCGACGGACCAGGTCGCGGCCGATCTGGCCGCGACCTCAAGCACGATCGGGTCGAAGGTCGTCTCCTTCGTCCAGGCCAAGGGCACCTCCTACACCTTCGGCGTCTACGCCGATCCCGACCTGGGCAAGGTCATCGTCGAGACCGACGCGCCCGCGCGGGACGTGGCCGCGCTGCTCGGCAAGGACGCGAGCCAGGTCGTGGTCCGCAAGGGGAAGGTCACCGACCTGTTCAGCCGGCGCGACGACGTCCCCGCATTCTGGGGTGGCGCCGGGATCAGGTCCGGTGGGGCCATCTGTTCCTCGGGCTACACCGTCGCCAACTCGGCGAACACCCGCTACCAGGTGACCGCCGGGCACTGCGCGCCCAACGGCGCGACCGAGGTCACGGAGCTGGGCAACCGCACCTTCGGCGTCGTCAGCGGCAACGGTCTGCCCAGCAAGGACATGGAGCTGCTCGGCGGCCAGTCGTACGGATCGTTCATCTACGGCGGCGGCGTCAACAGCAGCACCGGTTACCACGTCGCCGGCGCCGGCAATCCCGTCGTCGGTTTCACCAACTACTGCCACAGCGGCCGCACGACGGGTGAGAACTGCGGGCACACCGCGCAGAGCGTCACGGCCACCGTCTGCACCAGCAGCGGCTGCAAGTCGCCCGTGGCCGCCTTCACCGGCGGTGTCCTCCCACAGGGCGGCGACTCCGGCTCGCCGTTCTTCGTCGGCTCCACCAGCGGCACCGACAAGCACATCCGCGGGCACGTCATCGCGGGTAACGGAACCACCTCGTACGCCGAGCTGTGGAACAACGTCGCGGCACGCTACGGCGTACATATCGTGACATAGTTCTCGCACGCCTGTTCACGAACCGGTCGGACCCGAGCGCACTCCTCTCGCCCGGGTCCGGCCGGTCTCTCGTTTCAAGGCCCACCACCTACCGGAACGCCGTTTTCCCGTCCACCGGCCGCGCGCCGGACGACAGGCGTCACGCGGCCCGGCAGCGCACACACAGGCATCCGAGGCACGCTTTACGGGAGGTGGTGGGCCGGGCATTCCGGCCAGGAGACCGTCGACGGTCGGGGGCCCGCCGGGTCCGGGGCTGTCGACGTGGCTCCGCCGGCCGTCTAGGCGGCCCGGACCTGGCTGTTCCCGCCCACCGCCCGGTACCTGTTCCCGCCCACCGCCGGTGGCCGTCCCGGTGGGCTGCCGCGCGGGCACGCCACCCGGAACAATCGCACAGCATTGTCGGAGCACCGACACCGACCCCGCGCCGGCGGGCATGTCCGCCCAAAGACAGCCGGGCGGGGTGCGCTTTCACCACCGCCCCCGCATACAGTGATGCCGACTGCACAGGATTCTCTTCCGATTCGCGGGAATGGCGCTCGGACCCAATTCTGTGGTAGTGATCTACCGATAGTGAACAGACTCCGGTACACGGCGGCGATCCTCACATGAGGCACTCGACCCGCCACGGCAGGTGAGGGTGGGCTCGATGTCATCGGATGCCGGTGTGACGGCGAGGACCGTTCCGCTCGGCGCGGACGATCCCCGTGAACTCGGTTCGTACCAGTTGCTGAGCAAGCTCGGCCAGGGCGGCATGGGCACGGTGTACCTGGGCAAGTCGCAGCAGGGCCGCTATGTCGCGATCAAGGTGATCCGCGCCGACGTGGCCGACGACTCCGAGTTCCGCGCCCGGTTCCGACTCGAGGCCGAGACGGCTCGCCGGGTCGCCCGGGTCTGCACCGCGGAGGTCCTCGACGCCGACCCGGACGCGCCCCAGCCCTACCTGGTCACCGAGTTCATCGAGGGCGAGACCCTCTCGCGTTTCGTCGCCCGCAACGGCCCGCTCGCCGACGCCAATCTCGAGCAGCTCGCCGTCGGGGTGGCGGCGGCGCTGACCGCGATCCACCGGGCCGGCATCGTGCACCGCGACCTCAAGCCGTCGAACGTCGTGCTCTCACCGTTCGGGCCCCGCGTCATCGACTTCGGCATCGCCCGCGCGCTGGACGCCGCCACGAACCTCACCGGTGACCTCCAGCAGCTCGGCACCCCCGCCTTCATGTCCCCCGAGCAGATCGAGGGCGGAACCGTCACCCCGGCCGTCGACATCTGGGCGTGGGGCGGTGTGGTGACCTACGCCGCCACCGGGCGCTACCCGTTCGGGGACGGCAACGCGCAGGTGCTGCTCTACCGGGCGTTGCACGAGGAGCCGCGGCTCGACGGCGTCGACCCGGCGCTGCACCCCATCGTCTGGCACGCGATGCGCAAGAACCCGACCACCCGGCCGACCGCGCAGCAGCTCATGCTCCGCCTGCTCGGTGACTCCGGCGAGGACGCCGACGCCACGATCGACCCGCGTGAGGTCACCAACGTCCTGCAGGGCTGGAACCTGCCCGTGCCCGGCAGCGGCCCGGCGGAGGACGGCCCGACGATGGCCACCGCGGCCGGGACCCAGGGCCCCGCCGGCTACAGCAGCACCGAGGCCCCCACCAGGCTGCCGACCGGCGTCGGCAGCCGACCGGGCGCCCAGGGCGGCTTCCACCCCCAGGCAGGCGGCCCGACGCCCCCTGCGCAGGGCGGCGACACTCCGGGTACGGGCGGCACGGGCGGCGCGTCAGCTAAGAAGCGCCGCACGCCCGTAATCGTCGGCGCCGCGGCGGCGGTCGCGGCGGTGGTCGTCGCCGCGACCCTGATCGCGACCAGCGGCGGCGACGACAGCGACGACAGCTCCACCGCGTCCAGCGGGTCAGCCCCCGCCAGCGGCGGGGCCGCGTCCGGGATTCCGCAGGCGGCAACCCCGCTCGACCTCGACACGATGGTCTTCGCCAGCGACCAGAACGGCAACTACGACCTGTTCACAGGCCGCGTTCCCCCCGCGCAGGGGGAGCTCACGGACATCAAGCCGATCACCACCGCGGCCGAGAACGACATGCTGCCCTCGATCAGCAAGGATCGCCGGACGGTCGTCTTCTTCCGCAAGGGCTCGCCCAACGCCCTCTACGCGGTGGCGGCGGACGGATCGGGGTCCCCGGTGAAGCTGTTCACCAGCGGCCCCGCGGCGAAGCTGACGATCGCCGACGACGCCCGGCCATCGCTGTCTCCGGACGGCAAGTTCCTCGTCGTGCGGTCGACGACCGATGAGTCCGGATTCCCGAACCCGGGTCTGTATGTGGTCTCGCTCGACGGCGCCGGGTTGTTCCGCCTCGGCGCCAAGCCCCAGGCGACCGACCCGGCCTGGTCACCGAGCGGTGAGCTCATCGCCTACTGGTCGTCCGAGACGGAGAGCGACCGCGGCTTCATCGTGACGATCCCGGCGAGGCCCGACTCCCAGCCGACGCCGATCACCAACGGCCAGGGCAACCGGGACGCCGACCCGACCTTCTCCCCGGACGGCAAGCGGATCGCCTTCAGCCGCGAGGTCGACGGTGACCTCGAGATCTACCAGATGAACACCGACGGCTCCCAAGTGGAGCGTGTCACCGCCGAGCCGGGGCGGGACCAGGATCCGGCCTACTCACCCGACGGAAAGCTCCTGAGTTTCACCGGCGAGCGGGGCACGCCGCTCCGCCGGATCTACCTCACGGACCCGGCGGACACGACCGCGGCGGACCGTCTCCTCACCAGCACCGCAGGCTTCCACATCCGCTGGGCGAGCGGCTGACCAAACCTCACCCCTCCCCGCGGGGAGGACCGCCTCCATCCCGAACAGCGTGATCGCCTGACGCGCGATCACGCTGTTCGGGATGGTTCTGGTTTCAGCCCCTCGACAGCGGTACTTGCGGTCCCGATGGCGGACCGACACCGTTTACCCCGGTGTGCCGGGAAGTCTGCTCGGCGAAGCGAGCTGTGTTGCGCCCCGCCGTGTTAGTCGACCTTCCCTGGAGACCTCTGGTCATCCTTGAGCGCGTTGCCGTGTCCGAGCCCGAAGACCGGTCGTAGCCCACTCCGTCCCCTGCCCGGTTCGTCCCCTGCCCGGTTCCTTCCATGAGCTGCCGACGTCTCTGCCGTTGGCAGTGCTGCGGTGAATCGTTTTTCGATTCTCCGAGAAGGACGCCGCGCTCACCGACCTGATATCCGCCGACCTGACGCCACCAACGAAATGAGACATGGAGACGGTCGTGTTGGCCGTCGCGGCCGATCTGAGAGTGAGACGCGACATGGCAGGGTTCTGCTGGGCGGAGTGTTCGGGTTCGGCCAGGGCGGCATGGCCACGGTTCTTCCTGGTTCAGTGCTCATGACGACCGTGGCGCTGACCTGCTGGACGCTTTCCGGCGGGGAGCCCTGAGCGAACAGTGCCACCTGCCCGGGCTGGCCTGGTCAGGAACACCTCACCGGCCGGAGCTGGCGAGGCGGCGCCGGATTCGCGAAGCCAGATGGTTCGGATCGTGCAGGTCGCTCCAGGTGAGCCACAGGGTGCTCATGCCGAGGTCGGCCAGTTGCGCCTGTAGCCGGCTCCGGTGGGCGGTCTGCCGCTCCCGGGCCGGCGGGGCCGCGAGCTCGTAGGTCTGCACCGCCAGCCCGGCCGACGGCCAGGCGAGATGCACCCGCTCACCGGCCCGGCCGGTGGCCGGACCGGGCGGCGCCCACCGGACCGCCTCCGGTTCGAGGCCCGCCTCGGCCAGGGCCAGGCGCACCCGCGACTCCAGCGGGGTGCCCGCGCGCCCGTCCACCAGGTCCCATAACCGGGTGATGCCGGGTGGCCCCTCACCTGCATCGTTGCGACGCAGCACCGCCTCCTTCAGGTCCACGTAGTCGGGCGAGGGACGCACCGCGCCGAGAGCCGCCCCGGATGTACCGCGACCGTTCGGCCAGCCGAGGTGCAGGAGAGCGTCCAGCATCGGTACGGAGATCGCGCGGTCGAGGCGGAGGATGATGTCCTGCAGCGTGCGGTGGGCGGTTGTCGCCTCGATGCCGGCGAGGTCCGTCGTCTCGCCTGGCGTCAGCTCCATGCAGTGACGCCGGCAGCCACGCCGGCCGCGGAACGCGGCCCCGCCCGGGAAGGCGACGTCGACGGGCTCGGTCGTGCCCTGGGGTGGCAGACCGGGGAGCCCGTGCAGCCGGGCCGCGGTCAGTAGGCAGACCGTCCCGCCGGCGGCCGCGAGCGCGGCCCGAGCATGGGCACGCACCCGGTCACGCACCGGAGGGATGACGAGGGTGCCACGGATCGGGGTGTGCCAGCCGTGGGCCCGCCGGCGGGCGGCGATCGCCCCGTCGGACAGGCCGAGCCCGCGGGCCTGGCTACGGGTGATCATGTCGTCCTGCCTCCGGGCCAGGGCGACGACTCGGTCGTGAACGTCCGGCATGCGCCCGAGTCTGCGCCGCCACGCGGCACGCCGGCCGGCCCCGGCCGCCGGTGTGGACGACCAGATCCCGTACGAGCTTGTCCACCGGCCGGCCGGCCGGAACACCGAAGGGGCGGTGCCCACCCTGGTCGAGGGTGGGCACCGCCCCTTCGAGCGTGCCGTGTGTGCGCGACCGCGACCGCGCTGGCGGTGGGGTGGCGGTGGCGCCTAGCGGACGGGAGCGGCCGGGCGGCGCTTCGCCGTCTTCGGGTCCATCCGCCGCACCAGCAGCGAGGTGACGATCACGCAGATGGTGCCCACCGCGAGGGCACCACCGAGGTCGATCAGGAACTGGGTGCTCGTGAAGTCGTACAGCGGGTCGGCCGGGAAGTCCGGGTTGATCGGAGTGCCGAAGCCGGAGATCTTGTTCAGGTCGATCACCGAGGCGAGGGCGGCGAAGCCCCACCGGGCCGGTGCGATCCAGCTGGCCTGCTCGAGGCCGTCCGTCCCCTCCGCGGGAACCAGGCCGCCGGAGAAGACCAGCTGGGCCATGGTGATGAGCACCAGCAGCGGCATGGTCTTGTCCGCGTTGTCGACCAGCGCGGAGATGACCAGGCCGAGCATGGCCGAGGCGAGCGACAGCGCGATCACGGCGACCGCGGCCTCGAGGAAGGGGAAGCCGAACAGCCCTTCACCCATCTTGCGGCCGGCCAGGGCGATCGTCGTGAACACCAGGGCCTGCAGGGTCGTGACCAGGGTCAGAACCAGGACCTTCGAGCCGATATAAGCCGTCCGGGATAGGCCGATCGCCCGTTCTCGGCGATAGATCGGTCTCTCCTTGACGATTTCTCGTACCGAGTTCGACATGCCCATGAAACAGGCACACAGTGTTACGACCAGTAGGACCGTCGGGGCGTCTCTGTTGGGCCCGTCCGCTTGCACCACCAGATCCCCGGGGATTGCTCGTGGGATCGCCCCGAGAAGGAACGGGAAAGCGATGATCAGGCGTAGGTAGGACTTGTCGGAGGCGACGACGGCCATCGTCCGTCGACTCAGCGTGACGAGCTGAGAGATGACCGACTGCTGCCGGATGGACGGCAGGTCCTCGGGCGCCGGCCGCGCCGACGGCGCGGTGATCGACGCCGGGACGTAGTACCGCGACTGCCGGAACCGGGCCGCCGACTCGGCACCCGGAGTCGCCTCGAGGGTGAGGAAGACGTCCGGGTAGTCCTTCGCGCCGAAGAAGGGCAGGGCGTCGCCGGGCGGGCCGAAGTAGGCCACGTAGCCACCGGGCGCGAGGACCAGCACGTAGTCACAGAGGTCGAGCTGGGCGACGCTGTGCGTGACGACGACGACCGTACGGCCGTCGTCCGCCAGCTTGCGCAGCGACTCCATGACGTTCTTGTCCATGCCCGGGTCGAGACCGGACGTCGGCTCGTCCAAGTAGAGCAGGGTCGGCCTGGTCAGCAGCTCCAGGGCGACCGAGGTCCGCTTACGCTGACCACCGGACAGCCGCGACACCTGGGTGTTCGCGTGGGCGGTCAGGCCCAGCTCGGCGAGGACCTCGTCGACCCGCTGCCGACGCTCGGCCTTCGTCGTGTCCGGCGGGAACCGCAGCTCGGCGCCGAACTCGAGCGCCCTGCGGACGGTCAGCGACGTGTGCAGCAGGTCCTCCTGCGGCACGTAGCCGATCCGGCGGCGCAGTTCGTCGTACTCGGAGTACATGTCCCGCCCGGCGTAGCGGACGTTGCCCTTGTCCGCCGGGCGGAACCCGGTCAGCGCGTTGAGCAGGGTCGACTTGCCGGCACCGGACGGGCCGACCACGCCGAGCAGCGCACGCCCGGGAAGCTTGAAGGTCATGTCGTGCATGAGCTGCTTCTCGCCGGCCCAGACGTTCAGGGCATCGGCCTCGAAGCTGACGTCGCCGGAGTCGAGGTACTCGACGAGAAGCTCGCCCTCGAGCTGGAAGACGTGGTGGCCGATGGCGATCACGTCGCCCTGGCTCACGTTCGCCCGGCTGATGCGGCGCCCGTTGACGAAGACGCCGTTGGCCGAGTCGAGGTCGGCGATCTGCAGCCCGTTGCGGTTGATGTAGAGCTCGGCGTGCCGGCGGGAGGCCAACAGGTCGGTGATGACGATGTCGTTGTCGCGGGCCCGGCCCAGCGACATCGTGCCCTGCCGGAGCCGGTAGGTCGTCCGGCGCTCGTGCTCCTGATCCAGGCTCGTCGAGCCGGACGGCGTCCGTGCCGGGTCGTAGCCGCTGCCGCCACGGCCGCCGCCGGCGGCCGGCCCGGTCGGCGACGACGAGCCGCGCCCGCCGCCCTGGCCCCGGGTCGGGGCGGTGGGCCGCGGGGGCTGGTAGCCGCTGGAGCCGGGCAGCATCGTCTGCATGTCGTAGCCGGCCGGGTCGTACTCGGGCTCGTCGTCGAACCCGCCGCGCGCGGCGGGGAACTCGGGCATGACCACGACCTCGGGCCCGCTGGGAGTGCCGAGCCGGAACCGGACCTCGCCCTGTACGCTCACCGACTCGGGCATCCGCTGGCCGTCGACCCAGGTGCCGTTGGAGCTGATGTCGCGGACGGACCAGCCCGATCCGGTCTGCTCGACCAGCAGGTGCCGTCGGGAGACGCGACTGTCGGCGATGACGTAGTCCGCGGTCCGAGCACGTCCGATGATGAACTGCTCACCTGCCGGCACAGTGGCGGCACCGGCCTCGGTGACGACTCTCAGATACGTCGTCTGCACGACTCTCCCCCTTCACGACGGGACGCAGGCCGGGATGCCCCGCCGAAATCCTCTTCTGCACATCGTCCGGATCGGTCTCCGGACGGGACGGGCAACGGTGCCACCACCGGTGGATCCTCACTACCTTGACCGATCTTGCGGGATGCCGCAGATCGTAGCGTCGGGTGTCGACCTTGATCCAGCCCGGGTGACGCGAGCGCCGTCGAACGGGCCGCTTCAGCCGTTTCTGGAGCCGACACCTCTAACCCTCCTCGCGTCGTTCGTTCACTTCCCGGTGCCTTTCATATCTCGCCAGCAGCGGAGCTGTGACCGAGTGTGGCAAGTCCGGCACGAGCACCGGCGACGAGGACGGGATCGGTGCACCACCGACAATGCCCGTCCGGAAGACCCGGGAGCAGCTTCTGTCGCCGATCTGACCCGCTACCGTACGCGCCCGCGGCCCGCGCGGACACCCCTCCGCCGCGATCTCCATGGTGCCCGTGGACGCCACCGCGGGGGGCACTGTGGCCGCCCCCCGCCGCGGGAGCTCCGCGGCCCACCACCGCCCGGCGCCGCCGGGCGGCTCGGCGGCCACGACCCCGCGCCGGGGCCTCTGGCCAGCCCTCGACGCGGCGATACGCCCGAATTATCACGATCTTGCGGGTCACTGCCCGCCAGCCGACTGAGGGGCGGCCGGCAGGATGACGTCCTTGGCCGTCGCGGTGAGTGAGAGGCCCGAGGCGTCCGTCGACGCCGCGACGATGTTGAGGTCGAACGGCAGTCCGGCGATCGGGATGGGGATCGAGTCGAGCCGAAGACCCGCGGGGAGCGGGATGTTGGCGTTGATCGCGCCCTTCAGCGACAGCTCCGACGGCACGAGGGTGAGCGCGTTGTCCTGAACCTCGAAGGTGGTCACGCCACCGATCTCCTGCGATCCGAGAAACCCGGTGTCGATCCGGCTGGAGATCTCGACCCGGTCACCGCCGTCCACCGGGTTGACCTGAACCGGCGGATCCTGCTTCGCGAGGTAGGTGTTCAGGTCGTCATAGCTGATCCGAACCGTCGCCCGGACGTCGTCCACCGGCACCTCGCCGACGTTGTCGGAGAGTGCGTCGCCGAGCGGTACGTGAAGGCCTTTGAGATTCGCGTGGACCTGCGAGATACGCGGGCCGGGGGTTGGTATTCCCTCGATCGTGACGCCGATGTCCTTGAACTTTCCGAACAGCACCTGGGTGAGGAACGGGAAGCCGCCGATGGTGACGTTCTTCACCGTCGGCGGAGTCGCGCCGGGCTCCAGGCTCTCCGCGACGCTGACCTCGATCTGCTTGACCATCTGGTCCTTGGCGATCGCGACCGCCACCCGGTCGCCCACCACGAAGAGCACAAGGAGGACCACAACAACGATCGCGAGGATGCGCCCGCGGCGCCGCCGCCGAGCGGGCGCCGGGCCCGGCTCCGGGCCCGAGCCACCCGGCGGACCACCGGGGCCGCCCGGCAGACCCCCGCTGTCGGACGCGGCCGGGTAGGCCTCCCCGTAGTTACCGTTCCCGGGCACCGGGCGGACATGGCCGCCGCTGTCGGTGTAGGTGCCCGCGGCCTGACCAGGCTGGCCGTACTGGGGGCCGGTCGCACCGGGCCGCGGGGACTGACCGGAGGCCGGCCCCGTCCACAGGTCACCCGGCCCGACGGGCGCCGCCGCGCCAGGGGCCCCGGCACCGCGCCGGACCGCGTCGATGGCCCCGCCGAGCGTGGGCTCCGTCATCGGGGGCACGTGATCGTGCTCCGGCTGCTCGTCGGCAGGGCGCACCGGACGGCCGGGGCGGAACGCGTCCGCGGGTGGTGGAGGACCGGCCGGGCGGAACGCGTCCGCGGGTGGCGGCGGGGCCGCCGGGGCTCCTGGCCGGGAGCGGCGCCGCACGTCCTGGGTCGGCCTGGTGCCGCCCTCGCCCCCGCCGGATCCCCCGGGGGGCATGACATTGGTGGCGTCCGCGGGCTCCTGCCCGTCCCCGCCGCGCCCGTGGTTCACCGGAACATCTCCCGCTCCGCGCCACGTCGGGGCCTCCGGCGTGGCGCCGCCGTGTCACAGTCGGTCATGTCGAGTCGTCCACCGCCCCGATCAACGATCGGCGTGGCCCGGCCGGCGGCACGGCCCCGCACGCATCGCCCCACAGCCCCGGGGCCCCGTGCCTGGCCGGCACGGGCCCGATCGGGCGGCGGAAACGAGGTGACGGTCGGCGGCACGGTGACGGCCGAAGCACTCGACCACGAGCCTTCGACCGGCCGGGCCGCCGTCCGAACCGTCGGCCCATCAAAAGATGGTCGCACGTGGGGCGGCTGGACAGCGGTGTCGGGTCCGATCACCTGTGTTGTGTACGTGTCGGATTACCGACCCGGACATTCGTCGGTGACGCGCTGTTCCATGACTCGCGGCGAAGCGCCCCGTTCGATCCGTTTTCCGTGCGTTGTCCACCCGAGCCGGACGGTGCCGCCAGAACCGGCGATGTCCGGCCGAGCCGGGCGGGGCCGGGCGGGGCCTGCGGGCCGCCGGCGGCATCGTCAGGTCAGACCTCCAGCGGGAGCTGGGCGGCGCCGCGGCGCCGGCGCGGTGGGGCGGCGAGGCGGAACGCCGTCCCGCCCGGAGCCGCGAACGCGTGCCAGAAGTGATCGGCGACGGCTTCCGGCAGCAACGGCCCGGACAGCCCGACCCGGCCGTCGAGCACCACCGTGCGCAGGCGAACGCCCTGGGCGGCGAGCCCGGGAGCCATCGCCCCGCCCATCGCCGCCAGGCCGGCCTTGCCCACCGCGAGCGCGAAACGCCCCGCCGCCGGCTCGCTGCGGGTGCCCGCGACCGTCAGCAGGACGGTGGCGCCCGGCCGGTCCACCAGCAGGGGCACCGCCGCCTGGACAGCGGTCAGCGCCCCGGTCACGTTCACCGCGAGAGTCTGGTTCATGGAGTCCGCCCGCACCGAGAACGCGGTGCCGCGGATGCTCAGCTTGGCGTTGTAGACCAGCACGGTCAGCCCACCGATCGCGGCGGCGAGCCGCTGCGTCGCCGTCCCGAAGGCCGCCTGGTCGGTGACATCGGCGACCGCGCCCGTGACGTCGTGGCCGTCCGCGGCGAGCTCGGCGGTAATCCGGGCCACCGTGTCGGAGGAGCGCGAGAGCACGCCGAGCGCGAACCCCTCCTCTGCGAACCGGCGCAGCAGCGGGCCGCCGAAGGCGGCACCCGGCCCCACCACGATCAGCCCGCGGGTCGGCGGCGCCGGCTCCCGGCCGGTGGCCGTGCCGTTGTTCATGTGCCCATCCTGACGCGCGATGTCCTCCCCCGTGTCGCGATGCGACCGGTTCGGCCAGGTCGCGCCCGAATCATCACCCCCGACGGCCCGGGCCGGCCAGAACTGCCCTCAACGCGAGCTGGACGACGTCCGACTGCCGGCGCGGTCGGTGCGGTTGGCAGTGCCGGTGCGGCTGCCGGTCCCGGCGCGGTTGGCGGTGCTGGTGCGGCGGCGGCGGCGCGACAGCAGTGGACGGCGGGGCCGCTTCGGGCGGCCGCCACGGCGCTCGACCGGCCGGGCGCCGGTGGCTGCCCGGCCGACGCCGGATGCCGCACGGTTGGCAACCACGTCCCCGCCGGCCGGGCGGGCGGCGGGGATCGCGTTCGCGGCTCGGATGGGCGCCGCCCGGCGGTAAACGACCGCGAGCACGGCCGCGACGGCCAGGATGGGAAGCGAGATCAGCACCAGGGCGACGATGACGGCGGCGAGTGTCTGCATCCTGGATCGATACCCAATGTGTCCGCAACGTCACACGGAGCCCCGTTACCCGGCGAGATCCGGTATCGACGACCCCGGTGGGCCGTGGGCGGTATCCGGACGGCGGCGCTACTCGGACGGCGGCGGCACGAGGACACCCGGGTTGAGGATGCCCGCCGGGTCCAGCACGGCCTTCACCGCGCGCAGGACGGCGACGCCCACCTCGCCGACCTCCGCGGGCATCCAGGGACGGTGGTCCGTGCCGACCGCGTGGTGATGGGTGATCGTGCCACCGTTCGCCATGATCGTGTCTCCGGCGGCGCGCTTCGCCCGGTCCCAGCGGGAGATCGGGTCCGGGCCCTCGGCGCAGACGACCGTGAAGTAGAGCGACGCCCCCGCCGGGTAGACGTGCGAGACGTGGCAGAGAACGACGGCCGGCGACCCGTCGGACTCGATCGCGCCGGTCACCGCCGCGCGGACCGCCGCGTACAGCGTCGGGATCGTCGACCAGTACCCGGCCGTCTCCAGGGTCTCGGCGAAGATGCCCTCGTCCAGGAGCGCGTCGCGCAGGTATGGGGCGTGGAAGCGGCCGGCGGCCCAGTCCCGTCCCACGTCCTCGCCGAGCGGGCGGGCGCCGGCGTCCCTCAGGGCCGCGCGGACCTCCGCGGCGCGTCCGGTCACCTCGTCCTCGCTCCCCTCGTACCCGGTGACCAGGTAGCACCCGCCCGAGGCGGTGACATCGGCGGCGGCATCGGCGCCCGCGGGGCCGTCGGCCGCGTTGGCGGCATCGGCACCGGCGGTGACATCGGTGCCCGCACTGACGGCGTTGGCCAGGCCGGCGGCCGTCTCCAGTTCGTCGGAGAGGCGCAGGACGGTGGGCAGCAGGTCCCGCTGGGCCAGCTCGCGCAGCAGGTCCAGGCCGGTGGCCAGGTCCGTGACCCGCCAGCCCTCGTACCGCCGCCGCGCCGGGGCCGGGCGCACCCGCGCGGTGACCTCGGTGATCACCCCGAACGCGCCCTCGGAGCCCAGCGCGAGCTGGCGCAGGTCGGGACCGGCCGCCGACGCCGGCCCCCGCCCCGGCTGCCACGTCCCCACCGGGGTCGCCAGCCGCAGCCCGGTGACGAGCTGGTCGAACCGCCCGTAGCCGGCCGATGCCTGGCCGCTCGACCGGGTCGCCGCGAACCCGCCGATCGTGGCGTACTCCCACGACTGCGGGACGTGCCCGAGGGTCAGGCCGTGCTCGGCGAGCAGCGCCTCCGCGGCGGGCCCGCGCAGGCCGGCGCCCAGCACCGCCGTCCCGGAGAGCTGGTCGACGCGCAGGAGGCCGTCGAGCCGGTGCAGGTCGAGCGCGACGGCGCCGTGCCACCGGGGTGCGCCGTCGGGTGCCTGACCCGGCGGGAGCCGGGGGGTGAGGCCGCCGACGACCGAGGTGCCGCCACCGAACGGGACGACGATCACGCGGTGGCGGGAACAGATCCGCAGCACCGCGAGGACCTGGTCGTGATCGAACGGCGCGACGACGGCGTCGGGCGCGTCGGAGGCGTCCCCGGACCGCAGCCGCAGCAGGTCGACGGTGGAGCGGCCCCGGCAGTGGCGGATCCGCGCCTCGCGGTCATCCCGGACATGGCCGGCGCCGACCACGGCCCGCAGCTCGTCCAGCACCTCACCCGGCAGGCGGACCGGCGGGAGCGTGATGTCGGCGAGCGCGACCGGCGCGCTGGGGCGGGACGGAATGCCCAGCTGGCCGAGCAGGTCGCGGACGGCGCCCGGCAGCGGGTGGTGCGCGGCCGCGGCGCCCCACCCCCACCAGACCGGATCGGCGGGCGCGGTCGGGGTGGTGTCCCCCGGGCCCGGTGCCGGACGGACGCTCTGGTCCCCAGGACTCCCCGCGCCCGGCCTGGGGGAAGCGCCGGGGGGCGGGGTCGTCGCCTCAGTGGTCATCGCCGTCACCTCATCCGTTCGCATCCGTTCCGCCGGGGTCGAGGCGGTATCGTCGATACGCTGTGACAACTCGAGTAACAGTGTCACACGATCCCGTCCCGGGCACAGTCAGGGCTGAGCTGGCGGAGCGCCCCGACGGGTGGGAGCGGCGAGAGCCGCGGGAGGGAGACAGCCGGTGACCGGGCCGACATCACCCCACACCCTGCCGGCGCCCGGCCGCGGCTCCGCGCGGGCCGGCGCCTTACCCCTTGACCGCTCCGGGCCCGCTCCGGGAACCGCTCCCGGTGCGGGCCGGCGCGGCGAGAGCGCCGACGCGGCCGTCCTGGATGCCGCCGCCGCGTCGCTGCTCAGCGTCGGCGTGCGTCGGACGACCGCCACCGACGTGGCCCGGCGCGCCGGCGTCAGCCGGATGACGCTGTACCGGCGCTGGCCCGACCTGCGCTCCCTTGTCGGCGACGTGATGACGCGCGAGTGGGGCCGGATCGTCACGGCCGCGGCGCGGGCGGCCGAGCCGTCCCTGGCCGCCGGCACGCGGGCCGGCCTGGTGCGCTACCTGGTCACCGCGGCGCAGACCTTCCGCGCGAACCCGCTGTTCCGCAAGATCCTTGAGACGGACCCGGAGCTGCTGGTCCCCTACGTCCTGGAGCGTCTCGGCGCGACCCAGCGGCTCGTCCTGGAGCTGCTGTGCGAGCAGCTGCGCGAGGCGCAGGCGGGCGGCGCCGTCCGGGCGGGTGACCCGGCGACCCAGGCACGGATGGTGCTGCTCGTCGTGCAGTCGTACGTTCTCTCCGCGGACACGCTGGGCGACGAGATCACCGAGGAGGCACTGGCGCGTGAGCTCTACCTGACACTGGACGGCTACCTGGCCCCGCGCGCCGGCGAGACAGCCGAGGCCGCCTTCGACGCCACTGACGCAACTGACGCTGTCAGGGCCGTTGACGTCGTTGAGGCCGTCGAGGCTGCTGACGCAGTTGACGAGATCCGGCCGATCGAGCACCCGGGAGCGCCGTCATGAGCACACCGTTCGACCGCTCGTCGCTCACCGCCGACCGCCGTGCCCGCGAGCTCGGCGAGCTCGCGGGCGGCGAGGCCGTCGATCTCCTCGTCGTCGGCGGCGGCGTCACCGGCGCCGGGGTGGCGCTCGACGCGGCCTCGCGCGGGCTGTCCGTCGCGCTGGTCGAGGCGCACGACCTGGCCTTCGGCACCAGCCGGTGGAGCTCGAAGCTCGTCCACGGCGGGTTGCGCTACCTCGCCTCCGGTGACCTCGGGCTGGCCCGGGAGAGCGCGCTCGAACGCGAGATCCTGATGCGCCGTACCGCCCCGCATCTGGTGCACCCGCTGCCGATCGTGCTGCCGCTCACCGAGAACGTCCCCGCCGGCTCGGCGATGCTGGCCCGGGCCGGGATGGGCCTGGCGGACCTGCTGCGGCGGGGCGCCCGGACCCCCGGCACGGTGCTGCCGCCGCCGCGGCGGCTCTCGGCGGTCGAGACGCTCGGGATGGTCCCCGGGCTGCGCGAGGCCGGGCTGCGCGGCGGCCTGCTCCACTGGGACGGCCAGCTCGTCGACGACGCCCGCCTGGTCGTGACGATCGCCCGGACGGCGGCGGCGTTCGGCGCCCGGGTGCTGACCCGGGTCCGCGTGCTGTCGGTGGAGAGCCCGGGGTACGCGCGGCGCGGCGCGGCACGGCACGGCGGCCTGCCGCCGGAGCCGGTCGGCGTCGAGGTGGTCGACACCCTGACGGGCACCCGGTGCACACTGCGGGCCCGCACCGTGGTGAACGCGACCGGGGTCTGGACGCCCGCGCTCGCCCCGGAGGTCAGGCTCCGCCCCAGCCGCGGCACCCACCTGGTGCTGCCCGCGGCGGCGTTCGGCGGCACGCCGACGGCGCTGTCGGTGCCGATTCCCGGCGAGCGGAACCGGTACGCCCTCGTGCTGCCGCAGGGCGACGGGCGAGTGTACGTGGGACTGACCGACATCCCGACGGACGAGGTCGCGGACGTGCCGACGCCGGATCACCAGGAGATCACGCAGCTGCTGAACGTCGTGTCGAGCGTGCTGGCCACCCCGGTCGACCGCGCGGACCTGCTGGGGGCGTTCGCCGGGCTGCGCCCGCTGCTGGACGGCCCGAACGGGCGCACGGCGGACCTGTCCCGGCGGCACGCCGTGCACGTCGGGTCCGACGGCGTGATCACCGTGGTGGGCGGCAAGCTGACGACCTACCGCCGAATGGCGGCGGACGCGGTGGACGCCGCCGTCGCCCAGGCCGACCTGGACGCGGGGCCCTGTCGGACCGACCGGCTCCCCCTCGTCGGGGCGGCCTCGCGCCGCGTGCTCGCCGCGGTGCCGGCGCCGCGCCGGCTGGTGGCGCGCTACGGAACCCAGGCCCCGGCGGTGCTGGCCCTGGCCGAACGCGACCCGGAGCTGCTCGCGCCGATCGCCGAGGGAGTCGCGGTCACCCGCGCCGAGCTGGTGTTCGCCGTGCGCCACGAGGGAGCACTCGACGCCGACGACCTGCTCGACCGGCGGACCCGCGTCGGGCTCGTCCCCGCCGACCGCGCGGCGGCGCTCGGCACGGCACGCGAGGTGCTGGCGGCCTGCGCCGTCCCCGCCGGCTCGCCGGTCGACTGAGCCACCGGCCGACCAGGCCCGACCGACCCCGAGCCGAGCCGGCGATCGAGCGAGCCTGCGAAGCGCCGAGCTGTCAGATCAGGGAGTCGACGGTCAGCGCGGCGACCCGCTCGAGGTGGGCGGGAGGGTCGCCGAAGGCCCCGTACATCCGGCGGGCGCGCTTGTAGAACAGGTGGGCCTCGTGCTCCCAGGTGTACCCGATGCCGCCGTGGTACTGGATCATCGCCGCGGTGGCGTCCCGGGCCGCCTGGCTCGCCTTCGCCTTGGCGACGGCGACGGCGAGCTCCAGGTCGTCGAGGCCCGCGTCGAGCGCGTGCGCGGCGTACATCACGGCGTGCTCGGCCATCGTGACCGCGACGTGCAGGTCGGCGAGCTGGTGCTTGAGCGCCTGGAACGAGCCGACCGGGCGGCCGAACTGGATCCGCTCCCGGTCGTAGTGAACCGTCCTGGTCAGCGCCTCGCGAGCGACCCCGGCCTGGTCCGCCGCCGTGAGCAGCGCGCCGTGGCGGATGAGGTCGGCGAGCGCCGCCGCCGACGAGCCGGGCAGCCGCCTGGCCCGCGCCCCGGCCAGTTCCAGGGCGGCGAGCCGGGTGGTCCCGTCGGGACCGACCAGCGGGCGGACGGCGACGCCGGCCGCGCCGGGGTCGAGCAGGTACAGGCCCACCTCGCCCGCTCCGGGAGCAGCGCCGGCGGGGCCGGGCTCGATCGCCGCGACGACGACGAGGTTGGCGACCCCGAGATACTCGACGGGCGACGCCGTCCCGGACAGCTCACCGACGAGACCACCGGAGCCGCCGAACACACCGGAGCCCGAAGGCTCGTCGGAGCCCCCGGCCCCTTCGGAACCGAACCCGTTGGCCCCCGCGGCAATGCCGGTGACGGTGCCCGGCGCCGGGCGCGCGGTGACCGCCACGCCGGAGGCGTCCCAGGCCCCGCCGGCTCCCCGCAGGGCCACCGTCGCCACGAGGTCGCCGTCGGCGAGGCGGGGCAGCAGCTCGGCCCGCTGCGCGTCCGACCCGGCGAGCCGGACGGCCTCCCCAGCCAGCACCGTCGGCAGCCATGGCCCCGGGACGGCCCCCGCGCCGAGCTCACGGGCGACCACCTGGGCGTCCAGCAGCCCGAGGCCGAGCCCGTCGAACTCCTCCGGGACGCACACGGCCAGCCAGCCCTGCTCCCCCACCGACTTCCACAGCTCCAGCGGGTGCCCGTCACCGGCGGTGTCCTCGAACACCGCCCGCACCGCCGTGAGGTCGAAACGGCCGGAGAGGAAGGCCCGGACGGTCTCGCCCAGGGCACGCTGCTCGTCAGTCAGCGCAAAGAACACTTCGATGGTCCCTTCCGGACTCAGCGCGGCAGGCCGAGCACCCGCTCGGCGACGATGTTGCGCTGCACCTGCGACGAACCGCCCCAGATGGTGACCGACCTTGTCCAGAACCCCTCCGACTGCAGGGCGGAGATGTCGAGGCCCGCGACGGGGGTGCTGACCGCCGCGTCGGCGCCCAGCAGGTCGTCGAAGGTCTCGAACAGGTCCTGGTAGGTCTCGGACCACTGCAGCTTGGTCATCGACGACTCGGCGCCCAGGTCGGCGCCCCGCTCCACCTGGGTGAGCACGTGCATGGCGTGGTAGCGCAGGCACTCGAGCTCGACCATCCGGCGGCCCAGCTCCTGGCGCAGCACCGGGTCGGTGTCCCGCCCCAGCGCGCGGGCCGCCCGGACGATCTCGTCGTAGGACTTCCGGAAGGCGGTGTACTGCGAGATGCCCGACGCGCCGCGTTCGAAGGAGAGCAGCAGCATCGCGGTGGACCAGCCGTTACCCAGGCCGCCGAGGCACTCGCGGGCGGGGACCCGGGCGTCGGTGAAGAACACCTCGCCGAACTCGGTCGCCCCACTCATCTGCCGCAGCGGCCGCACCTCGACGCCGTCCTGGTGCATGTCGAGCAGCAGCATCGACAGGCCGCGGTGGCGCTGGCTGCCCGGCTCGGTGCGGACCATGGTGAAGATCCGGTCACCGTGGCCGGCGTTGGTCGTCCAGACCTTCTGGCCGTTGACGACGATGTCGTCGCCGTCGGCCACGCCGGACGTCCGCAGTGCGGCCAGGTCGGAGCCCGCGTCCGGCTCGGAGAAGCCCTGGCACCAGATCACGTCGCAGCGCAGCAGCGGACGGATGATCTCGCGCTTCTGCTCGTCCGTGCCGATCGCCATGATCGTCGGGGCGAGGAAGGCGAGCCCGAGCGGGTTGACGGTTCCCGGCGCTCGGGCGAGCGCCAGCTCCTCGTCGTAGATCGCCTTCATGCCGGGGGTGCCGCCGCGCCCGCCGTACTCGGTGGGCCAGTCGATGCCGGCGAAGCCCGCGTCGAACTTGCGGCGCTCCCACTCCCGGCGTAGCTCGAAGCCCTCGTCGTCGGGGACGCCCGCCCAGAAGCCCGGCTCCCGCCACGCCGCGGGGACGCTCCCGGCGAGCCAGCTCCGCAGGTCCGCGCGGAACGCCTCCTCCGCGGCGCTGAAGGTCAGGTCCATCTGATCACCACTCCGGGCCAGTTCGTGGATCGGGCGGCCCCCTGGTCGGGCACCCCCGCCCGACGGTGTGCGACGGCAGCAGATCGATTTGCCCGACCAGCATGCCCCATCCGGGCCTCGACGCGCGGCGCCGGGCGCGAACAGGGACACGGGATCCCCGGCCGCGACGACCGCCACTGTCCGGACCGGACCTGTCGGCGGGCCGGCTGGGCATCATGGAGCCCACCTGCGCCCCCGTGCGCCCGATCGACACCCGCCGTTCACCTCAGCGTGAGCGGTGCGCACCAACTGCCGGCACGATGGGATGGAGCCGTCCGCACCGCGGGACGGCAACGCTCGGGACCGCCCGGGACAGGACGCCCAGGACAGGACACGGTCGAAGGGGGATCCACACACCATGACCGGTACCGCCCGCCTCGACCCGGCCAGCCGGGCAGCCGCGCTGCGGCGCATGCGCGCCGAGCCGGTGGACGTCGTCGTGATCGGCGGCGGCGTGACCGGCGCCGGGGTGGCGCTCGACGCGGCCACGCGGGGCCTGTCAGTCGCCCTGCTCGAGGCCCGCGACCTCGCCGCCGGGACGTCCAGCCGGTCGAGCAAGCTGATCCACGGCGGCCTGCGCTATCTGGAGCAGCTCAACGGCGCCCTCGTCCGCGAGGCGCTGCGCGAGCGGTCGCTGCTGCTGGAGACGATCGCCCCGCACCTCGTCCGGGCGATCCCGTTCCTGCTCCCGCTGACCCATCACGGCTGGGAACGCGCCTACATCGGCAGCGGCGTGCTGCTCTACGACACTCTCGGGCAGGGCATCGGGCGCATCGCCCCCCGCACGGGCGGAGACGGCGGTGCCCCCCGCAGCGGGGGTGTCCCGCTGCACCGGCACCTGACCCGCAAGGCGGCGCTGCGCGAGTTCCCGTCGCTGCGCCCCGACGCGCTCGTCGGCGCCATCCAGTACTGGGACGGGCAGGTCGACGACGCCCGGCACACCATGTTCGTCGCCCGCACGGCCGCCCGCTACGGGGCCCTGGTCGCCACGAGCGCCCAGGTCACCGGGCTGGTGCGGGAGGGCGACCGGGTCGCCGGGGTGCGGGTGCGCGACCTGGAGAACGGGGTCGACCTGGAGGTCCGCGCCGCGCAGACGATCAACGCGGCCGGGGTGTGGACGGACGACATCCAGGCGATGGTCGGCGGGCGCGGGCGGCTCTCGGTGCGCGCGTCGAAGGGTGTCCACATCGTGGTCCCGCGCGACCGCATCCACGGCTCGACCGGGTTGATCCTGCGCACCGAGAAAAGTGTCCTGTTCGTGATCCCCTGGGGCAGCCACTGGATCGTCGGGACGACCGACACCGAGTGGAACCTCGACCTCGCGCACCCGGCCGCCAGCAGCGCGGACATCTCCTATCTGCTCGACACCGTCAACCGGGTGCTGCGCACACCGCTGACCACCGAGGACATCACCGGCGTCTACGCCGGCCTGCGGCCGCTGCTGGCCGGCGAGTCGGAGGACACCTCGCAGCTGTCCCGGGAGCACGCCGTGGTCAGCCCGGTCGCCGGGCTCACGATGGTCGCCGGCGGCAAGTACACGACGTACCGGGTGATGGCGGCGGACGCCGTCGACGCGGCGACGGCCGGGATGAGCCGCGCGGTGCCGCCGTCGTGCACTGATCGTGTCCCGCTACTCGGCGCGGACGGCTACCCGGCGCTGTGGAACGCCCGGGAGGGCCTGGCTCGCGCCTCCGGGCTGCACGTCGCCTGGGTGGAGCACCTGCTGCACCGATACGGCACCCTCGCAGAGGAGGTCCTGGCCCTCGTCGCGGACCGGGCCGAGCTGGGCCGTCCGCTGCGCGGCGCGCCGAAGTACCTGGCGGTCGAGGCCGTGTACGCCGCGTCGCACGAGGGCGCGCTGCACCTCGAGGACGTCCTGACCCGGCGGACCCGCATCTCGATCGAGACGGCCGACCGCGGGCTGGAGACCGCCCCCCAGGTCGCCGAGCTGATCGCCCCCGTCCTCGGGTGGAGCCCCGCCACCGTCGAGCGCGAGATCGATCACTACCGGGCCCGGGTCGCCGCCGAACTCGAGTCACAGCGGCAGGCCGACGACCACACCGCCGACGCGGCCAGGCTGGGCGCTCCCGACGTCCGCCCGGTCGTGCCGGAGGGCCGCGGCGCCGCCGCCCCGGCCTGATCCGAAAGTTCCGGGGAGGTTTTGTTGACCTCGGGCAAGGAACGAGACGACCATGGAATTCATTCTCTGGCTGATCGCCGTCATCCTGGTGATCGCGGGCATCGTCTCCCTGGTCCGGGGCGCCATCCTGTACGGGATCGCGCTCATCGTCATCGGCCTGCTCGTCGGCCCCGGCGGAGTCTCGATCTTCACCTGACGGCGGTGAGCCGGCCCGCCGCGGGACCCCCGCCCGCGGTGGGCACACCGCCCCCCCGACGTTCCAGGACGGACGTTCCGCCCCGCGTCGGCGTCGACACCCGGGCTGGTCAAAGACCGTAGGCCTCCAGCAGCCGCAGCCAGACCTCACTGACCGTGGGGAAGGACGGCACCGCGTGCCACAGATCCTCCAGCGGGACGGCCCCGACGATCGCGATGGCCGCGGCGTGCACCATCTCCTGCGTGTCGTGGCCGACGAACGTCGCCCCGACCAGCACCCGGCGGGCGGTGTCCACCACGATCTGGGACGTCCCGACGGCGTCGGTGCCGCGCACCGACGAACCGGCCACCGACGCCGTCGGGACGGTGACGGCGCGGACATCCAGGCCGGCCGCGCGGGCCGCCGCCTCCGTCCGGCCGACGGCGCTCACCTGCGGATCGGTGAACGTCACCCGCGGGACGGCCCCCGGGTCGGCGCGGTCGGCGGCGGGCCGGCCCGCCGGGTCGAGGCGGCCGGTGATGGCGTCCGCCGCCACCCGGGCCTGGTACTTGCCCATGTGGGTGAGCAGCGCACGGCCGTTGACGTCCCCGACGGCGTAGAGCCAGTCCCCGGCCACGCCGGTGGCCCGCATCCGGTCGTCGACCTCGACGAAGCCCCGCGCGGGCAGGCCGACCGCGGGCAGGCCGAGCTCGCCGGTGGCGGGGGTCCGCCCGACGGCGACCAGGATCTCGTCCGCGACGACGTGCTCGGGCCCGCCGTCGCCGTCCAGAGTGACCACCACGGGCCCACGCGGCGTGCCCGGCCCACCCAGCCCCCCCGGCGTGCCCGGTGCCTCCCTGCGGACGGCCACGGCCCGTCGGCCGGTGTGAACCGTGATGCCCTCGGCCTCGAACGCCGCGCGCACCTCGTCGCCGGCGAACGGCTCCTCGCGCGCGAGCAGGCGCGGACCGCTTTCGACGACGGTGACCTCCGCGCTGCCGAGGCGGCGGAACGCCTGCGCGAGCTCGGCGCCGACCGCGCCGCCGCCGAGCACGGCGAGGCGGGCGGGCACCGCGCGGGCACCGGTCGCGGACCGGTTGTCCCACGGATCGGCCTCGGCGAGACCGGGGACGGGCGGAATGGTGGCCCGCGTCCCCGTCGCCAGGACGACCGCGCGGGTCGCGGTGAGGACCTGCTCGCCGCCGTCCGGCGCGAGCACCGCGACCCGGCGCTCGCCGACCAGCCGGCCGGCCCCGCGCCGCACCGACACACCGCGCTCGCGCAGCCACGGGAGCTGGCCCTCGTCGGAGTACCCACCGACCATCTCGTCGCGCCGGGCGAACGCCGCCGCGGCGTCGACCCCGGCGCGGACCCCACCGACGGCCCCCGCCGCCCCGGGGACGGCCCTGGCGGCCGCCACGACCTCACCAGGGCGTAGCAGGGTCTTGCTGGGGATGCAGCCCCAGTAGGAGCACTCCCCGCCGACACGCTCGTGCTCGATCACCGTCACCGACAGCCCCGCCTCGGCGCACCGGCCGGCCACCACCTCGCCCGCCGGCCCCGCTCCGATCACGATCACGTCGACCTCGCTGGCGCCCGTGCCTCCGTCGGCGTCGTCGGACCTACTCATGGGCACACCTCTCCGCGTTGGGACCAGCGTCGCGAGGCACCATCTCACCTGCCGCGTCGCGCCCGAATGCCACCGCACCGGGTCGGCAGCCCACCGGCCGTGACCGAGGACGCGACGAGGTGTCCCGGTACCGACGGCAGGATGGAGCTCGAGGACCTCACCTTCGACCGGTCCGTGCAGGACCATCGGGAGTTCAGATGCAGCTCGGAATGATCGGACTCGGCCGGATGGGCGCGAACCTCGTCCGCCGGCTGATGCGCGACGGGCACGAATGTGTGGTCTACGACGTGAACCCCGAGACGGTGAAGTCACTGGCCGCCGAGGGCGCCGTCGGCGTCAACTCGCTGGCCGACTTCGCGGCCGCGCTGAGCACCCCGCGGGCAGCCTGGGTCATGGTGCCCGCCGGCCTGACCGGCCAGACCGTCTTCGAGCTCGCCGAGCACTTCGAGGCCGGCGACATCATCATCGACGGCGGCAACTCCTACTACCGCGACGACGTCGACCGGGCCGCGAAGCTCGCCGAGCGCGGCCTGCACTATCTGGACGTCGGCACCTCAGGCGGCGTGTTCGGGCTGGAGCGCGGCTACTGCCTGATGATCGGCGGCGAGCCGGAGGTGGCCGCCCGCCTCGAGCCGCTGTTCGAGACGATCGCCCCCGGCGTCGACACCGCGCCGCGCACCCCGGGGCGGACGGGCGAGATCGCCCAGGCCGAGAAGGGCTACCTGTACTGCGGCCCGAACGGGGCAGGCCACTTCGTCAAGATGATCCACAACGGGATCGAGTACGGCATGATGGCGGCCTTCGCCGAGGGCATGGGCATCCTGGAGAAGGCCGGTATCGGGCGCTCCGAGGCTGCCCTGCACGACGCCGAGACGGCGCCGCTGGCCCATCCGGAGTACTACCAGTACGACTTCGACATCGCCTCCGTCGCCGAGGTGTGGCGGCGCGGCAGCGTGGTCAGCTCCTGGCTGCTGGACCTGACCGCCACCGCGCTCGCCGAGGACCCGCGGCTCGCCGAGTTCGGCGGGCGTGTCTCCGACTCCGGCGAGGGCCGGTGGACGGTGCTGGCCGCCGTCGAGGAGGGCGTCCCGGCCCACGTGCTGACCGCGTCGCTCTACGAGCGGTTCAGCTCCCGCGGCGAGTCACTGTTCGCCGACAAGCTGCTGTCGGCGATGCGCAAGCAGTTCGGCGGCCACGCCGAGAAGAAGGCGGACGGCTAGAAAAGGCGGCAGGCTGGAAAAGGCGGCAGGCTGGAAGCGGGGGGCTGGCCAGCCTTCGGCGGGGCCACGGCCGCAGCCGTACGCGCCGGTGCCAGGCGCGCCGGTACCAGCCCCCCGGCCCCCGGCCAACTGATTCCCTCCCCCGTCCCCCCGCGTGATCCTCAAGCGCAGTCCCGGAGAAACCGTGGCGGCTGAGTGCGGTGCATGGACGCACTGACGCGCTCAGCCGCCGCGGTTGTGCTGGTGGGATCGTTGCCTCGAGCCCGGGCTTGCGCGCGCCCGACCCGACCCGGCGCGACCCGGCGCGACCCGGCACGGACCCGCCTGCGCGCCTGCTGGCCGATGTCCCGTCGCGGTCGCGGTCCGGGAACCGGCGGACCAACGTGTTCTCACTGCCCAGTTGTGGAGCCGCCGCCTCGGCCCTCACCGCGGGGCGCGGCATCGCCGGCGCTCCGGCCGGCGGCGAGCCTCGACCTGGCGGTGGAGCCCCGGTGCGTCTCTGGTGCTCGGCTACTCGCCGTTTGGTTTCTTTCTCGCCGTTTCAGTGGGCATTCTCTGCGAAATTCGCCCTGAAAGGGCGAGAAGGACGCCAAACGGCAAGTAGGCCACCTCGGCGTGCGGGGGGGTGTCCGATAGATGGCGGTCTGGTCGTGCCGTGGTGGTGCGTGCGGGCTGTGGCTTCGCTGCTCGTGAGGGCGGGACTGCGTCGGCACCCGGCCTCCTCGCGTTCGACCCGTGATCTCCTACCCCCCGGCGCACAGGACCTCCAAGAGCCGGGCCCCGAAAGCCAAACCAGGCCGCTGCCGGGGCGGGCGGCCTGGCGCCGTGGCCAACAGGCCGTGGCCGACGGGCCGTGGCCGGGGTCACTGCTGACCGGCGGACGCCTCCAGGCTTGCCCGGTCACCCATGATGATCATGGGATGGCTGCTCGGGGCCAGCCAGTGCAGGACGGTCTCCATCGAGGCCTGCGGGAGGCTGACGCAGCCGCGGGTGGGCGTGTTGTGGTCCACGTGCAGCCAGATGTCGCCGCCGGCCGCGGCGCCCAGCGGCCGGGTCGGGTCGGACGGCGGATGCCCCGGCAACCGGTTGTAGTCGATCGCGACCACGTAGTTGAAGGCCTCCCCCATCGGGTCGCCCTCGTAGCCGCCGGCCCGATAGAAGGACGGGCGGTACTCGTAGGGAAGCGCGGTGCCCGGGTCGGCGTAGCGGCCCCCGGCGGCGGTGAGGCTGAACACGCCCACGGGGCTACGCAGATCGCCCTCGACGTGGTCGTGGGTCCAGCCGTTGGCTCCGTTACGGCCGGGGATCTCCGCGCCGACGGCCGTCCAGGGGGCGTCGGCGTCCGCGCGCTGCCAGAGCACGACGCGGTTCACGGTTGAGGACTGGTCTGCGCCGGTCACGACGACGACCTGCCGGGTCGACGACGGGATCCGCGACATCATGAGGTCGCCGATGCCGGGGATCGCGCCGCGGGACTGCTCCGCGCCCGGGGCCGCGGCCGCGCGGCCGTCGGCCGCCGCGGGATCGGGGTTGCCGGTGGAGTCGGTGATGCGGTGCGGCGTGGCCACGTCGGGCCGCGCCGAAGTGGTGGGAACGGCCCCGTCGCCTGCCTGCGCCGTCGTCGACATGTCCGGATCCTCCGCCGAGCCGGTCACGTGCAGTGCTCCGGCGGCGCCGACCACCAGTGTCGCGCCGACCGCGGCCATCCCGATCGCGACGGTCTGCGCGGTGGCGCGGTCGCCGCGTGCGCCCCTGAGTCGGCGGCCCTCGGACCGCCCGGACCTACGGTGTGTCGCCATTCCTCCGACTTCCAGGCCGAAGCCGCGCCTCTCCAGCCACCTCCGCGCCTCCCGCGTCGCTTACCACCATCACATGCGCAAGGGCAGTGCTGTGCGGCAACACACCCGCAACATCGCGGACGTGCCGGTCGCACACGATACGGGCTCGCCGCGTGGAGGCCGCGAACCACTCCGCCCGCCGCGTGGCCCTCGACCGACGCAGGCCCGGCCACCGAGCACGCCGGTGCCCACCGGCGAGCAGCGTCGGCGCCGGCCCGCGAACCACACAGGCGCCGGTCGACATGCACGTTATCCACAACCCCGCCATCCCTCATGGACACAATGGATAAACAACAAGCATGGTCTGTCCATGGCCCCTAGCCCAGGCCGATTCTCCTGGCGGGAGATCGCCGACCTGCAGTCCGGTGTCATCAGCGAGCACGACGCGATGGCCGCCGGCCTCACCCGCGCCGACATCCGCGCGCGGGTCGCCGACGGCACCTGGCGGCAGCCCGCGCGTGGCGTCCTCGTCACCGCCACCGCCACGCCGCCGCTGGCGCAGCAGGCCTGGGCGGCGCTGCTCGCCGGCGGGCCGAACGCGGTGCTCGGCGGGTCCACGGCCGCCGCCCTCGACGGCCTCGTCGGCCACGGTGACGAGGTCGTGACGGTGCTGGTCCCGCCCGGGCGCCGCGGCACGCCCGTGGCAGGCGTCGTCTTCCGCCGCACCGCACGCCTGGCTCCGGCGGACGTCCACCGTGCCCGGCTGCCACCGCGGACGGCGCCGGCCCGCTCGGTGGTCGACATGGCCGAGTGGTGCAGCGGGCGCGACGGCGCCCGTGCCGTGATCAGCGACGCTCTCCTGCAGGGCTTCGTCACCATCGAGGCGATGCGCCGGGCGCTGGCGCGCCGCGGCCCGATCAGCCGCCGCACTCTGATCGCCGACACCCTCGACGAGCTGAACCGCCGGACTCCCCGGATGCTGAGCCTCCGGTACAAGCAGCTCG
The DNA here is from genome assembly GCF_004337455.1 of Parafrankia sp. BMG5.11. NCBI lineage: Bacteria > Bacillati > Actinomycetota > Actinomycetes > Frankiales > Frankiaceae > Parafrankia > Parafrankia sp. BMG5.11. The sequence continues at coordinate 320,317 of NZ_SJXI01000059.1, read as the reverse complement.
AGGCGGCGTTCGGGCTGCCTCCCTGTCGAGCGCTGGCCACCCCCTCCCCCGACGTTCCGACCGGCCGACTGGACGTCTGGTACGGGCCGTGGCGGCTGCTCGTGCGGGTCGGGCAGCCCGGTCCACGGCGGCCGCGGCCCGCCGGCCGGCGGATCCTCACCGTCAGGGTGGAGCAACTCTGGCAGGCGCCGGCGGAGACGGCCGCGCTGGTCGCCGCGGCTCTGCGGGAGCAGGTTCCGACAGAGGCCGCCGACCGGCCGGCCGTGCCGCCCGGGCCGGACGAACCGGCGACGGAATGGCACGAAACGGTACGTGACGAACATGGCGAAGCTGACCAAGGGGGTGGCGGAGGCCAGTCACCTGCCGTAGCGTCGTCCCAGATGCGGGAGCTTCCACCCTGGGAGGCTGAGAGGGCGGCCGGGCAACTGCCGGTGCCGCCGACCGCCTGAACCTGTCCGGGTAATTCCGGCGTAGGGAGTGATCAAGGTGGTGCGTCAGATCCGCCCGACGGATTCCGACAACACGGCGGCCGCGGCCTCCGGCACGGACGACGGCGCGGAGGGCATCCTGGCCCGACCGTTCCCCGGGAGCAGGAAGACCTACCTGGTCGGGTCCCGGCCCGACCTGCGGGTGCCGATGCGCGAGGTCGCGCTGAGCACGGGCGACAGCCTGGTCCTCTACGACACCTCCGGGCCGTACACCGACCCGGGCGCCGGCGTCGACGTGCGGCGCGGCCTGCCCGCGCTGCGGGCCGGCTGGATCGCCGCCCGCGGCGACACCGAGGAGATCGAGGGGCGTGCCGTCCAGCCCGCCGACGACGGACGGCACGGGCCTGACGGGCAGGCCGGTGACACCTTTCTCGGCTCGGGGCAGGCTCCGCGGCGGGCTACCGCCGGCCGCGCGGTGACCCAGCTCGCCTACGCCCGGCGGGGCGAGATCACCGCCGAGATGGAGTTCGTCGCGCTGCGCGAGGGCCTCTCTCCCGAGCTGGTGCGCGACGAGATCGCCACGGGCCGGGCGGTGCTGCCGGCGAACGTGAACCACCCCGAGAGCGAGCCGATGGCCATCGGCCGCAACCTGCTGGTGAAGATCAACGCGAACATCGGCAACTCCGCCGTCGCCTCCTCCATCGAGGAGGAGGTCGAGAAGATGGTGTGGTCGACCCGCTGGGGCGCCGACACCGTCATGGACCTCTCGACCGGGCGGAACATCCACACCACCCGCGAGTGGATCATCCGGAACTCCCCCGTCCCGATCGGGACGGTGCCGATCTACCAGGCGCTGGAGAAGGTCGGCGGCAAGGCCGAGGAGCTGACCTGGGAGGTCTACCGGGACACGGTGATCGAGCAGGCCGAGCAGGGTGTGGACTACATGACCGTCCACGCCGGGGTGCTGCTGCGCTACGTGCCGATGACCGCGCGGCGCAAGACCGGCATCGTCTCGCGCGGCGGCTCGATCCTGGCGGCATGGTGCCTCGCCCATCATGAGGAGAACTTCCTCTACACGAACTTCGCCGAGCTCTGCGAGATCCTGCGGGCCTATGACGTCACCTTCTCCCTCGGCGACGGCCTGCGCCCCGGCTCCATCGCCGACGCGAACGACGCCGCGCAGCTCGCCGAGCTCGCGACACTGGGCGAGCTGACCTCGGTGGCCTGGGAGCACGACGTCCAGGTGATGATCGAGGGGCCGGGCCACGTGCCCATGCACAAGATCAAGGAGAACGTGGACCTGCAGCGCGAGCTGTGCCACGACGCGCCGTTCTACACCCTCGGCCCGCTCACCACCGACATCGCGCCCGGCTACGACCACATCACCTCGGCCATCGGCGCCGCGATGATCGGCTGGTACGGGACGGCGATGCTCTGCTACGTCACGCCCAAGGAGCACCTGGGCCTGCCGGACCGCGAGGACGTCAAGGCCGGGGTCATCGCCTACAAGATCGCGGCGCACGCCGCCGACCTGGCGAAGGGGCACCCGGGCGCCCAGGCCTGGGACGACGCCCTCTCCGACGCGCGGTTCGACTTCCGCTGGGACGACCAGTTCAACCTCTCGCTCGACCCGGAGACCGCCCGGGAGTACCACGACGAGACACTGCCCGCGGCGCCCGCCAAGTCCGCGCACTTCTGCTCGATGTGCGGTCCGCACTTCTGCTCGATGCGGATCACGCAGGACGTCCGCAAGTACGCGGCCGACCACGGCCTCGACACCGACGAGGCCGTCCAGGCCGGATTGGCGGAGAAGTCCCGGGAGTTCGCCGAGCAGGGTGCCCGGATCTACCTGCCGCTCGCCGACCGGCAGACCCCCTGACCCGGCGGCCGCGGGCCTCCCCGACCGCCATGGCCGGGAGAGTCCCGCGGCCGGCTTCAGCTCTCCTTGCGGGCCAGCACGCGGTAGGTGTTGGAACGTTCCCCCTTGGCCTGCCAGGACCTGCTGGCCCGGTCCAGTAGGGCGGCCAGCAGGAACGGGCCGATCGAGGCCAGCAGCAACGGCACGCGCAGCAGCCGCGGGCCCGGCCCGCTCCGGGCCGGGTCCAGCCACGGCCGGCGCCGCGGCGCCACCCGCTGGATGAGCAGGCCCAGCGCCCGGGTGAGGTCACCGGGGCGCAGCGCCGGCCCGAACTGGACGGCGATGGGGCGCAGCCCGCGGTCCTCCAGCGCGGCGAGCAGGTTGTCTGCCGGAATGAAGTGCAGCCGGCGCGGCACGTCCCAGCCGGCCCAGTACGCCCGCAGCCGCCGCGCCGCCGGGCAGTCCGCGTTCGGCAGCTCGATCATCAGGTATCCGCCGGGGGCGAGCGCCTTGACTGCGCCGTCCAGCTCCTCCGACGGGTAGCGGGTCCGCTCGAGATAGCCGAACATGCTGATCACGTCGTAGCGGCCCGCGAGGTCGTCCGCGATCTGACTCAGCTCGCCCCGGTGGGCGGTGTCCACCCAGCGCCGCCGGTGGGCGTCGTCGACCGCGTCGGAGAGGTCGAGGCCGCCGAACACCGTGGCCGGCCAGTGGGCCCGGGCGACGTTGCAGAAGTGCCCGTGGCCGGTTCCGACGTCCAGCCAGGCCCGCGGGGTGGTGTACGGACGCAGCAGCTCGGCCCGGGCCTGGTCGGCCGCGGCCTCACGGGCCCGGGCGTGTTCCGCGGTCTCGGCGGCGAAGCCGTCCCGCCAGTCGCGCTCGTAGTAGTCCTGCCCGTCCGGGGTGATCATCGGGTTGAGGAAGACGTGGCCGCAGGCCTCGCAGCCGTCGAGGCGGAAGCGCCCCGGCTTGCCCATCTCCAGGTCCCGCGAGCGCACCCGGACGCTGAGCTCGGCCGACCCGCACCAGGGGCACTCGGCGCTGGTGGCCTCGCGCAGCCGCGCGACGTGGCGGGCGCGGGCGGCGTACCAGGCGGCTGTCTCCTGCCGGCGGCGGCGCGCCTCCGCCTTCGCCGGGTCCGCGGGCAGCCCGGCGGCCTTCGCCCGGCGCCCGGCCCGCGCGGAGTGCACAACGAAGATCACAAGGCCGAGGATGCGGACGATCGGGCTGCGGATCAGGTCGCGGGGGGCGAGCGGGACCCGTCCCGCGCAGACGAAGAACGGCTGGAACCAGAACAGCGCCGTCGCGACGAGCGCGACCGGCTGGCTGATCTGGGCGCCGATGAAGGTTCCGATGTGCGGCGCGTACGGCATGTACAGGCTCGCCGGGGTGCACGCGTAGGCCCGCTGCTGGACGCGCACCCGCATCGCGGCGTCGTCACGCGCGGCCTGCAACCCGGGAACGACGGCCAGGTCGGTGGCGGTCGGGGCGTGCCGCTTCAGGCGGGTCGTGATGTCGACCAGCTCGACCGGGCTGAACCCCTCCCGTTGGGTGATTCCGACCCGTTCCAGCAGGTCGGCGTGCACCAGCAGGGCCTGGAACGCGCCCCGGCCGGGCGCCGAGCGGTCGGCCCGGTAGGTCCGGGTGTCGACCATCCGGGCCACGTCGAGCGCGCGTTCCACGGTGAGGTCGGCGGGGACGAGGTCGAGCACCAGCAGCCGCTCGCGGCGGGCGTGGTTGCTCGCCGCGCGCCGGGCCGCGTCGGAGAGCCGCACCCCCTCGGCCACGAGGAAGACGTGGGCGGGGTCGACCGGCCGGCCCGACGCGGCGACGGTGTCCAGCCGGCGCAGCCGGCCGCGCAGGCGGATTCCGTTCAGGATGAGCCCGACGCTCACCAGGATGGGTACCAGCAGCAGCACGACTCTCACGCCCCCGCCGGTCGAACAGCCCCAGCCCCAGGCCCGGCCCCGCCAGCGCGCCCGCGGACGGGCGGGCCGCCGGGGCCGGGCCTACGGCAGCAGCTTCTCAATGTGGTCGGCGGCGGCCACGACACCGCCCGCCGCGCTGAACTCGCCCTGCAGCCGCCGCGCCGCGACCCGGTGGGACGGCTCGTCGAGCACGGTGCCGATCGCGGTGGCCAGCGTCGCCGGGGTCGAGCGCCCGAAGCGCACCCGCACACCGGCACCGGCCCGCACCACCTGCTCGCCGATGATCGGCTGGTCGTCACGAACCGGCGCGACCACCAGCGGCACTCCCCGTGACAAAGCCTCGCACACCGTGTTGTTGCCCGCGTGGCACACTATCGCGTCCAGTCCGGCCATCAGGTCCACCTGCGGCACGAACGGGCGGACCAGCAGGTCGTCGGGAACCTGGCCGGCGAGGTCGTCCAGCGGGCCGGGGGGCGCGACGATCACGGCCTGCACCCGGTCGGACATCCCCGCCAGCGCCTCCGCGGCCGCGCGCAGGAAACGCCCGCCAGCCTCCCGGGTCACCGTCCCGAGCGAGACGAGCACGGTGCGGCGGTCCCGGTCGAGCCACTCCCAGGGGAACTCCGGGGCCGACCGGCGCAGCCCGGCGGCGCAGCCGACGAACACGTGATGGGACGGATGACTGGCAGTACGCAGCAACGAGGGCACCGAGCAGACCACGGTGAGGTCCTCAGAGAAGCGCAGGTCACCGCGCGCCGCCTCCTCCGCCGGGACGCCGTTCGCGACCTGGAAGTCCCGCAGCCGCTCCGACACCCAGTTCCCGACCCCGGCGAGCACGGCGTAGGGGTCGTCGAGCTCCGCCGACGTGGTGGCGAGCGTGGCCCACCGGATGCCGCGCCGGCGGGCGACCATGGCGGCCCCGACCGCCTGCTGGTCGGCGACGATCACATCCGGGCGCCACCGTTCGACGACGGCACCGACGTCCCGCGCCATCGAGGCGCCCAGCGGCAGCAGGAACTCGTCCCACAGGAACTTCAGCGACGCGGGCCCGCGCAGCGGCCGGGACCGTGCCTCCAGCTCGGCCCGCTGGTCGGCCGAGATCTCCCCCGGCAGCGCGATGAGCGGGACGGACGGTGGGACGAGCGGCCCGACGACGCTCGCGTGGCCGACCAGGGCCACCTCCTGCCCGCGGGCCGCCAGCTCGCCGGCGATGCCCACCGCCGGGTTCACGTGCCCGGTCAGCGGCGGCACGGCGAAGAGAACACGGCCCATCAAAGCCCCCGAAATTCCATTCGTCTCCCTTCCGGCGGTGAGTCAGCCCCACCCTTCGCGAGCCGCACCGGTGACGGTCAGGCCTCGGCCGACGAGCCGGCCCGCGCCGCGGACAGCGACGTCGTGGGCTCGTCCCCACTGTTGAGGTTCGGCGGCGGGATCATCTGCCGCACCCAGTCGGGAGTGTCGAACCCGGCGCCGCGCACCTGGTGCGAGGGCATCGGCTCGGACCGCCGGAACAGCCACCAGCGCAGCAGGTCGCGCAGGTAGTCGGCCGCCTCGCGCAGCACCATGTGGGTGTGCTGCTCCAGGACGACCAGGGTGCAGTCCGGGACGAGCTCGGCGAGCCCCTCGGCCTGGTCGATGATGTCCGAGTTCGCCCCGTAGACGGCGAGCACCGGCATCGGCAGGCTGGCCAGCGCCTCCGGCGAGAACGGCGGGGTCGCCAGCATGTCCTCGGCGATCGTGGTCTCCTTCAGCAGCGCCTGCGAGGCGCGCGTGATCCGGGAGACCGCGCGGCCGGCGGAGTTCGCCAGCCACTCCTCCACCTCCTCGTCGGTGACGGCCGCGAGCACCTGGGTCAGTGAGCGCGCCATCTCCTCGCCGAGGCCCTCGATGAGGAACGGCGGCTCGATGAGGGTCAGGCTCGCCACCCGCTCCGGGCGGGCCAGGCCGAGTGCGAGGGTCAGCGTCGCGCCGTAGCTGTTGCCCACGACGTGCACCGGCCGGCGCACGTCGAGCGCGTCGAGCAGGCCCTCGAGGTCGGCCATCGAGTCGGCCATCGTGTAGCCGGTCGGGGTCCGCTCACTGCGGCCATGGCCGCGCAGGTCGTAGCAGATGACGTCGCATCCCGCCCCGGCCAGGCAGTTGCCCAGCGCGAAGTAGAAGCTGGCGATGTTGTCCATCACCATTCCGTGCACCATCACCACGACCGGCGACTCGGGACCGGCCCCACCCTTGGGCCCCAGCCTCTGCACATGCAGACGGACGCCGTTCGCGACGATCTCAGCCACGCACTCTCTCCCTAGCTTCGTTCACGAAGGTTGTGCGCGCGGCGCGCCCCGCGCCGCGCGCATACGAGGTCCCCGTAGCCCCCCGCCGACCGTGACCGCCGCTAACGGGCGGCGGCCGGCGTGTCGGTCTCGAGGCTGTCGACGATGAACTGGACGACCTCCCCGACCTTCATGTTGATCACCTGGTCGACGTCCATCTCCGAGAGGAAGCCGACGAAGTCGACGTGGTCCCCGTAGGTCTCCCGGAGCCGGTCGGCGAAGGTCACGAACTCGATGCTCTCGAGCTCGAGGTCCGCGTTGAAGGAGGTGTCCATGTCGATCGACATGTCGACGATGTACTCCTCGCCGATCACGTCGCGCAGGATCTCCGTCACGTCCGCGAGCACCTGGTCGGCGCGGGTCGCCGGGTCCGCGGTCATGGTCGACTGGTCGGTGGTCATCGCTGGGTCTGCTCCTTCTGCTGATCGGGCTGCGTACCGGTCCGTGCGCCCGGCCGGTCACCGGCCGGGCTGGTGGGTTGACCGCCGGGCCGCCGCGTGGGCGGGCTCCCGGCCGCGCCGCCCGGAGGCCTCGCGGATCGCTCGATCCGTGGCGAGGTCCAGGCCACGATGTAGCCGCCGGCGGGTACGCCGCCGGGTGCGGCGACGCGATCGCCGGTTCCGGCGGTGTGACCGCCGGGTGCGGCGGTGCCGGATGCGGCAGTGTGATCATTCGGTTCGGTGTCGGGACGGGGCCGGCCGGTGGTGTCCATGGTGCGCAGTGCCACCCACCACGTCTCGCTAGCCCCCGCTCCCACTTCCGCCGGGGCGGCGTGCCCGGCCGCGGCCGGTGCCGCCCCCGGCCCGCCGTCCGGGGCGGAGACGGTGACTGGAACCAGCGTCGGGGCCGGCAGGCCGGTCGCCTCGGTCGGCGCGCCGACCAGATGGGCGACCACCCCGCCCGGCCCGCGCGGCACCGCCGCCAGGACGGCGGATCCGCCCGGTCGCGGCCGGCCGACGACGAACCGCCGTTGATCGCCGACCGGCCCGGTCCCGTACGTCTTCGCGGCGGCCTGCTTCGCCGCGGCGAACCGCGCGAGCCAGACCGCGCGGACATCCGGATCCGCGCCGGCCAGTTCGTCGAGCAGGCTCAGCTCGGATTCGGCGAGCACGGCCGCCTCCGCGTCGGGCCCGCGCCGTTCGATGCGCTCCAGAGCGATCCCCACGCCGCCGACGTCCCGCGGGTCGTCCACCGCGAGGGCGACGGCGATCTCCGGACGATGGGCGATGCTCACCTCGGGGCGGGTGAGCTCGGGCAGGCCCGGTCGGGTGGGCACCGTGCCGACGACCAGCCGCCCGGACACCAGATCCGTCACGCCGACCTCGATCGGCCACACCGCGCCGGCCCCGCGCTCCCACCAGCGGCGCCGCACGGCGTCCTTGGCCGCGATCCGCCCCAGCAACCAGGACCGGGCAGCCAGCGGATTGTGGCGGGCCAGCCGCGTCCGCTCGTCCGCGTCGAGGTAGTGGCGCAACGACAGCTCCCGGGACGCCGGGTCACGCCAGTGCTCGGTGACCACCACCCAGCCGTCCGGCGTCAGGTGGCTCTGCGTGTTCGCCTCCGGCGCCAGTGCCATCGACCACAGGACGTCGTCCTCGGTGAACCGTCGGTCGGTCCAGCCCTGGATGTGCCCCCACAGCCGTCCGCCGGCGTCCCGGATCTCCATGTCCGCGGTGGCGGTGCGGTCGGTCACGTCCCGGATCCGGCCCAGGTAGGACATCCGCGCGCCGACCGGCGGCGGTGGGCCGAAGAACCGCATCGAGGTGACCGAGGCCGGGAAGAGCAGCCAGTCCGACGGCAGGTACTGCATGCCCCAGTAGCCGAAGAACTGGCCGGCGTTGTCGAGCAGCGCGCCGCTGGCGGGCGTCACCCGCAGCCAGCCACGCAGCCCTGTCGGGGCCATCCCGTCGACGGACTCGACGCCCTGGTAGCCGGGCCCGTGGAAGAGCAGCCGGTCGTCGTAGATCGCGCGGCCGGTGTGCGGGGACGGCGACTCGCCGGGGATCACGACCTCCCCCGCCGCGCCCGGCGCCGGGACGAACCCGGTGGCCGTGTCGGTCACCGGCGGCGGCGCCGGGTAGGCGTCGGCGAAGACGACCGTCGCCCGCGTGTAGCCGACGACGTCCACCCGGACCTCGTCCGGGCCCAGCGGCGCGCAGGTGATCGTGACCTGCACCGGCGGCTCGATCGCCAGCCAGCGGGTGGCCCGCACGTCCCGGACGGCCACCACCGCGCGGCCGGGCATCAGCGCGCTCGCCTCAGCCATGATCATTTCAAGCACGCCGGTCAGTGGCACGACCGGGAACAGGTCGGACGGGTCGGACCACCCCGGGGGCTGCCGGTAGAAGCAGTGGTCGGCGACCTCGGGCATCGTCGCCAGCGAGAGCTCCCGCCGCACGGTCCGCCCACCACCCGGCCCACTCGCCGCCGGCCCGGCCGGCGCAACAGGCACGGAGGTCGCCGCCGGCGCCGTCGAGGGGGGACCGGACGCCCGCGTCGCGGCCCAGCGGTCGGTGACGGTGGACATCACCGCTCTCGCGTCCGTGACCGCCGCGCCCAGCTCGGCGAGGACGGCATGCCGCGCGGGCCCGCCGAGCCCGTCGGCCACCTGGGCCGGCGTCTCGCCGACGGGACGTCCCGCGGCCTCGCCGCTGATCCGGGACGGGAGCGACGCCGCGAGGTCCGGCGCGTCCGCCCCGAGCCGGACGAGCGGCGTGCCCAGGCGCAGCCGCACCGCGCGCCCGGGCCGAGCCGGCGCGGCCGTCTGAGGCACCCGGGGCGCCCGCGGCTCCCTGGCCGGGACGGTGGCGGGCTCTGGTCTGGTGTGGCAGGGCAGGACGTCCAGGCGCGGCGCGGCGCCCTCGGCCCACAGCGCGACCGCGACCCGCCGGAGCTGGTCGAGGCCGGACCGCTTGACGGTGTTCGTGACCAGCGACGCGTGCTCGTCCCCCGGCCCGTTGAGGGTGTCGTCGACGAATCCGGCGACGCTGCCCATCCCGACCTGCACGAACACCCGGACGCCCGCGGAGTGCAGGCGCCGCGTCAGCTCCCGGAAACGCACCGGCTCGAGCAGGTGCCGGACGGCCAGCTCCCGGATGTCGTCGTGTCCGGATGGATACGGAGCCACCGTGGTGGCGGACCACACAGGCACCCGCGCCGCGTGCAAGGGGGTGTTGTAAAGGCCGTCCTGCAGGCGCTTGAGGTGCGGCCGCAGGAACGGGGAGTGGAAGCCCGAGCGGAACGGCAGCGTCTGCCCCAGCACCCCGCGGGCGCGCAGGCGGGCGAGCGCGGTCTCGACGCTGTCCACCCGCCCGCAGATGATCGACTGGTGCGGGCAGTTGTCGTGCGAGACCACGATCTCGGGCAGTCCGGCGATCACCTCGGCGGCGACCTCCGCGCCGCAGCCCAGCGCACCGAACACGACACCGGGCACCTCGAGCGAGGCCGGGTCGAAGACCTCGATGAACTCGTCGGCGTAGTCGTCGCTCATCAGCCCGGCCGAGAGCATCGCGTTCCACTCGCCCACGCTGTGCCCGGCGACCAGGTCGGGGACCACCCCGAGGCGACGCAGCGCCGTGTCGAGGACCCGTCCCACCTGGACGCTGGCGACGCCGTGGCTGCCGAGCTCGGCGGTGTCGCCCACCTCCGGACGCGGCAGGCCGAAGTGGTCGCACACGTCGTCGATCCGCGGGGCGAACTTGTCCTCCAGACCGCAGAACAGGAACGCCAGCCGCGGTCCGCCCGCGGCGTCGGACGCCGGGCGGTCGCCGAGCAGGGGCTCGGGGACGAACCAGAGATCGTTCCGCCCGCGCCAGGCGGTGCCGCGGGCCGCCACCGTGCGGGCCAGCGCGAGCCGGCGCGGGGTGGGCGCCACCAACGCCAGCCGGAACGGCCCACCCGCCGGCGGGGACGCGGCGTCGTCGCGCCCCAGCAGGTCGGCGTCCGGGACGTCGAGCTGGGCGACGATCTCGGCCGCCGACGAGCCCGCGAACAGCAGGACCCGCTCGGCCTCCGGGTCGGGCCCGAGCACGGCACCCGTCCCGGCGGCGGCGACGGCGGTGGCGGTGGCGGCGGAACCGACGGAACCGCCGAAGCTCACCGGGTTGACGGCGCCGGCGTGGTCGTCGAGGCACTCCTCCAGGACGACGTGCGCGTTCACGCCGCCGAACCCGAAGGCGTTCACCCCCGCCCGCCGCGGCGCGGAACCGGACGGCTCCCACTCGGCCGCCGTCCGGACCGGGGCGAAACGGCTCCCGTCGAACAGCGGGTGCGGCTCGTCGCAGTGCAGCGTCGGCGGCAGGGTGCGGTGGTGCAGCGCCAGCGCGGCCTTGATCAGCCCGGCCATGCCGGCGGCGGGCATCGCGTGCCCGATCATCGACTTCACCGACCCGAGGCCGACGGGGCTCGCCCCGACCTCGCCGCCGAAGACCTTCGCCAGCGTCGAGAGCTCGGTCCCGTCGCCGGCCGGAGTCGCGGTTCCGTGCGCCTCGATCAGCCCGACCGCGCCGGGCGCCGCCGGGTCGAGGCCGGCGTCCGCCCAGGCCCGCTCGATCGCCAGGATCTGCCCGGAGGACGCGGGTGCCATCAGGCTCGCGGTGCGCCCGTCGCTGGACGTCCCGGCGCCGCGCAGCACGGCGTAGACCCGGTCGCCGTCGCGGCGGGCGTCGGCCAGCCGCTTCAGGACGATCATCCCGACGCCCTCGCCCATGAGCAGGCCGTCGGCACGGCGGTCGAACGGCCGGATCCGCTGGGTGGGCGAGAGCGCCCGCAGCAGCGTGAACAGGCTCCAGAACGAGACCTCGTGCACGATGTGCACGCCGCCGACGATCATCGCGCCGGCCCGGCCGCCGGCCAGCTCCCGCACCGCGATGTCCACCGCGACCAGGGACGACGCGCAGGCCGCGTCGATCGTGTACGCCGGGCCGTGCAGGTCGAGACGGTTCGCGATCCGCGAGGCCGCCAGGTTCGGCACCAGGCCGATGGACGCCTCCGGCCGCTGCGGCCCCAGCCGGGCCAGGAACGCGTCGACGACCTGGTCGACGGCCGCGTCCGGGACGTCCGGCAGCACCTCGCGCAGCGTGGTCGCCAGTTGGTGCGAGGTGCGGACCCGCTGCTCGAGCCGGGCGACACCCGGCCCGACGTAGCCGCCGCGGCCCACCACGACGCCGACGCGGCCGCGGTCACCGAGCGTCTCGGCCCCGCCGGCGTCGTCCATGGCCTCGGCGGCGAGCCGCAGCGCGAGCAGCTGGTCGGGCTCCGCCCAGTCGACCGAGACCGGGACGATGCCGAACCGGGCCGGGTCGAACGTCGCCAGGTCGTCGACGAACCCGCCGCGCCGGCAGTAGAAGCCCGCGCCGTCCGGCCGCCGGCCGCCGTCGCGCCGGTCGCCGCCGGGCTGCCGGTCGCCGTCCGTGGCCGGCCCGGCGTAGTACTCGTCGAGGTCCCAGCGGCCCGGTGGGACGTCGCTGATCGCGTCCACGCCACCGACGATGTTGTGCCAGTAGGTGTCCAGGTCGCCCGCGCCGGGGAACAGCGCGGACATCCCGACGATCGCGATCTCCTGCCCGCCCGCGCCGCGGGGGCCGCCGCCGCTGTGGCGGGATGTGTCACCCATCGAACGACCCGACTCCCGCGCACATGTAGACGACCTGGGTCGGCGCGTCCGCGACCGGCTCACCGAGCTCTCGCAGCAACGCGGCGACCCCTTCGCCGGGGTCGATCAGGCCGATGCCCCGGCGGGCGTACTCCCGGGACAGCTCGGCGGACACCATCCCACGGCCGGCGGCCGTGTCGGTGCCCCAGGGACCCCAGTCGACGCTGACCACCCGGCCGGCGAAGCGCGCCGAGGCGGTGTGCGCGAGGGCGTCCAGGGCGTCGTTGGCGGCGGCGTAGTCGACCTGCCCGCGATTGCCGAACACCCCGGCCACGCTGCCGAAGAGCACAACGAAGCCCACATCGGGCCGCAGCGCGTCCAGTAGGGCGCGCGCCCCGTCGACCTTCGTGCGGAACACCCGGTCGAAGGACTCCGGCGACTTGTCCCGCAGCAGCCGGTCCTCCAGGACGCCGGCGCCGTGCACGACACCGTCCAACCGGCCGTGGCGGGCGTAGACGTCGGCGACGACACCGGCGACGGCGGTGACGTCCCGCACGTCGATCGGGTGGTAGCGCACCGACGCGGCGACCTCCCGCAGCGCGGCGAGCGTGGCACGGATCTCCCGCTCGGCCAGGATCCGCCCGATGCGCGCCTCGATCTCGGCCGGGCGGCGCACCCCCGTCGCGATCAGGGCCCGGCGCAGCGCCGGGGCGTCGAGCGCACCCGCCGTGGCCTCGTCCTCGGGCGCGTCCGGGACGGGCGTGCGCCCGACCAGTTCGACCGCGCAGCCGGTGGCACCCGCAAGCGCCAGCGCGGTACGGGCCGTGATCCCACGCGCACCACCGGTCAGCAGGACGACGCCGGACCTGTCCAGCCCCGGCGGAGCGGCGGCGGCCCGAGGCGATCCGGCGGCCGCGGACCCCGGCCCGGCGGTGACCGCGACCAGGTCGGACATCCGCAGCTCGGGCGCGATCCGGACGCCGTCGCGGTAGCCGACGACGACCGGCGCGGCCGGGTCGAGCATCTCCGCGAGCAGGCTCTCCGCGATCCGCCGCGGCTGCGCCTTGGGATGGACGTCCACCAGCCTGATCAGGAGGTCGGGCAGCTCACGGGCCAGGGTCCGGACCAGCCCGGCCATGCCGGCGCCCGGGCCCGGGTCGCCGATCTCGCCGTTGCGGCCGAGATCACCACCGAGGCCGGTGACCGCGACGAGCCGCCGGATTCCGGCCAGCGCGGCGGCGCGCAGCGCCGGGAACGCCGCCGGCAGACCGCCCACCGGCCCCGCCGAGCCCTCGGCCGAGGCGGCCCAGAACAGCCCGTCGGCGGCGATGCCGGAGGCGACCAGCTCGCCCAGGGCGGCGTCGTTCGCCGAGATGATGCGGACCTGCGCCCCGGCCTGCTCCAGCAGGGTCGACAGCGCGAGGCCGATCCCGAGCCCGCCGTCGACGACGGCGAACCGGGCGCCGTCCAGCACCGCCGCCCGACCAGCGGCGACGACGTCATCCCAGGACGGCAGCGGAGCCAGTTCGGTGGACTCCACCACGAACCGACGCAGCGGCACCCGCTCGGCGAACACCGGGTCCGTCGAGCCCCGCGGGGCCGAACGCACCCCCCAGCTCTCCGGTGCCGACGCGGGCCGTGGCGGGGCACCGGCCGGCGCTCCGAGCGGCGCGGACATCACCGGAACACCCGCCGGCACCGGAACGGCCGTGGCCGGCGCCGCGGCGGCCGACGGCACGCCAGCCCTGTTCCGCGTACCCGGCGCGGGCGGCCTCGCCGCGGCCGTTGCCGCAGCGGTTGCCGGGACGGCGGACGCCGGGACCGCCGCCGACCCGGCCCACGGCCCGCCGGACTGCCCCCGGCCGCCGGCGCCGTCGGCGGACCGACGCTCGGCGCGGCTCTGCTCGGGCACCTCGACCTGTCCGGGCCCGGCCCATCCCGCGCCCGCGCCCGCGCCGGCGCCGGGCCCCGCACCGTGGCCGGTTCCGTCCCCGGCGGTGATCGCCGGGGTGGCGGCCTGGTCGGTGGACTGGTGCTCCACGATCCAGGAAACGATCCCCCGGACCGTCTTCACCGCCGCCAACTCCTCCACCACCGACTCATCCACATCGCCCGCACCCACACCAGCCAGACCCACCCGGCCCGCAAGCTCCCCCAGAATCTCCGTCCGCTTGATCGAATCGATCGACAGATCAGCCTCAAGATCCAGATCCGGCTCCAACATCTCCGCCGGATAACCCGTCAGATCCGCGATCACCCCCACCACCGCATCCGCCACAGCCTCCGCCGACAACCCGGCGGCAGCCGATACGCCCGCCTCCACCGCGGCCGGCACGGCGGCGACCAGCGCACCGGCCTCCACCGCGGCCGGCATGGCGACAACCGGCGCCGGCATGGCCGGGGCCGACGCGGCCGGGGCCGGCGCGGCCACGGCGGGCCCGGCAGGCGCGGCGGTCACAGCGGCCGGCATGACGGCCGCCGGGGCCGCCGGGGCCGGCAGGGTGGTTGCCGGCGTCCACCGCCCGGCACCGTGCTCGACCGGCGCGGCCGCGGCGCCACCCAGATACGTCAGCAGGACGTCACGCTGCGCCGCAACAAGATCACGACCCGTCCGCAGGAACTCGAGGACGGCCGCGTCGGCGGGGCTGGCGACCGGGGCCGGGGCAGCCGGACGGCCGTCGACCACCTGCTCGCCGGAAGTCCCGGCGGCGGCGAGCGCGGGCCCGGACCCGTTCGGCCCCGGGTACCAGCCGTCGCGGTGCCCGTTCGCGTGCCCGTTCATCATCTGAGGGCCGTCCACTGGAGTGCCTCCTGCCGATCCGCCGGCCACCACTGGGCCGCCCACAACTGGGTCGGCCACCGCTGGGTCGGCCACCGCTGGGCCGGGCGCGAGCACGCGCCAGGCCCCGGGGCCGTCCTGCCTGCCTGTGTCACCGGACCCACCCGTCCCAGCCGTGGCCGGCTCGGTCCCCACCGCCGGCGCGACCGGCGGAACCCGCCGGGCGGGCCGCAGACCACCGGGCAGGTAACCGCCCTGGCCGGTCCGCACATACGCGCCGTCGATCAGCCAGCCCGGGCGCCGCGGCATCCCGTCGGCCGGGACCGTGCGGGTGTCGCGGCCCGCGAACAGGGCCGACGGGTCCATCTCCACTCCGGCCGCCGCGAGCTCGGCCACCGCGAGCAGCAGCCGGCGCAGGCCGTGCTCCCCCGGTGCGTCGGTCGCCACGACCCGGTGCGGACGTCCGGCGAGAATCTTCGCCGTGAGCTGGGAGAGCACCCGGCCCGGCCCGGTCTCGACGAAGACCCGCACGCCGGCCGCGTACATCGCCTCGATCTGCTCGACGAAGCGAACGGGGGCCGCGACCTGGCCGGCCAGCGTCGCGCGCGTGCCGTCCGGGGTCCGCGGGTAGGGCGCGGCGGTCGTGTTGGACCACACCGGCAGCGTGAGATCGCCGACGGCCGTGGCGGCGAGCTCACCGGCCAGCGCCTGGGCCGCGCCGGCGATCACCGGGCTGTGAAAGGCGCAGGCCACCGGGATGCGCCGGGCCGAGAGTCCGGCGTCCTTGAGCCGGCCGACCGCGGCGTCGACGTCGGCGGTCGGCCCGGAGATCACGGTCTGGCGGGGCGCGTTCTGGTTGGCGAGCGCCACTCCCGCCACGGTGCCGTCGGCGGCGGGCACACCGAGCACGTCCCGGATCTGGTCGGCCGTCGCCGACACCGCGGCCATGGTGCCCGGGTCGCCGCCGGCCGCCGCGAGGATCGCGTCGGCGCGGGCCCGGCTGAGGCGGACGAGGTCGGCCCGGTCGTACGCCCCAGCCGCGCACAGCGCGACCAGCTCGCCGTAGGAGTGACCGGCGACGTGGTCGGGACGGATCTTCAGCCCGGCCAGGATGTCGTGGACGGCCAGCCCGGCCATTCCCAGCGCGGGCTGCGCCGCCCGGGTGTCGGTCAGCGCCGCGGCCTGGGCCGCCCGCTCGGTGTCGCTGAAGGCGGCCGGGGGGAACATCGTGGCGGCGACATCCGGGGCGAGCTCCAGCAGGGAGCGCAGGCGCGGGAAGGCCACGAAGAGATCCGCGAGCATCCCGGGCCGCTGGCTGCCCTGGCCGGGGAAGAGGAACGCCACCGAACCGGAGCCAGAGCCCGCGACGGACGTCCCAGCACCGGCGGAGGTGGCACCGGAGGCGCCGGCCGTTCCGCCCGCGGCGCCGGCCTCGTCCTCGGCGTGGACGAACACGCCGAGGCGGGAGTCGGACCGCGGCTCCCGCGCCCGGTCGAGGGCGGCGGCGAGCTCGTCCAGCTCGTCGACGACGAAGGCGATCCGCACCGGGCCGCCTCGCTCCTCGGCCGCGGTGCGGGCGAGATCGCGCAGGTGGTAGGGCCGGCCTGCCTCCTCGTTGGCGCGGGCCAGCTCGGCGAGGCGGTCCAGCCGGCGCAGCGCGGCGGCCCGGTCCCGGCCGCGGATCACGAACAGCTCCGCCGGCCACCGGTCCAGGCCGTGCGCGGGCTCCGGTGCCTTGTCGTAGGCCGACACGACGACGTGGAAGTTCGTCCCGCCGAACCCGAAGGCGGACAGGCCGGCGTGGCGGCGCCCGGCGGGCGCGATCCACGGACGGGCCTGGTCGTCGAAGTAGAACGGGCTGCTCTCCCGCTCCCAGTACGGGTTGGGGCGGTCCACGTGCAGCGTCGGCGGCCGCACACCGGTCTCCACCGCGCGTGCCACCTTGACCAGCCCGGCCAGGCCCGCGGCGCACTTCGTGTGGCCGATCTGCGACTTCACCGAACCGACCGCGCACTGGCCGACGGCGGCGCCGTGCTCGGTGAACACCTCGGTGAGCGTGGCGAGCTCGGTGCGGTCCCCCACGACTGTTCCGGTGGCGTGCGCCTCCAGCATGCCGACCTCGGACGGCGAGATTCCCGCCGTCGCGTAGGCCCGCTCGAGGGAGATGACCTGCCCGGCCTTGCGCGGCGCGGTCAGGCCGAGCGCCCGGCCGTCGGAGGAGCCTGCGACCGACCGGATGACGGCGCGGATCCGGTCACCGTCGCGCTGCGCGTCCGCGAGGCGCTTGAGAACGACGACGGCGACACCCTCACCGAGGCTGGTGCCGTCCGCGCTGGAGTCGAAGCTGCGGCAACGGCCCCCGGGAGACAGCGCGTGCACCGAGGCGAACAGCAGGAAGTCATGGACGCTGGAATGTGTGTCCACACCCCCGCACAGCACCATGTCGGACGAGCCCGCCGACAGTTCCTTACACGCTGCGTCCAGGGCGGCCAGTGAGGAGGCGCACGCCGCGTCGACGGTGAAGTTCAGGCCACCCAGGTCGAGCCGATTCGCCACCCGTCCTGCTATGACGTTCGCGAGCAGGCCGGGAAAGGAATCCTCGTCGAGCTCGGGCAGGAGCTCCTCGAGCTCGGCGGGAAGCTCACCGACCCAGGCCCGGTGCGCGGAGCGGAATCCATACGTCGTGGAAAGGTCGGACCCTGATTCAGCGCCGAAGACGACGGAGGTGCGTCGGCGGTCGAACGGCCGGTTCTCGTACCCGGCGTCGCGAATCGCCCGGGCGGCGACCTCCAGCGCGAGGAGCTGACCCGGATCAATGCTACGCAGAGAACGCGGCGGTATTCCGTAGGCGAGCGCGTCGAACGGGATTCTCGGCAGGAATCCGCCCCATTTGGACGGCGTCCGCCGGCCGGCGTCCTTCACGACCGATTCCGGGTCGTAGTAGAGATCCGCGTCCCACCGCTCGGGTGACACCTCTGTTATCGCGTCGACGCCGCCGACCACGTTGGCCCAGTAGTCCTTCTCGTCGGAAGCCCGCGGAAACACCGCTGACATACCGACGATCGCGATGTCGAGCGACCGCGCCGCCTCGCGCACGGCGGCCACGGACCGCGCGGCGCGCTCGGCCTGGTCGCCGTCGGCCGCGTCGGTGCTCCCGGCGGTGCGCTGGGCCGGCAGCGCGGCGACCTGCCCGGTCGGCCCGCCGGCCCGCTCGGCTGCCCGCTCGGCCGCCCGCTCGGCGACGAGCGCCGTGGCCTGCTCGGTCACCTCGGCGTGCAGCCGGCCGATCGTCGTGCGGTCCGATCGCAGGGCCGCCACCTGGCCGATCATGAACATGCCGTCCGTGGCCTGCTCGCGGGGCCCGACCGCGACCAGCTGGCCCCCCTCGCGGCGGACGCCCCGGCTGGCGATCCGCAGCCGGCCCAGGTTGAGCGACTCCAGCTCGGCCCACATCTGCTTGCGCGCCACGCCCGCGGCCGTCAGCTCCTCGCGCCGGCGCAGGAAGGTGTGCACGAACTCGGACTCCACACACCGGGTGGCGTGCCCGGGCGAGGTCTCCAGCAGCACGGTGCGGGTGGCGCCGATCGCCGCCTCCTGGAAACCGGGCATGATCGCGCCGTCGGCGACCGCCTCCTCGGTGAACAGGTAGGCCGTCCCCATGAGCACACCGACCCGCGCGCCGCGGTCGGCCAGCGGCGCCGCCGCCGCCGCGACCATGGCCGCCGAGGTCGCGTCATGGATGCCGCCCGCGAACAGCACGTGGACGTCCTGGAGTGACCCCGGCTCGTCGCCGGCGGCCCGGGCGAAGGCGAGCAGGCGCGTGATCTGCGCCTCCCACAGCGAGAAGCTGGCCCGCGGCCCGACGTGGCCGCCGCACTCGCGGCCCTCGAAGACGAACTTGCGCGCCCCGTCGGTGAGGAAGCGGTCAAGCAGCCCCGGCGAGGGCACGTGCAGGAAGGTGTCGATGCCGGCGGCCTCCAGCGGCGCCGACTGGGCCGGCCGGCCGCCGGCGATCAGCGCGCAGGGCGGGCGCACCTCGTGCACCGCCTCAAGCTGGGCCGCGCGCACCTCGGGCGGCGCGAACCCGAGGATCCCCACGCCCCAGGGCGAGTCGCCGAGCAGCTCGGCGGTCTCCGTCAGCAGCGTCCGGGTCGCGGCGCCGTCCAGCAGCGCGAGCGCGAGGAAGGGCAGCCCGCCCCCGTCGGCCACCGAGCGGGCGAACCGCGCCCGGTCACTGACCCTGGTCATCGGCCCCTGCGCGACCGGGTAGCGCAGCCCGCGGGCGGCCGCGAACGGCGATCCCGGCGCGAGCGGCCGGTGGCGCGCCGCCGAGTCTAGGGCGGTCCGCACGGACTCCCGCACGGCCCGCACCACGGCGCTCGCCGACACATACCGGTCGGCCAGGTCGGCCGCCAGCGCACCGTCCTGCCCGACCGGGAGAAGCTGTTCCCGCAGGTCGCGCCCACCCAGCCGCAGTGCCACCGGGCCCCGCTCGCCGCCGACGGTGGATGCCGTGGCCGCCGGCGCTGTTGCCGCCGGCGCGGCGGACGTCAGCGCGCCGTCGGAGGCGAGCTCGCCGCCGGTGTCCCGGAAATCCGTGGCCGGCTCGTCGCCGTCCTTGGGAGCACCCGTGCCGGCAGGCCAGCCGACCAGCCGGGCGACCGGCAGATCCGGGCGCACGTAGACGCGGTGGCCCTCGATCAGCGCGGTCTCGCTGCCGTCCATGGCGCGAACGGCGGCCGCGATCTCGGTGGGCAGCTCCATCTCGCGAACGAGCGCGAGCTGCGAGTCCAGGACCACACCGGCCGCCCCGCCGGCGATCGCCGCGGCGGCCGTGGCCGGACCAATGCCACCAGCGGCCCACACGGGGGCAACGGTCCCGTCCCGCCGTGTCGCCTTCGCGGCGATCAGGTGCTGTAGCAGAGTGAACGTCGTGAGGTCACCGACCCGTCCGCCGGCCTCACTGCCGCGAGCGACGAGGCCGGCCGCTCCCGATTCGAGCGCGCCCATCGCGTCCGCCACGGACAGCACCTCGACGAGGACACGCCGACCGCGGCCGGCCGCCTCGGCCACCGTCCACGGGGCGTTCACCCCGAGCAGCACCGTGTCGACGCCGGCAGGCAGGTCACCGCTGCCGATCGGGCAGCCCTCGGGGACCCGGACCCCGAACGGCGCGGTCGACCAGGCGGCCGCGGCGGCCATCGACTCCCGGCCGCGGGCCGGGTCGAGGCCGAGATCGAGGATTCCCAGGCCGCCGGCGTGGCCGACCGCCGCCACCAGGTGCGGCGCGGGCTCACCGAACGGGCTGACGACGACGACCAGATCCCGGTCTCCGGGCTCGACCGCCGCGGGCCTCGGTTGGGCGCTGAACGAGCTGCTCATCGGATGCTCCTCCTGGCCAGGCACCACCGTGATGGGCGACGACCGGGAACGGATGCCGTCGGCGCCGGCCGGCGGGCCGGGGTCGGATTCGGGCGGGCTCGGCCGGCGGGCGCCGGTGAACCACGGGAGAGATCGCCGACAGACCGCCGCTGATCCGCGCGCCTCGCGGTAGTCCGGTGTCGGCGTCGTGGGGCGATCGGCATATCAGGCAGGTGCAACTCCATATGAGGGACAGAACCGGCGACCGGCCCGGACTCCCCGCCGCCGGCGACGATTCGGTCGTAGTGACTGCGGCCCGGTCCGATCGGCTCACCCGAGGCAGCGAACGTGCGCGAAATACTAGCCCGTCCGGACGGGGTCTCCACAACCAGGGCGCGCCACGAAACGATCAGGTGCCCCCGCTCATCACCCACGCACGCCGGCGAACACATGGAACGCGGCGCGGCACGCTCCACGGCGATCTCGGGGCCGACCGCACCCGACGTGTTGTCCCGCTCCACGGGCAGCACGCGTTTCGCCGTACACCCGATGTTCGCCGCGACGATGCCGCACACACGCCTGGAACGGTTGCGATTCTGCACCTCGCCCGGATTCTTTCCGGCGCGCGCACAGAGTGACATGTCATGCCGTCCGGGTGCGGAGCGTCGGCGACCGAAACCACCGGGAATCAGTGCCGGCTTTCCCCGGACCGGCACCGCGGCCCCGACGGCGGACCGCACCCGCACCCCATGACATGACATTCATCCAGCCGTTCCTCCGGTGACGATCTGGAACAGCCACCGACGCCAGCCTGGGCCGGACGGGCGTGCTGTCGGCAGACTCGTCTCTTCTGACCCCCACATACGCAGTGACATGGCCCGTTCAACCTAGTCACCATAACCGAGTGGCCGCAAGCATAAGCGCCGCCCATTTCTCTCGCCCATCTTGGATCCGCCCCCTCGATCGCGCTCGATCGCGACAAATACCCAGTTCACAAGGGCTTTTCCAACGCGATCAGGGCACCGCACGGATGTCGCCCGGGCTCCGGGCAAGCCACACGAGACCACGGGGAGCATTCCGCGACGATGCCGAGCAGGCGGCAAGACCACCCGAAGTGACTAGAGCCAGGTCACGGCCTGGGAGTCCTTGCGTCAGAGTGCTCGGACGACTCTCCCGAGTCATTCGTGGATGCCCGGCCAGGGCTCAGGGGCCGCATCGGGTCAGGAGCGCATCGGGTCACCGACGCGTCACCTCAGGGTCTGTCGGGTCAGGGTGTGCCGGGTCAGGGCGCGGCCGGACGGCGGCGGCGACACGACGGCGACTCGGCGACGGCGACCACAGCGACGACCGGCGACGACGACAGCGGCGGCCCGGCGGTCGGCGGGCGAGGCGCAGGCGCCGACCAGCAGCGATCGGCGGCGCGCCGAGAAGGACGGTTCCGACCGGAGTACTCCGAACACCGGTCCACTCGCGGCCAGGGGGTCAGGGGGTCACGACCTGCCGCGACGGCCTGTCACGCGCACCGCTGAGGCGGGGCGCTCATACGGCGGGGGCGGGGCCGCGATCGCGGGGCTCGGCGCCTGGCCGGACTTCGCGAGGAAGGACGACCGAACTGTCACAACGGACGGCCAATCCATCCGGTTCCATGCGGGCCGCTCCATACCGGCGACCTGCTCCATACCGGCGACCGCCGTGGCGGGCCGGCCGATCGCCGGCCGGCCCGCCACGCCGAACATGTGACCGCGAGTTGCTTCGACGTCAGCCCGCGGCGGGTGACCGGGATGGGCGGTCCCGGTCCCGCCGGTCTCCCGTCGGGGGTGCGGACGGCCTCGGTCCGCGTGCGCCGTGGCGCGTGGCCGAGCCCTCGGACGCGCCGCGCGCCGGGCGAGCGCGGGCGCGATCCGGTGTACGTTCCGCCTGGGCGCCGATCTCTCGACGTCCGGGCTATGTCGGGCCGTGGGCTGGTCCGACGACCCTGCCGGGCATGCCGGCCGGGCGTTGCTATCCGGGCGCAGGTGCCCCCGGAGGGTGCGGGTCGGGCGAACCCGCACGGACGATCATGAACAGGTTGTGCTGAGGAGAGCGATCGGCACCGGGTGGGCACCCCGCACCGCCCGCTCGTGCGCCGCCGGTCCGCGGACCCGCGAGCGCCCCGACCACGGCTGGCCGGGATACGACGGCACCGGCTACGGGCGGGGCAGCCCCGGCGCCGGCATCGAGCCCATCTCACGCTGCCAGGCGAGCGCGAGCTGGGTGCGGTTGGAGCAACCGGTCGCCACGAGCGCGTGCGTCAGGTGGTGCTTGACCGTGTCGATGCTGATGCAGAGGGCCTCCGCCACCTGCCGGTTCGACTGGCCCTCCGCCACCAGGCGGACGACGTCGCGCTCACGGGCGGAAAGCTTCGCCGTCACGGCCGGGCCCGGGTTCACCCGGATGTAGAAGCGCAGCAGGTTGCCGAGGTGGCGGGCGAGCACGGCGCCCACGGCGCGGTCACGCGGCCCGAAGGCACCGGGCCGCGGGTCCAGCAGGGAGACGACCGCACCGACACCGCTTCCCCCGGCGAGCCTGATCAGCAGCTTCGCGTGGATCCCGTGGGCGCGCAGGAAGCGCTCCAACCGCAGCCGGACTTCGGGCCGGTCGGGCACCCCGATCTCGTCGAGCGTTACCAGGCCACGCTCCCACATCAGTCGCAGGCTCTCCGGGTCGTTGAAGACCTCGAGGCTGCGGTACCGCTCCAGGAAGGGCCCGGCCATGCGCAGCGCGAGACCGCGACCAGTCGGGCGGGCGTCCTGGAAGGTCGCCTGCGGGGACGAGCCGAGGAAGAACGCCGAGTGGCGGTAGCCGAGATGGCGGGCCATCCCGTCGAGCGCCGCCTCGCGGAACGCCGGCAGCGACGCCGCTCGTTCGCAGTCCTCGACGACGCGGAGCACGCCGCGCAGCTCCGCCGCGCCGAGCGCCAGATCCCGCGGCACCTGCGGCCCGCGGGCCGCGACCGGGGCGCGGCCGGGCAGTCCCGCCGCCACCGCGCCGGGACGGGTACGGGCGCCCGGGTGGCCCACCGCGGACGTCGCCGAGATCGGCGCGTGCCGCATCGTGGGTGCCCGGTGCGGGGCCGCCACGCCGGGCGGCCGAGAAACCCCCGCCGATGTGTCCATCGTCACGGCGAGCCGGCCGGTGGCCGGATGGCCGCTGGGGCTACCATCGGGATTGCTGAGCATTCGGTCAGTCACACATGCCTCCGGGGGCAGACCGACACCAGGTCACTGGCCGGTAGTCGCGAATCAGCCGGCGTATTTCCGGCCAAGCTGGACATGTTCGGCAAGCCTAGGGCCGCGACTACCCAGATGCCAGTCCGCGAAGCCTACTTTCTGACGCCTGATAAGCCTGGCCCGCTTATGTGAATAATGAACCTCAGTTCATGCGTCATTTCCCCGCAGGACACCGTTGATCGTCACGACTGTGACACGCACAGTCACATCAACGCAGCGCCTCCACCACCCAAAGGTGCCAGCAACCGCCCTCAAATTGGCCCGGTCCGACCACCACCTCCACCTTCGGCTGCACGCGTGTAATCGCCTGCCACAGAGGGTAGTTTTCTCACCGAGCGTATATTTGACGATCACATTCGATCACCATTGCGGTCGGCCCACGAGGCCCGCCGAAATGAGGTGAAGCGAGTGACGACCGGATTCGCGATCTTCCTCATCGCCGCGGGCGCAACGCTCCGCTATGCGTTGTCCTATCGGTTGACCGGCATCGACCTGCGGGTCCTCGGTTCGATCATCATGCTGGCCGGTGGAGCCACCCTGCTCGTCTGTCTCGGGCGCGGTCTACGCCCGCCGCGCCGCCGCCGACCGGCAGCCATTGCCGCGACGCTTCCACTTCCTCCGTTTCCCCCGCGTTCCCCCTCGGCGGATGGCACGACCGAGCGGTTCTGGCCGCAGGCCGGCACTGAACGGTTCGGGACAGAGGAGCCAACCGGATTTCGTTTCCCGGCCGCCGGACCACCCCCGGGCCAACATCCCCACGCGGGCATCCCCGCCATGTGGGAGGACCTCGGCCCCAGCGGTTTCCCCAGCCCCGCCGGGCAGGTCTACAACCCCGGGTACCCCCACGAAGGTGGTCCCGAGTGGTGGGGCGCCGGAGAGAGTCCGCCCCGCTCAGACGTCGCACCGGGGTGCTGCGACACCGGCCCGGACCTGGGCCCGCCGCAAGGCGGCGAGCCCGCCGCGGGCACCCCCGAGGAGCCCGGCGAGCACGCCCGTCACCTGCCACCGAGGGCCGTGTGGCACCTCGACGACGCGGGATGGCCCGACGAGACACACCGCCCGGCGGGCTGACGACGTGTGCCGATCCCAACAGATGCCGATCGCCACAGGTGGCCGATCACAACAGGTGAAGGGCACGCGCACGGTGGACGGCGTCCCGGCGCCTGGCGACGTCCAGCTTGCGGTAGATGCTCTTGAGGTGCGTCTTGACGGTGTTCACCGACACGTACATCTCGGCCGCGATCTCCGCGGTGGTGAGCATCGTGGGCAGGTAGCTGAGCACCGCGAGCTCGCGCTCGCTGAGCCGTTCGGCCGGCTCCGGCCGGTGCTCCCCACTCCCCGGGCGCGGCCCACCACCCACGCTCCCACCACCGGGGCCGCCTCGGCGCCGGGCGTCACCGGGGCCGCCCGCGGGCGCGCCATCGGGGCGCCACGGCCCCCGGGACGACCCGAGCCCACCCACGCCCCCGCCGCCACCACCACCACCGAAGCCGTCGCCACCGACGCGGTTGCCGTCGACGCGGTTGCCGTCGCCATCGACGCCATTGCCATCCCGGCTGAGGCCGCCGTCGTTGATACCGATGCCGTGGTCGACGCCGTTGCGGACGTCCCGACCGGATCCGGCCTGGCCCGGCGCGCCGGGCCGGGCCGGATCCGGGCCGGCGAACGACCCGGCCGGCCGCCCCGGCCCGGCGGCCGGCACCGTGGTCCGGGACCGCTGCGACATCGGCGAAGCCGGTTGCGGCACGACGACATCGGGCCCGACCACCAGGTCCGTCGGCTCCCCCGTGCGGGCCGCCGGCCCAGCACCTGACGCGGCGGGCGCCCGGGCGCCCGCCCGAGGCGGCGCGCTCCCCTCCCCCGACGCGCCGGGCCCCGCGTGCGCCGCCGCTGACCTCGACGCCGCTGACCTCGACGCCGCAGGCCGAGGCGACGCGGACCCCTGCGCCGCGGACCGCGACGGCACGGGCACCGGCCGCGGCCCGGACCTCCCCGACCGGGTGAGGACGGCGACGAAGGCCGGATAGGCGTCGGTCAGCCCGGGATGGGCGAGCACCATTGCCAGCGCCTCCGTCCCCGCCTCGAAGAACGGCGCGACCATGCCCTCGTCCGCGGCGAGCGCCACCGCCCGGGCGAGCAGGCCACCGGCGCGGGCGTGGTCGTCACGCCGGGCGGCCGCGACCGCGCCGAGCACGCACGCCGCGACGAGTCCCGCGCCGCCGTCGTCGGCCCGCAGCAGCGGGGCGAGCGCCTCCTCCGCCGCGGGAACGTCGGCGCAGGCCAGGGCGCAGCGCGCCAGCGCGAGCTGGGTCTGCGGGTCCGGGGCCGCGCGGTCGGCGTCCCGCAGCAGCAGCCGGCGGGCCGCCTCCGGATTACCGGCGGCGACGAGCAGGTCCGCCTCGGCCGCCCGCCTGGCCGCCACGCACAGCGGCGGCATCGGGCCGGTCCTGGCGACGAGCAGCATCCGCCGGGCCGCGCGCACCTCGTCGGGTGATCCGTCGAGCAGGCGCAGCCGCGCGGCGCAGATCGCGGCGATCCCGCCGAGGAACGCGGGGTGGGCGGCAGTGATCGTCATCCGCGCCGCGCCCAGCCACCGGTCGGCCTCGACCGGCTCCGCACGCTGCAGGTGAACCAGCACGGCGGCCAGATACGCCTCGGGCAGTCCGGGGATGCCCCACCGCTCGCCGGGTCGTGCCCCGCCGGGGACGCTGGTCGCCGCATCGGGCAGGCCGGCCAGCGCACCAGAGCGACCGGCCAGTGCTCCGGACGGGTCGGCCGCCGTGCCGACCACCGCGTACAGGTGGCTCTCGGCCTGGCGCAGCCGGCCGCGCAGCGCGTACTGGAGGGCGAGTGCCCCCAGGCAGGACACCTCGACGCCGCCGAGCCCGGCCCGCCGGGCCACCTCGGCGCCCTCGCACAGCAGGCCGGCGGCGACGGCCAGCCGGCCGAGCCACAGCTCGCCCCGGCCCCGCGCGCACAACGCGAGCGCGCGGGCCCGCTCGTCCGGCACCCGACCGGGCCTCGACGGAGCCCGCTCGGCCCCAGCCCGGTCGATCACAGCCCGGTCGATCACAGCCCGGTCGGCCGCGGCGTCCGGATCGCCCCCGGATGCCCGTGCCGGCCCGGCGGCGGCGCCCGCACGCGGTGCCGTCCCGGCGGGCGCGCCACCCGGCGGCCCGGAACGCTGCAGCCGCCGGGCCGCGGCGATCATCGCCGCCGGTTCCCCGGCAAGCTCGGCACGGTACGCCTCCACGATGTCGATCCGGTCGACGAGCGTCCGGCGGCGGGCGGCCGCCGGGCCCGACCCCGCCGCAGGCAGCTGCGCCCGCGCGGAGGACAGGCTGGCCGAACCGGCCTCCAGCCGGCCGGAGCGCAGCTGTGCGACGGCCAGGACGAGATCGCACTCGGCCGACAGCCCCGCCGCCGCGGCGGGCAGCCCGGCGACCAGCGCATCGAGCTCGGGTGAGCGTCCGAACAGGACGTCCACCAGCGCCGGGCCGTCGACGAGCAGACAGGCGAGATACCACCAGTCACCAGCGCGCGACGCGTGACGGGCGGCGTCGGGTGTGCGGTCGTTCGCGGCGAACCAGAGGGCGGCGCGGAGGTTGAGCTCGCGGGGGTCCTCCTCCGGATCACGCACGAGCACACCGCGCAGCATCGACGCGAACATCCGATGGAACCGGTACCACTCCTGCGTGGTCTCAGCCGTGGCCTCCTGGGTGAGGCGATACTCCGGGCGGCCGTCCGGCAACGTGGCGACGGCCGCCGGGAGCGGACCGCCCACCCCGTCGTCCGGGTGGTCGCCGGCACCCGGGTGAGCTGTCGCAGCCGGCCCGTCCAACAGCCGGACGAGGAAGCCGCCCGGGCGCGCGAGCTCACCGAGCAGGTGCGCGGATGTCTGGGCGGACGCGGGCGCCACCGCGGAGACCGCGTGGGCGAGCGGGGCGCTGATCCGCTCCAGCACGCTCGTCCGGAGCAGGAACCGTCGGACGGGCTCCGGGTACTCCTCCAGCACCTCCGCGTGCAGGAACTCGGCGATCGCCGCCCGCGCAGCGCGGGACGGGTCGAGCTCGGCCGGCAGAGCGCCGCTCCCCGCGCGGGACGGGTCGAGCTCGGCCGGCGGGACGCCGCTGCCCGCGCGCTCGGCGTCGCGGCCCGGGACCACGTCGGCCGGGACGGGGACCGGCGGGGCCGGCGCCCACTGCTCGTCCCGGCCGGCGGGCGCGCCGGGGGCCGGCCTCCGGGCTCCGCTCGACACCGCGCACGCCGCGGCCAGCCGCAGGCCGACCGCCCAGCCCTCCGTCGCGCGCCGCAGCTGGGCCGCCGCGCCGGGCGGGACGCGCAGGCCGTGGGCGGCGAGCAGTTCGACGGTCTCCGCCGTGGTGAAGGCCAGCTCCGCCGGGCCGATCTCGGTGACCCTGCCCTCGGCGCGCAGCCGGTGCACGCGCAGAATCGGCGCCCGCCCCGACAGGACGATGCGCAGGTGGCCCTCGCCCTCGCTCGCGAGCAGCTCCAGCCCGGCGAGATCATCGGGATCCCGGACGAGGTGCGCGTCGTCGAGGACCAGCACCGCCGGGGCCGGCAGCTCGGCGAGCTGGTTGACCAGCTCCCGCCGGAAGCGCTCAGGGCAGATCCAGGCGTCCGCGGCGACCAGGTGCGCGAGACGGTCCCCGGGAGGCAGGCCGGCGTCCCGGGTGAGCCCGCGCAGGATCTGCGACCACAGGGACACGGGCGGACCGGGCCACCGCGTCGTGCTCCGCGCCAACGGCAACAACGACAGCGCGGACGAAGGCGACCCCGGCTGCGACCCCGACGGCGACCGCGGCCCGCTGGCCACCGGATCGCCACCTGGGTGCTCGGCGCGCGCGGTACGCCGTCCGAGCATCGGGTCGACGCGCAGCCAGACCACCGGGTGCGCGGGCCGACCCGATCGCGCCCAGTCGGCGAGCGCCATCGTCTTGCCAGCGCCGGCCGGTGCGCACACCACGGTCAGCGGCCGGTCGACCGCCTCGTCGAGCAGCGCCAGCAGCCGCGGCCGGGTCACATGCGGGACGACCGGACGCGGGGGGACCAGCCTCGTACCCACCACCGGCAGGTCGCCGGCCGGCGGCGGCTGGATGCGCGGCCACGCGGCGGCCCCGTCTCCCCCACCGGCCCGGGGCATGGCAGACCCGGGCGTTCCGAAACGATCGTCCGGTTCGTCCGCGCCGGCCACGCACTCACCCCCACTTCCCAAACTCAGGGTAGTGGTACAGCTACTTCGAGCCACCGGCAACCGGGCGCGAGAGCGGTGTCGGAAAGAAGTACGCGCCGCCCTCAGGACGCGCGCGCCGCCCGGCGAGCCGAACTCGACGCGCGCAGCGCCGAGGCCGCGGTCGCCACGAAAAGGACGTCGAACCCCATCTGGACGGTGACGACGACCCGGGCGGCCTGACCCGTGGCGTGGATGTCCCCGAAGCCGACCGTGGTCAGCACGGTGACGGCGAAATAGAGCGCGTCGGTCTTGGTCCGGATGCCGGAGATCTGGGCGGACGCACCGACCGCCAGCGCGTAGTAGGCGGCGGCGAACAGGACGACGGTGACGCAGATCCCGGCGAACAGCCACTGCGCGCGGACCCACGCGGCAGAGACGTGCCGGGCGAAGACCACCTGCCTGGCGAGCAGGCATCCGGTCAGGATCAGGCCGAGGGCGAACAGCCCCACCCGCAGCGGGAACCACCGCCCGCCGCCGTGGCCGTAGACGGGCAGGGCGTAGTAGGCCGTCAGGCACCCGGCCAGGATCGCGGCCGCCCCCGCACCCATCCGGCGTGCGGACGGCTCCGGGGGCGGGCCTGGCAAGGGCCTCGCTCCCGGAACCGCCCGTCCGGCGTCATGCGATGGACGTCCATCGCTCATGCCTGCCTGCCCGGGGCCGCGCGCGTGTCAGGCCGCGCAGTCCGCGCACACCGCCCGGCGTGGGTCGGCGAGCTGGCTGCGGTGCTGCACCAGGAAGCAGCTCGTGCAGGTGAACTCGTCCGCCTGCCGGGGCAGCACCCGCAGCGCGAGCTCCTCGTCCCTGACCTCGGCGTCGGGCAGGTCCAGCTCCGCCTCGAGCGCATCCATATCGTCGCCGAGGTCGGCCGCCGCTCCGGCGCGCTGCGCCTTCAGTGTCTCCAGGCTCTGCTCCTGGAGCTCGTCCTCCTCGACATCCGTGCTTCGCCGAGCGTCGAAGTCACGAGCCATGCGTCTCCTTACCTTTCCTCGTCCTCACAGACCGCGGCCTGTCGACACCGGCGCCGACCCTGACCACCGGATCGACCATGTGCGGTACCCGAACGACATCGGCTGATCACAATACGCAGTGGCTCTGGCCAGAGAAGTGGGCGACAAGCAGATGTCCGCGTTCCCCGCACCTGGAGCCGGTACCCACGGCCACCAGTTCGGAACGCGGATCTCCAGAGCCGAGCGAAGGATACGGGCCGAGGAGTGTCCGCACCAAGCAGGGGCAGCCCGGCGCGGTGTCACTCCCGCCACATTCGGACGCTCCGGACCACCAGGATGGCCCCGCGATGACCGGCACCGTCGGCACGATCGGTCTGTCATGGGGCGAACCGGGCCGCGACGGCGACCGGCCACACACCGCCCGTCGGTGGTGGGTCGGCCGACGCGAGAACGCCGGCGCGGCTCGGAGGTACCCCGGCGCGCTCGGACGGATCAGCGGCAGCGGTTCAGAGGTAGAGGCCGGTCAGCCCGTCGTCGAGCCGCTCGGCGGCCACGGCGTGCACGTCACGCTCGCGCATCAGGATGTAGGTGGTCGAGTGCAGCTCGACCTCGGCGCGGTCCTCAGGGTCGTAGAGCACCCGGTCGGCCACCTGGATCGTGCGCACCGCCGTGCCGACGGCCACCACGTCGGCCCACGCCAGCCGCTTACCCATCTGCGCGGTGGCCGGGATCACGATGCCCGCCTTCGAGCGCCGGTCCGCGGAATCCTCCCGCGGCCGCACCAACACCCGATCATGAAGAAGCCGGATGGGCAGCGAACCACCGGACACGTCGATGCCGGCCGCGCCCCCGACACCGTTGACATCGCCGGAAACTACGCTCACACGCTCGGACCCTACTCGTCCACGGCGGCGGGACCGGCCCGATGCTTCCGATTTCCCGGTAGAGCAGGCCGTGCGGTGCCGCCGGGGCCGTCCCGCCGGGAAATCAAACTGCCCGCCAGCCGGCGGCGACACAGCGGATCCCAGCCCTCACGCTCGTCGCCGGGCGAGCGAGCGGATCATCCGCCGCGATCTCGCTCGCGCCCAGGTACACCGCCCCGACACACAGATGAATCCCACGCCTTACCCCCACCCGCGAACACAGGCATATCAACCAGCCCGGATGGGGAATGCCACCTCAACGCGGTATAAGCTGCCGCCCATCGCAGCCCGGCCCTACACGGCCGGCCGCGCAGAGGCGCCGGGGGGGAGCCCGGCCTCCAGGAGAAGCGTCCGCGTCGGAAGCCAGGTAACCGTCGACACGCACGAGCCGAGGGATGGGGCAAACCAATGGCGCTGAGAATCAGTGTGGACCTTGAGGGGCTGCGCTGGGCGGACCTCTTCCGGTTCGTCGATCTCGCTCGAAACGGCGGCATCGGGCCAGAGGACCAGGTCGACGTCATCACGTACGGCAGTGACCCGATGTCGGTCAGCCTCTCGGCGCGGATCTACCCGGCCTCCGACGGATTCCTGTCGACCGAGCAGCCGGAGATCGGTTCGGGCGAGGGCATGCGCGGATCGACGCCGCTGTCGATCGGTTCCGGAAGCACCGGGACGGGAGCGGGCTTCGGTTACGACGGCACGCCCGAGCGCGCCGCTTCGTCCAATGGCAGCCACTATCCGGCGTTCGACAACGGATCGGAGCGCCCGCCGTCCGCGTCCGGCAACCTGCCGTCGTACGGGCCCGGCGGTTATGACGGCCAGCAGGAACGGGGCACCCCGCCGCCTCCGCCGCCGCCGAGCGGCAGCCACTACCCGGCCTTCGACGGCCAGAACGAGCGGATGCCCGGCCAGAACGGCCAGTTCGCCGGCTTCGAGCCGGTCTTCGACCGCTCACAGGGCGGTAAGGACACCGGCGGCGCCGCAGGCGTGGAAAGTCCCTATATCGAGGAGTTCGCACGGCTCCAGGAGGGGCTGATGCGGCAGGTCCGCCGCGACGGCGAGGTCCGGCCCGACCGCACCTGACGCCAGCCGGCCCGGCGCTGGCCCATCTGGGCCGGACCGATCCGACCGAGCGCGGGCGCTGTGTGACGGGAGCTCCGACGGAGCGCACCGCTATCGCCACTCTGTCGCGGCAGGTGCACACAGCACTCGCTATCCGTGGAAACGGCGGACGCACATAGTGAGGACAAGGTCACCAGTTACCCGCAGTGGTGGTGCCCCCCGCACGTTTCCGCCCGCAATGGTGCATGCTGCCTTCGATGGAGGATCCGCGCGTAGTCGACGTCGAGCGGTACCACGGTCAGTTGCGCTCGGAACTCGAGATGATCGCGAACGGACCGGTACTGGCCGGCCCACGGATCGTCGAGCACATCAATTCCCTGATCACACTGATTGACCTGCACCAACCGAACGAGTTCGACCTCTGCCTCAGCTGTGACCGGCTCTGGCCCTGCGCGACCGTCGTCGCCATCACCGGTGAGCTAGCGGCCACCGAGGACGAGGTGACGCCCCGGCCGCTGCCCGAAGCCCCGGCCACGCGGTCCGGCGACGGCCGCCAGGCGGACGGGCGCCCGGCCGACCCCCGCCACGCGGCGGCGGGAGGCCCCGCCGACCAGCGCCGGCCGGACGTTCACGCGGTCGCGCCACCACCGTTCGACACGGGCTCCTACTCGACGACGACGCAGACCAGCACCGGCCAGTCGACGATGCCGCACGAACTGCCACGGGGCACGGACCCGGTCCGGCAGCGCGGCGCCCCCGGCCCGGCGGACGAGCCGATGGCCGCGCCCCGGCCGACCGGGCCGCACCGTGCGCCGCCGCCACCCTCCATGCCACCACCCTCCATGCCACCGCCGTCGCATCCGCCGGGCATGCGCCCGCCGGCCGCCGTTCCGCCGGCCGCGGCCGCGGCCACCGGCGGGATGCCCACCGGCGGCTCGCGAACGGGTGGGACGCCCCTGGGCGGCGCGGGCAACGGCGCGTCCGCCCGCACCCCCGTATTCGGCGACCCGTTGGCCGGGATCCGCCGTCCGGGCGCCGGCATGCCGCCGCGGGTCGGCGGGGGCCCGCCCGGCGAGCAGGCCCCACCCGGCCGGCCGGGGCCGCCCCCCGCCGACACCGGTCGCCGCTCCGCACCGCCCGGCCTCCAACCGCCCGGACTTCAACCACCCGGCCTCCAGCCGCCGGGGCTCCAACCACCCGGCTTCCAGCCACCTGGACTTCAACCACCTGGGCTCCAAGCAGCCGGGCCGCCGCCGGGCACCGCCGGGCAGCCGGGACGTCCGATGTCGGCCCCCGGCTTCGAGCGAGCCCGCGAACAGCAGCTTCCCGGTGGCCCGGGCAGCCCTCCCGCGCCCGGGTTCAACCGCCCGGGCGGGCCGCCCGTGCACCGCCCCGCCGCCGGCCCGGCCGGCGGCCCGGCCGGCGGCCCGCCGACCGGGCCGATGGAGCGCCCCGGCTACAACGGCCAGCCCGGCTACAACGGGCAACCGGCGTACAACGGGCAGCCTGGCCACAGCAACGGGCAGCCTGGCTACGCCGGGCAGCCCGGCCAGGGCCGGCAGCCAGGCCATCCCGGTTATCAGGGCCAGGTGGAGCAGTCCGGCCCGATCGCGCGGCCCGGCCTGTTCGGCCAGCCCGCGGCAACGGGCCCGGGCCGGTCCACGGGCCCGGTCTCCACCGGGCTCGGTGACCGCATGCCCGGACGAGCCCAGCACCCGGGCGATCCGTCCCGCCCCCTGCCCCACCCCGCGCAGTCCCAACCGGCGCAGCACCAGCCCGCGGCCGGCGTGTCCCGGTCCGAGCCGTCCCGGGCTCCGGCCCGTCCTGACGGTGTCGAGGCCCCGGCGGCCCAGGCCGACGGTTTCTCGGTGCCGACGTCCCGGCAGGCGCCGCCGATCTCCGGCCCGGTGGAGATGCTGCCCGCCAGCATCGCCGCCGCCCGGGCCGCGGAGCTGGCGCGCGGGCAGGCGGCCGCCGCGGCCGGACCACCGCCGCCGCGGCATCCCGACATCGTCCGCGGCCCCGAACGTGGAACCCGGCCGCCCGTCGGACGGCTCACCTCCGACCCGGCGCGCACGCGCGGCCGGCACGCGGGCCCGGACCAGCCGCGCCCTCAGGGCTCCCCGTGGAGCAGCCAGGCCGCCGAGCAGCGCCGTCCCATCTCCGTCGACGACTCCTGGGCCGGTGTCGGACGCGGCCCGCGTGGCCAGAACGGTGACGGCGGCCAGGGCGGTCAAGGCGGCCAGCCCGGGCACGGTGGCCCGAACGGCCAGAACGGGCACGGCGGTCAGAACGGGTATGGCGGTCAGAACGGGTATGGCGGCGGCCAGAACGGCCAGCATCAGCCGAACGGCCAGCGGGGGTCCGGCGGCCCGGGACGTCCCGACGTCGGCGCGGTCGGCGCGGACCGTTCCCGCGGCCCGGCCGGCCCGGGCCCGGCGGACCGTGGCCCCGGCCGTGACCAGGCCTCGGACCCGTCGCTGAGCCCTGAGGTGGAGGCCGTCACAAGGGCCTGGCTCGCGCGCAAGGATTCGGTGCTCGACGGCATCGACGTCATCTGACCGCCGACCGCCATCAGGGCGGTCATCGGGGGTTGCGGCGAGTCGCGACCACCCCGCACCGGACCCGGGCCAGGCTGTGTCTCGCGCCTCCGGTCTGGCAGGACCACGCCAATCAGGTTTGAGGTCCACGCGGAGGTGGGAGGAACGCGACGCCGGCCCGGCCGTGGCAACGCGGGCAGACCGGAAACGGACAACCGCCCGGAAGGTGATGCGTGGCCGAAGCTCTGACCGCTGGCTTCGACCTGCCCGCCGCTCCCCGGGCGGCCGGGCAAGCCCGCGGGCTGGTCGCCGATCTGCTCGTGTCGTGGGGCTGTGGCAACGCCGCCGAAGTCGCGAGACTGCTGGTCAGCGAGGTCGTCACGAACGCCGTTCGCTACGTGGGAGCCCGTGAGGTGCTGCGCGTGTCGATCGAGTGCCGCGGCGAGCAGGTCCGGGTCGCCGTGAGCGATGGGAGCCCGTTGCGCCCGGTACTCAAGGCCGCCCAGGACGACGACGAGTCCGGCCGCGGGATGCAGCTCGTCGCCGCGCTCGCCAGCCGGTGGGGTGTCGTCGACGATCCGCCCTCGACCGGCCCGGGCAAGCAGGTCTGGTTCGAGCTGCCGGCCGTCCGGGAGGCGGCGACGATCGGCTGCGTCCTGAGATGAGGGCGGCGGGCTCGCCCGCGGCCGCTCAGCGCCGCCGCTGGCTCCCCCGGCCGGAGTCCCCGCGACCCTCGTGATCCGTCTCGTCGTCCGGACGGCCGGCGATCAGGTCGAAGAGCCTGTCCCGGCGCGGCCGCCAGCGGGCGGCGAACCGGGCCGCGCGCCGGGCGGCCCGCTCGGCCTTGCGGGACCCTTCGGGGTAACGCCGGTGCGCCCAGGCCGAGCCGGGCCGGGCCAGGCGGACCGCCCCGACCACCGCGACCAGCGGAATGAGCAGGCCGACGACGCCGAAGCCGACGCGGCCCTTGAGGAAGCTGCAGCTCACCGCCACGATGTTGATGCCGAGCACGATGATGAGGTCCCACAGCGCGAGGTGGTCTCCGGTGTCGAGGCCGTCCACGCCCAGTGGTGTCGCGCCGACGATCAGCAGTGCCGTGAACGCCGCGCCCAGGATGACCGCGTCCACCGACATCCGGCCCTGTTCGGACCAGTAGACGTCCTTCAGCCGCAGTACCAGCGCGAACTCGTCGAGGATGAGCGCCGCGCCCACGCCGAACAGAATCGCCAGCAGATCCCACCAGGGCGACCGCCCCCCCGCGGGCGAGAACGCGCCCACCCCGGCGAGCAGCACGAAGGCGATGCCGAAGATGGCGTGGTGGACGTGCACCCCGCCGACCGCGACGTTGCCCGGCCACCAGCGCACGCCCGCACGGATCATGCGCACACTCAGCCGGATGAACAGGAACGTGAGGATGAACGCGACGAGGAGCGCCAGCAACGGCTGCTTCCCAGGCTCGACGATCACCCGTTCGTAGCCGCGCGACAAAGCCGCCCACATTACGTCCCTCCTTCCGCGCCCACGGACCACACACCGGCCCGCCCACATCAACCCGGCAGCGCGCCGCCCCGGCCGCCGCGCGCCAGAGCAGCCGTGCCAGCCCAGCCCAGCGCCGCACAGCGCACCGCGACACGGCCCCACCGGCAAGCAGGCGGGCCGTCACGGCGCGTCACGGTCGGTGCCGGTCCAGTGTGCGGCCGCTCCCCCACGGCCCGGCGACGCCCGCCTTCGGCCACGCCCGGCGGCCGTCCGGCGACCCGGATCCGCGACACCGTGCCACCATTCGGCCATAGTGCGGCGAAATCTTCGGGGGGAGGTGGATGATGGCGGCGTATCAGCAGCCAGGTGACGACGGGGCGTCACGATTGGGGGCGGCATGCCGATGTCGACACAGGTCTCTCTGGAAATAGCGCTACTCATCGAGGTCGACGGCGGTCTACTGGTCCGCGCCGACGACACCGCGGGCCCGCGGTTCCCGGGCGGCTCCGCCCGGCTGGGCGAGTCGTCCCTGGACGCCGCCGAGCGGCTCCTGCGGGCCGCCCTGTCCGCGGCGGGGCGGCCCGTCTTCGCGGGCTGCGTCGAGCACAGCGAGGCGTGGCGACCCGCCCCGGCACCCAGCCCGCGCAGCTCACCCACGGGCGCGACCCCGGACAGGACCCGTGCGGACGGGACACCCGGCGACACGACGCCCGCGGACAGGACACCCGGCGACACGCCCGCGGACAGGACACCCGCGGAGACGGCGGCCACGACGGACGGGACGACGTCCGCGCACACCCTGACCGTGCTCTACGCCGTAACCCTCGAGCCGGCGGGACTCGCCGGCGGGCACGCGCTTCCCCCGGGGCTGACGTTGGTCCGCCCCTACGAGAGCGATTCCGGGCCCGCGCTCACGATCCAGCCGCCCGCGGTCGGCCACGCGGCGATGTCGTGGTGGGCTGATCGGTGGCCGTCCTGGCGCGGGCTCGCGGTCGCGGACGCCGAGCCCTGGTGGACCGGCCTGCGCCAGTCGGTGCGGACCCTGCGGGCCCAGCTCACCGCCCGCCGCGAGGACGTGCGGGGCGAGGTGTTCCGGGACGCCGCGGTGGCGATGTGCGCACTGGTCGCGGCCGCCGACGGGCATGTCGACCCCGCCGAGCGTGACGCGATGGCCGCGTCCATCCAGGCCGAGGACGTGCTGGCGGACTACCCGCGGGCCGACCTGGAGCTGCTGTTCGACCTGCACGTCGCCCGGCTGCGCTCGGATCTCGCCGCCGGCCGCCGCGCGGCGATGCGCGAGATCGGCAAGGTCCGCGGTGACCCGGTTCGTTCGTGGGCGGTGCTGCGCATCGGGGCGGTGATCGGCCGGGCCGACGGGTACTTCGATCCGGCCGAGCGGCGGGTCGTCCAGGACGCCGCCGACACGCTGGGGCTTCGCTCGGGCGCGCTCGCCGTCCAGGCGGTCGGGCGATGAGCCCCGCCGACGCCGCCCGGCGGCCGCACGCGCCGGCGCCCGGGGCGCGGGCGGTGCCCGCGGGGCCGCGGCCGGGCCGGTCGCTGCACGCCCGGGTCTTCCTGACCTTCGGCGATCTCGTGGTCGTCGCCAACCATCGCGGCCAGCCCTGGTTCTTCCTGCTCGGCGGGCACGTCCCACCGGGCGAGGGGGTGGAGGAGGTGCTGCACCGCGTACTGCGCCGGACGGCCGGCTTCGAGGTGCGCTCCCTCGACTTCGTCGGCGGCGTCGAGCATCTCGACCCCGCCGGCGGGACGTCCCAGCGCATCGATGTGGTCTTCGCGGGGGCCGTGCCGCGCTATGCGGAGTTCGGCAGCCGGATCGACGACATCGACATCGTCACCCTCCGGCCGTCCCGGCTACGGTCCGTCGAGTTCCGCCCGGCGCGCGCCGGGCGGGCGATCACCGACTGGCTGACCGACCGCCAGCCCCGCTGGTACACCGACGGGGGGTCGGCACACCCCCCGAACGGGTCTACCCACTGAGCCCTCGGGGCGGCCGGGGCCTCCCCCGGCCGCCGCCCGCAGCGGCGGCACCCCACGGGCCCGTTACGGCCATCCAACTGTCACCTCCCGGGCCCTTCACAGGGAGCATACGGCCACGTCACAGTGTGTCCGGTAGGCATCGGACAGCGTTGCGGGGGGATGACTACGCCATGCTGTGGCCCGTGCGCTCCGCTGTCTCGTCCGTCCTGCTTCCCCGGTCGGCGACCTTGCTCGGCCAGCCGCACAATGAAGCACATTCAGGTGTCGTTCAGGCGTGCGCCGTAGCGTGAGCGGCGAGGCTTCCGGACACTGGGGGTAGACATCGAGATCCCGGTCGCGCTGAACGTCCCGGTCGCGCTGAACGCCGACAACGCCGCGGCTGCACCGCTTGTTCCCGGGCCGACACTGCCCCGTCACCGACGGGTCGGCGAGCGCAGGGCTCCCGCCCATGGCGAGCGTCCGACGTCCGGCCGCGGCGGGCCCCGACCCGCCAGGTCCACCGTCAAGGAGGCGCTGCTCCCGCCGGAGCGGACCGCCCCCGCCGACGCGCGCGCCGGGCGCACCGGCGGCACGCCGGCCGACGTGCCCGCGGTGCTCGGCGGGGTGGACGCCACCGGCGCCGCCGCCGTCGCCGTGGAGCTCACCCGGGCCCCCCGCGGGTTCGGCCTGCGCCGGACGCGCCTGCGTGTCCTGGCCGCCGTCGTGGTCGTCGGCGCCGTCGGCGCACTCGTCGGCACCCGGTTCCGTTCGGACGTTCTCGGCACCCTCTCCGACGTCCCCGCGCCGCGCTGGCACTGGCTCGTGGTCTGCCTGCTCGCCTCGGTGCTCT
Source organism: Parafrankia sp. BMG5.11 (assembly GCF_004337455.1). Taxonomy (NCBI): domain Bacteria; kingdom Bacillati; phylum Actinomycetota; class Actinomycetes; order Frankiales; family Frankiaceae; genus Parafrankia; species Parafrankia sp. BMG5.11. The sequence goes on along the minus strand of NZ_SJXI01000059.1, from coordinate 281,745 downwards.
TCTACGTGGCGCACGGCGTGAGCGTGCGGGCGGCGAGCGGGCTGCGGATGAGCCTGGGCACGGCCACCGCCTCCCAGCTCGCCGCGGCCGCGGCGAACCGAGTCGTCCCGGCGGGCCTGGGCGCCATCGCCGTGCACCTGCGCTTCCTGGAACGCCGCGGGATGACCCGTCCCGCCGCGGTGGCCGCCGTGGCGTCGATCAAGGGCGCCGCGTTCCTCGTCCACCTGGCCGGGATCGCGCTCGTCGCCGGCACCCTGCGCGGCTCCGGCGTCGGCGAAGCGGTGACGGCGCCCGTCCGGATGACGGTGAACGGGATCGGAGCCGGCCCCGTCGCGGCCGGGCTCACCGTGGTCGGTGTGGGGATCGGCACCGCCGCCGCGCACCCGCGGGTGCGCACGAGGCTGCGGCCCGCGCTGCGGGGCTTCCGCGCGCACCTGGCGGTGCTCGCCCGCTCGCCCGGCCGGACGGTCGTGCTCGTGACCAGCACCGCAGCCACGAAAGCCGCACAGGTCATGGGCCTCGCCTGCGCGGTGTGGTCGTTCGAGAGCGGGCTGAGCATCGCCTCGATCACCGCCGTGTACCTGGTCGGCTCGGTTGTCGCGGGCGCGGCGCCGACAGCCGGCAGCGTCGGGGCCATCGAACCGGCGCTCGTCATCGGGCTCACCGCGTCGGGTGGCACGGCGGCGACCATGTTCGCTGCCGTCCTGGTCTTCCGCCTGATCAGCTACTGGCTGCCGATCCTGCCCGGGGTGACCGCGCTCGCGATGATGCGCCGCCGCGGCGACCTCTGAGACCCCCGCCGCTGGAACCCCCGCCGCTGAGACGATCGCACCTGAGACCACCGCCTCGAGGACCATCACTCCTCGACGGCCGCTGCCCGGTCTTCTGACCGGCAGCGGAGCGGGCCCGAGACCACCTGGTCCCGGGCCCGCTCCCTCTCAACCAAGCCTCGTCTTCCACCGACCGCACGCCGCGGACGACCCGGATCGGCGGGCTCGCACGTGGACGATCGGCGGTTACGGTCAGTAGCGAGTCGGTGGGGCGGGACGGGCGTTGAGCTGCCGCAGCACCCGGTTCTCGTGCTCGAACCCGAGCTCCGAGACTCCCGCCGGCTCGATCACGAAGTGGGCCCCGGCCGTCGGGGGCAGGCCCAGCCACCGCGCCACCAGCACCCGGAGCATGTGGCCGTGCCCGAGCAACGCCACGTCCCCGTGCGCGAGCAGCGGCACCACCCGGCCGAGGACGAGGTCTGCGCGCCGTCCCACCTCGTCGGCGGTCTCCCCGCCCGGCACGTCGCCGGTGAAGACCGTCCAGCCGGGATGATCCTCACGGATCCGCGCGGTGGTGACTCCCTCGTAGTCCCCGTAGTCCCACTCGGCGAGCTCCGGCCAGACGACGCAGTCCTCAGCTCCCGGCGCGGCGGCCTGCGCCCCGGCGGTGTCCGACAGCGCGGCCGGCGTCCCAGCGGCCTGTGTCCTGATGGTTCCCGGCTTGATGGTTCCCGGCTCGCCGGCTGGCGGGCACAGGCCCGCGATCTCGGCGGTGTGCGCCGCCCGGCGCCGCGGGCTCGTCGCGACCAGGACGAACCGCCGGCCCACCAGCGCCGCCCGCAGCGCGGCGGCCTGGCGCTCACCCTCGGCGGTGAGGGGAACGTCGGTGTGCCCGGTGTGCCGACCGGTGCGGCTCCACTCGGTCTCGCCGTGCCGGATCAGCGTGACCCGACCGGCGGGAACCACCACCGGACCTGCCGGTTCCGAGGTCACCTGCTCACGACCCACCGGCCCCTGGCCCACCGGCTCCGAGGTCACCGCTTCCGAGGTCACCGCCTCCGGCGCCGGCGGCGGCGCGCCCCCACGAGCAGCACGACCACCGCCGTCACCAGCGCGACCCTGTCCCATCGAACCGTCCGCACCACCTGGGTCGGGCCGCCCTCGCCCGCCGCGCCGTCCGCACCCGGTGCCGAGCCGACCGTGCCCGGCAGGCCGCCGCCGAGTGTGCCGGCCCCGATCGCGCGGTGCCCGGCGGACGCCGCACCGAGCGCGGACGGCGCGGCGCTACCCGGGGCGAACCGCCCGCGCAGCTCAGCCACCTTGGCCCGGACCTGCTCGTTCGCTCGTTCGGCCACCCGCTTCGGACTGACGATCTCCGCGATCGCGTCGACGGTCTCGGCCAGCTCTGCGCGGGTCTGTTCGATCTGACGCTGGATGACGGCCGGATCCTGCGGCACCGATGTCGCCCTCTCGGTTCTCTTACTGGGTGGACGGGGTCGGGCTGACGACCCGACTCGATCGTGCCAGACCAGCCCCTCCCCAGCGCGACGAAACGGCGGACCATGTCCGCGGACCTGCGGGTTCCAGGTGACCGGCGCCGCTCCGGTGGCACTTGCGAACCTGGTCAGCACCCCGGTCGGGGCGCCCCTACCGCTCGGTGTGAGTTGTCCCCGCCGACCCCTTATCGGTCGACCCCCCTCGTGGGCGGACGTCCAGCTGCCCGGGGCGGACACCGACAAGCACGCGCCACGCCCGACGACCACCAGAGCGGCTCCGGAAGCGCGTCGGCCCGATCCGGACGGGCCGGGAGCGGCACTACGCTGAAGACGTGCACGTCGGCCGGTGCGGGGCGCGGTTCACCGGCCTGGCCCACCGCCTCGCGTCCGCGGTGCTCCCAGGTCTGGCCTTCGCCGTGCCCACGGTCGCGCTCGCCCTGCTGGCCCACCTGCCGACCGCGCACACCGAAGCACCCGCGCCCGCCGGCGTGGCGCTGTCCGTCGCCGCCATCGTCGCGCTGTGCGCCGGTAGTGATCTCGCCCGCTCAGCCCACTCGGCCGGGTCACGCGGCGGCCGGCCCGGTGCCACGGCCACGGCCATAGCCACAGCCGGACGGCGCCAGGTCGGTGGTCCCCGCTCGTTCCCCGCACTGCTCGGCGTCCAGGCCGGGGTGCATGTCCTGCTGCTCGCCGGGGCCGGGCGGCCCGGGCCACCCGGCGGCACCTCACTCAAAGGCCTGCTCTGCGCGCCCGGCAGCGGCCCCGGTGGGGCGCTCGCCTCCCCCGGGCAGCTCGCGGCGGCGCTCGCCGGCCGACCGCTCGGCGCCCCGCCGACCACCGACAGCGGCGGCTTGGCCGCGGCCGCGGCGCGGCTGTCCCAGTACGGCGTCCACAGCCACGGGCTGTACGGCCAGGGCCTCCAGGGGCACGGCCTGCAGGGGCACGGCATCGCGGTGCTGCTCGCCCACGCCCTGGCGGCTGCCGCGGCCTCCTGGTGGACCAGCCGCGGCTGCCAGGTGCTGCGCGCCGCCTGCCTGACGCTCGGGTCGTGCCTGTCCGCGCTGCGGGCTCCCGTCGCACTGGTCCCGGTGCCGCGCCGGATCGTCCGCGCACCGCGCCTACACGCGCTCCACGCACTCGACCGCCCGTGGGCGGCGACGCCGTCCCGAGGCCCGCCGGCCATCGCGAGCTGCTGAAACGGCGTAGCGACGCGACCGGCGCCAGGCGCCGCGATCCGTCCGCGCGCCCCTTCCCCACCCACCGGGCCCAACCCGACGCCCGGCCGCTGACGCCTGGCCGCTGGCCGTCAGACCGCTGACGCCCGATCTCTGGCGTCAGATTTCTGAGGTCAGGCCGAATGTCCGTGGTCTGACCGTCGCCGGCAGGCGTTGCCCAGGCGTGGCCCAGGCGTGGCCCCGTCGCGGGCTCAGCTCTGGGCGGTGCGCGCTGCCCGGCACGCGGTGCCCCGCGCGCTGACCACGCCAGCCCGGCGACGCGGTGTGTGTCGGTATCGCCCAGATCTCCGCAGGAATCAGGTGTCCGTGACCAGGAATCCATCCACCATCAGCTACCTTTCCACTACCCGTCGCAGGCGGACGTCGTCCGCGCTGCTGATCGGGATCACCGTCGCGGTCAGCGCGACACTCGGCGCCTGCTCCAACGGCGGCGACGGAACCGGGGTGACGATCGTCGACGCCGGTGGAACCGACGGGGGACTACACGGCGTTGTCCCAACCGAACGCTTCGCGAAGCCGGCGCTCAACCTGACCGATACCGACGGGCGCCCCTTCGATCTTCGCGCCCGAACGCAAGGGAAGATCACTCTGCTTTTCTTCGGCTACACGATGTGCCCGGACGTCTGCCCGACCACCATGGCCGACATCGCCGCGGCCCTGGACGAGGTCGACCGGTCGGTGCGGGACCAGGTCTCGGTGGTGTTCGTCAGCACCGACCCGGACCGTGACACCGCTCCCGTCCTCGACCGCTGGCTCAGCCAGTTCGACTCGACCTTCATCGGCGTACGCGGGTCGTTCAAGGACGTGCAGGCCCAGGCCGAGGCGATCGGCGTCCCGCTGGAGGCACCGAAGGTCCAGGCGGACGGATCCGTCCTGGTCACCCATGGCAGCCAGGTCATCGCCTTCGGCCGGGACGCCCGCGCCCGCGTGCTCTACCTGGCCGGCACCCCGGTGGCCGACTACATCGCGGACCTTCCCGTCCTCACGGCCGAGACCCTCGGAACCGACCCGCGCGACGGGACCGCGACCGCGACGCCCAGGGCGACCAGCGCACCCAGGGTCACCGCGACGCCGAGGGTGACCGCGACACCAGGGTCGTCCGGGACAGCCGGGACGACGAACACCGTCCAGACCACCGGCGACAGCCGGCCGGCCCTGGTCGCCGCCGGATGACCGGGACCACGGCGGCGTCCGTTGCTTCCGGAGACGCAGGGGACGCCGGGACGCCGGGCACGCGTCGGTTCGCCCGCGTGGCCAGCACCGTCCTGCGGGTCGGCCTCGGCATCCTCTGGCTCGCCGCGGGCGCGCTGAAGATCAACGACCCGGACGGCATGGTGCGGTCCGTCCGCGCGTTCCGGATCCTGCCCGAAGCGCTGGTGGACCCGGTCGCCTACGCCGTGCCGTTCGTGGAGATCGCGCTCGGCGTGCTGCTGATCGTCGGCCTCACCGTCCGGCTGGCCGCCGCCATCTCGGCGGTGCTGTTCGCCGTCTACATCGCGGCGATCGCGTCGGCGGCCGCCCGCGGCCTGCGCATCGACTGCGGCTGCTTCTCCGCGGGCGGCGATCTGACGTCCGAGGCACCCACGCACTACACCCAGGAGATCGTTCGCGACAGCGCGCTGCTGCTGGCCAGCCTGCTGCTGGCGCGGTGGCCCGCGGGCTACCTGTCGGTCGACCGGCTCCTGAACGGACCAGCACGACAGCCCCTCGACGACGAGGACGACCTTCTCGGGAGTACCCATGGCATCGCGGACGAGGAAGACATCGCGGACGTCGGCGCCGCCCGGCCGTAGCTCCGGCGGCAGCACGCCCGGCGCCCCTCAAAAGGATCGGGGCCACGCGTGACGGCCGCGGAGCGGCGGGAGAAGGTCGCGGCGGCCCGGGCGGCGGCGGCCGCCCGGGAACGACGGCGCAGGCAGCTCATCATCGGCTCGGTCGTCGCCGCCGTGCTCGTCCTGATCGGGGTGATCGGCTTCGCCGTGCAGAACTCGCGGGAGGAGTCCAAGCCGGTCGTTCTCCCGGCGAGCGCGACGGGGCCCGACAACGCGATCGTCGTCGGGAAAGCTGACGCGCCCGTCACCCTCGACTTCTACGAGGACTTCCAGTGCCCCGCCTGCGGGTCCCTGGAGAGAACCACCGGCTCGACGATCAGCGACCTCATCGACTCGGGCGACATTAAGATCAACTATCACGTCATGTCGTTCCTCGGCGACGAGTCGAAGCGGGCGGCGAACGCCAGTGCCGCCGCGGCCAACGAGGGCAAGTTCAAGGAGTTCCACGACGCCCTGTTCGTCGACCAGCCGGAGGAGCACACCGGCGGCTACCAGACCGACACCCTCATCCAGAAGGGCGCCTCGGTCGGCCTGACCTCGGACGCCTTCGTCAGCGCGGTGCGGGACGGCAAGTACGACGGCTACGTCGCGAAGGTCGACGAGGACGCCTCCCGCAGCGGCGTCACCTCGACCCCGACCGTGCTCGTCGACGGCAAGCAGCTCTCCGCCGACCAGCTGACCCCCGACGGCCTGCGCGCCGCCGTCTCCGCGGCGGCCAAGGACTGACCGGGACGTCCGAACTCCTCGGCCGGCCAGCCAATCGGTTGGCCGGCCGGTGGTCTGCCGGGTGGTCCGCCGGCCGGCCGGTCTGTGGCTGTGGGGCCGCTTCGCTCGCGATGCCACTGCCACGTTTGCCGGCCCGCCGGGGCCAGGACTAGCTTCTCCGTCATGACCGAGACCGAGACCGCCACCGCTGCCCGGCTCTCCCCCGGCGACCCCGCCCCGGACTTCACCCTGCCCGACGCCGACGGCAAGGACGTCTCGCTGGCGTCGTTCCGCGGGCGCAAGGTCGTCGTCTACTTCTACCCGGCCGCGTCCACGCCCGGGTGCACCAAGCAGGCCTGCGACTTCCGCGACAACCTCGCGCTGCTCAACGACGCGGGTATCGACGTCCTCGGGATCTCACCGGACAAGCCGGCCAAGCTGGTCAAGTTCCGGGACAACGAGGGCCTCACCTTCCCGCTGCTCTCCGACCCGGAGCGGACCGTGCTCTCGGCCTACGGAGCCTTCGGCGAGAAGACGATGTACGGCAAGAAGACCATGGGCGTCATCCGCTCGACGTTCGTCATCGACGCCGAGGGCAGGATCGAGAAGGCGCAGTACAACGTTCGCGCCACCGGCCACGTCGCGAAGCTGCTGAAGGAGATCGGCCTCGCCGGCTGAAGTCGGCCGGCTGAAGTCGGCCTCGCCGGCTCTCGCGGCTGACCGCCGGTTCTCCCCCGTCACTCAGCTCGCGACCCGCAGGTCCCATCGCAGCAGCACGTTGTCCGGGCGGGCGGGATCGACCAGGACGGGCACCCGGCGGCGTAGCTGGCTCGGAATACCGCCCCGGGCGTCACCCACCGGGCTCGCGCCCGCCTCGTCCGCGGGAACGACCGCCCGGCGCGTGACCGGGTAGGGCTCCTGGCCTGGGCGCTCCACCAGCAGGTGCACCTCGGCGACGGTGCGCCCGTCGACGCGCACCCCGGTGTCGCTGACGGTGTCGATGACCGCCATGGTGGCCCGGCCGTTGTCGATCAGCCGGCGGGCCCGGTCCCGTTCCTCCCGCACCGCGGCGGGAGACTGGTCCGGCCGGTCCGGCGAGGCGTCCGCGATGATCGTCATGAAGATCTTCCCCCAGAGGCATCCAGGCGCCCACCGGCGCAGGTACACCCTGCACCCGGACGGGGCTGCCTGTCGGTCGCGTCGGCGACACCCGCCCCCTGGGGGCACTGTTGGGTCGACGACACCTGCTTCAGCTCGTGCTCCGTGGCTTCGCTGTGCGCCGTCCTCATGAGCCAAGCGGTCATCGGCGCTGGTCACAGTCCTGTCCAGCCCACGCCATCCCAAACCCGACGAAGCCCCCAGATGCGGCACGGCAAAAGTCGACCCCGATGAGTGTGATCAACGACACCGCCGCGGACCCCCGCGGGAGTCAGCCGGAACCGATCGTCTCCCCACCCGCACCACCCCCATAGCAGCCGAGCCGCGGGCAGGATCTGGGCAGGATTCGGACGGCGCGCGCCCATCCCGGCCCCGAAGGCCGTCCCGCGGCTCGCTAATCTGGAGGGACGCGGGAGTGGCGGAATGGTAGACGCAGCAGACTTAGGATCTGCCGCCCTAGGGCGTGGGGGTTCAAATCCCCCCTCCCGCACTGCCTGACCAGGAGCGTTCCCGCAGGTCATCAGACGCTCGCCCACCGCTCCCCTTCCCGATCGTCCGGGCCGATTGGTCACGGATTGGTCACAGAGCCGCGGAAGCTGCGGTCGGGGCCGACGGGCGCGGACGCCGCGGACCGGTGGCCGGGCCGGGCCGGGCCGGCCGGAGACTTCCCCGTCCTCTGTGTCGCCGGAATCGCCGGTGTGCGGCCGATGCTGGTGCGGCTGCGCGCCCCCGAGTCCCTCGACCTCGACCGCGGCGGCACCCGCCCCCTCCGCCACTAGGCCGTTGCGCCGAGCAGTGCCTGGGCGAGCAGCGTGGCCGTGGTGCTCCGCCAGAGTTCCGGCGACCAGCCGAGGGTGCCCGTGGCGACGATGTAGTTCTCGGCGCTGGTGATCAGGAAGGCGAGATCGGCGGCGTCCTCGACGGTGAGCCCCGGGCGGAGCGCCGCGCGGTCGGCGAGCAGGCCGGCGAGAGCGCGGAACGCGGCGCGGCGTTGGCCCTCGTTCACGTCCCACTGCGCCGCGAGGTCGGGATCGGTGCCGACGGTGCCGCGGACGACGGCGAGCAGCGGCGCCACCCGCCCCATGATCTCGCGGCCGCCGTTCATCCAGAGTTCGATCACCCGGACCGGGTCGGGCTCGGCGCTCAGCTCCTCGAGCCACGACCGGTCGAGTAGCGCGACCGGCTCGTCGTCACCGACCGCGGCCACGTCGAGCGCTTCCTTGAGCAGCGTCGCCTTGTTCCCGAAGTGGAAGTAGACGGTCTGCACGGCGACGCCCGCGCGCGCCGCGACCTGGTCGAGCGTCGTCGCGCCGTAGCCCTGGTCGAGGAACAGCTCCGCCGCCGCGGCGACGATCCGCCGCCTGGTCAGCCTGGTCTTCTCGGCCCGACTCGGCTTGTCCTTGACCCGACTCGGCCCGTCCTTGACGGAATCACTCACTCGCTAGAGACTACTACAATGAGTCGCTAGAGTGAACTCTAGTCAAAGGAGGGGCCATGCCCGATCTCGCACCGATCCACCACGTGAAGATCCCGGTCAGCGACGTCCGCGCCAGCAGCGAGTGGTACCTGCGCGTGCTCGGACTGGAGGTGGCGATCGAGTTCACCGAGGACGGCGAGCTCCGTGGCGTCGCCCTCAAGACCCCGGACGGCACCACCCAAATCGCACTCCGGCACGACCCCGAGCGCGCCGCCGCCCTCTCCGGCTTCGACCTCGTCGCGCTCGGCGTCCCAACCCGGGACGGCATCCACGCCTGGGCCGACCACCTGGCCGCCCTCGACCAGAAGCACTGCGGCCTCGTCACCGGCCACCACGGCGGCACCGTCCTCGTCGGCCTCCACGACCCCGACGGCATCGAAATCCGCCTCTACGCCGACTGACCCGAGCCACAGACCGAGAACAGCCCAAGAACAACAGACCCAGAACAGGAGAATCTCCATGCGACACACCGACTCCAGCGGCGACGGCGAGCCGCTCGTCCTGATCCACGCAGCAGTCTTCGCCGACTGGTTCGTCCCGTTCGAGCGCGAGCCGGCCGTCGCCGGCCTGCGCCGGATCCGCGTCACCCGCACCGGGTACTCGGACCCCGCACCCGCCGAGCCGCTGTCGGTGGCCGACCACGCCGCCGAGTGCGCGGACCTGTTGCGCCACCTCGGGATCGAGCGGGCCCGGGTGCTCGCGCACTCCTCCGGCACCGTGGTCGCGCTGCAGCTGGCCCTCGACCACCCGGAGCTGGTCGGCGAACTCGTCCTGGTCGAGCCGCCGCTGATCGACCCGCTCCTGCCGCCGCAGGACCGGGCGGCGGTCGCCGCCGCGATCGGCCCTGCTCTGGGCGCGGCGATGGGCGCCGCCGCCCAGGGCGACCTGCGCACCGCCTTCGACACCTTCCTGGCGGCGGTGTGCGGACCGGAGTACCGGTCCGTGATCGAGTCCGCCCTCGGCCGAGCCGGCCTGGAACGCGCCGAACGCGACTGCGGCTACTGCTTCACCGGCGAGATCCCCGCGCTCACCACGTGGCACTTCGACGAGGAGCTGGCGCGCCGGATCGAGCAGCCGGTCCATCTCGTCGCCGGCGGCGAGAGCCCACCTTTCACCCACCGCCTCGTCGACCACCTCGCCACGATGCTCCCCGACACCCGCACCACCGTCGTCCCCGGCGAGAACCACCTGCTCCCCCTCCGCGCTCCCACCGCCCTCGCCACCCTCCTCCCCACCCCGACCCCCACCCCCTGACCGGTCCGACCGTGCGGCGCGCGTTCCCCCGACTCGAACCAGGTGACCGTGCCCGCGCCGCTCTCGCTGCTCACCCCGTTGGCCGTCCCGGCCGGCGTGCAGCCGATCATGATGCGGCTGCGCGCTGTACGGACATCGGCGGACGGCTACGGGCGCCAGTGGACAGACCGAGCCGTGACGGGAGTCGTGTCACTTGGCGTAATCCATGCCTTACAAGCGAGTGGTCGCAGGTCCGGCCCCTGCCGCGCCCACGTGGCCTGTGGGTGAACGGGGGCGTTGACGTCCGGACGGGAGTGTCCGACGTTCATCGGACACTCCCGTCCGCGTCCGGGCCGGCCGCCGTGCCCGGCGGCCGGCCCGTTGCACCCCTTGTCCTGCCGGGTTATCGGGTCGGGATCGCCACGATCACGCTGGTGCCGGTGTGCTGCGCCGTCGGCTGTACCTGCGGTCCGGGCGCGGGCTGGCGCAGGCCGATGAAGTATGTGACCACGCCCTCGAAGTCACCACCCGACCGCACCTGGACAACATTGGTGGTCGCGCGGACCGGGAACAGGTTGCGCGGAGCCGTAGCCTTGCCCTCCTCGTCATGGGCCGCCGCATTGTGGAAGACCACCTTGACGAAGGACCGGCCCCGCACGGCGACGGGAAGGCCGGAACCGTCCTGTATCAGTTCCGAGGCCGGCACGTACTGGACGGTGACCTCGGCGGGGGCGGCCAGCTGGAAGTGGAACCGGATGAGGTCCGCGTGGGCACTGGCCGCGTGTGCCGCGCTGATGCCCGTCAGGACCGGCATGACCGGCATGACCGGCATGACCGGTGCGACCGGAGACACCGGTGTAGCCGGAGTTACCGTTGGCCCTCCGGCCCGCGCCGGAACCGCCACGAACAGCAGACCCAGGACCAGTGCGACTGTCGCACCAAAAATCGCGCGCGCCATCCTCATGATGCACCACCCATTCCTTTTTCCTGGAGCAGATAAAACTGCTCCGGCGTACGGACGGGCTGATCGGGTTGTCGGGCCGTCCGGCTGATCCTGATCGCCGCAAGAAATCCGCTGAGGACAAGGCCGGTCGGATCGGAGGAAGTCGGTTTCAGCTCGCTGGCCGGAAGTCGGATGGATGGTGAGTGGTGATGGATGTCGACATGGGCCCACCCCCATTCGTTGTCGACCAAGCATGCGCGAGCGCCGGGCGGCCCGCCACCGCTGCCAGCCTTCGGCGGCCACCCCACCGGCTTCCCGCCGGCCAGATCACCCGCACCGGGGCTTTACGTACGCGGAGTCGGCGCACGCAGTCGGCGGCTGCTTCAGTCGAACTCGTTGTCCACGTCCGGGGGGACCAGAACCATTGCCCCACCTGTACTCTGCACTATATATCGTGAACCCCGTATGGCAGCGCCTCACCCGGGTCCCGGAAACCGCAGCGTTCCAGGAGGGTCGGCCGCCCACCATTCCCATCCCACGAGAACCCGCTGGACGGCGAGTTGGTCCCGGCGGAGCACGGCGACGTCGATGTCGGAGTGCTCCCGGAACTGGTTACCCACAGCGAGTTCGATCGCGTATCCGCCGGCGATCCACCATGGAGCGGGAAACGCGGCAAAAATCGAGGCCACCTCGGCCAGGCTAGCGGGTTCCCAGTGCCCGGTCATGCGCGTAGGAGGCCCGTCGCAACGTCCAGAAGATCCAATTACTGGATGCGGTTGACGAGGCGACGTCCCAGCCCTGCCCACCAAGTTTGCCGAGCTCCGCTACCACCTCGTTGTAGGAACCGGCCACCGTCATCTCCCGACCCCCGGGCAGGTTGATTCGGATGGAACCTTGATCCCAGATCCATTCCATCGTCGCGAACTCGTTGCCGTGCATGATCCCCCCGATTCTTCTGGACGCGGCAGCAGAATAGCGCGATCCGCATCCCATCTGGATCAATGGCCGCACCACGGCCATCGTCACGTACATCTGTCCTGGTCAGCGGGTCACCGGCTCCACCGCTCTTCCTCGACCACTTCCACGGTTCAGGCCGGGTCGTCGAGGACGACCACGGCCTGGCAGGCTTCCTCGTCGCCTTCCCCTCCCCGTCCCAGCCACGTGTCGCCTACATCCACTTCGCCGGACTACAACGGCCCAGGACGACCCATGGTGATTTTCCGGCGCTTTCTGACGGACGATTCGTAGCCCAGCACTTGACGTCCACTCACATGCGGGCACCGAACTGGAGCTTTTCGCGGACACGGGAGCATCCTGAAGCAGGTAGTCGGGCGAATCAGCGCGTTCGACGCGCGCCCGGCCAGGTTGACGCAGGCGGGCGACGACGACTCAGCCCACTACCTGGACGTCGACCGCGTGGCCTTCCGGGTCCTGGAGCACATGACGGCCCGGCGTGAGTTGCGTATCACCCAGGTCCGCTCGCCGTACCGTGAGTCCGATCCGGACCCGTCCCGTCGGCCCCCGGGCTCCTGCCGGGTAGAGCTCGAGAACAGCTCCGTCGGCGAAGGTGGCGGCGTAGTGGTCGGGGCCGGTCCCATGACGCTCCCGCCTGAACTCCAGACCGAGATCTTGGTAGAACTCGTGACAGGCGGAGAGGTCGGAGCAGTACAGGACGATCAGATCTATCTTTGCGTCCGGGGAGAGCCGCCGCTGCCAGGGGTGGGTGGCGGCGAGTGCGTCGCTGAGCCATCGTCGCCGATCTGTTGCCAGCAGCGGAAGCACGGCAGCGAAGTCAATCTCGTCTTTCGGGCGTGACGCCTGGGACTTGTAAAGGAGCTGCACCTCCGGCGCGATATAGGGGATGCCCGTGGGGCCGGCGTGTCCGAGCGAGGAGACCGGACGCCGGATCCGGGGATCACGCCGCGACACCCAGTCCGTCCCGGCGGCTTCCTCCAGCATGACCTGGATCCGCCACGGCCCATCGGGAGTTCGCCTGCACCAGATGTCGTGGATGCCGAACGGCAGCGTCTCGCCCGGCTCCCAGCGCCGTAGTGCGCCGGGAGGATCGGCGGCCCACCATTCCCACCCGGCCAGGACCCGCTGGACGGCCAGCTGGTCCCGGCGGAGCACGGCGACGTCGATGTCGGAGTGCCCGCGGAACTGGTGACCTACCGCGAGTTCGATCGCGTGTCCGCCGGCGATCCACCACGGGGCAGGAAAGGCGGCGAAGATCGAAGCCGTTTCGGTCAGGCTTGCGGGTTCCCAGTGGTCCAAGGGGCTGTCGGCCCGTGTCACAGGTCGTTGCCTTCTTCCCGGTCTTCCCGTGTCCGGGCGTCTCTGCGCTGACAGGGCGTAGTCTGCCCCGATGAAGTTCGGACTGCACCTCGGCGGGGTCAATCCCCGGTTATGGAACGAGGTCACGGAGGAGGCCGATCGGCTCGGGTACGAGTCGATCTGGGTACCTGAGCATCTCGTCGTGCCGATCGCCTCGGCGGGCAGCCCGCACCAGAGCTCGGATCATCCGCCGATCCCGTCCAACGTCCCGATCTTCGACGCGCTGGCGCTTCTCAGCCACCTGGCGGCGCGGACGACGCGGATCCTGCTCGGCACGAACGTCTACAACATCGGCCTGCGGCATCCGTTCGTGACGGCGCGGGCGGCGACGACCGTGGACATTCTCTCCGGCGGGCGGCTCGCGCTCGGGATCGGCGCGAGCTGGCTGCGCTCGGAGTGGGAGGCGGTCGGCCTTGACTTCGACCGTCGCGGCCCGCGGGTGGACGAGGCCATCGAGGTGTGCCGTCGGCTGTGGAGCGAGGACGTCGTCGAGCACCACGGCGAGTTCTTCGACTTCGGGGCGGTCGCGTTCGAGCCGAAGCCGGTCCAGCGGCCGGGCCCGGCGCTGCACATCGGTGGGGACGGGCCGGCGGCGCTGCGCCGCGCCGCGACCGTCGGTACCGGCTGGATGCCGATGAACCACAAGTTCGCCGACCTGCCCGGCTCGCTGGCCCGACTCGCTGAGCTGGCCGAGCGCGCGGGGCGCACCACCCCCGTCGAGGTCACGTTCAACGGCGAGGTGAGCCGTCCGTCCGACGTCGCGCCCTACGCCGAGGCCGGCGTCACCCGCCTGATCGTCCGGCCGTGGACCCGTTCCCGCGAGGCGATCGACGGGATGCGACGATTCGCCGACGAGATCCTCGGCCCGCTCCAGGACACCGACTGACCCGGCGACGGATGGGCGGGGCTGGCCGCCGCGCGGCGAAGTGACGCGGCGAAGTGAGTTGTCGCAGCCTCTCCATATACCGCCGGGACAACTTGCTTCGGACGAGATACCCGAACGGGACCCCCGGGCGAGGCGGCGCCTGCGCGAGGCACGTGCGGCCGGTCGTCTGACGGGTTCGCCACGGGCTGACGGCGCTCTCATTGTCATCAGCCGCCACCGGAAAGGTTCCCGGGAACGGGGCTGGACGGCTGGCCGGGACGTGGAGGCGTGAGGGACGGGTGAGGCGGATGTCCGAGGGAGCTTCCGGCGGCATGACGGCGGACGAGCGGGAGTGGCTGCGGGTCCGGGGCGAGCTGAAACGGCGGCGGCACCCGCTCGCCGTCCTGGCGGCACGGGAGTACCCGCCGGACGCGCGGGTCGCCGGCACGCCGCTGCTGGCGGCACCGGGGTGGATCCCGCCGGAGCCGGTGCCGATCGACTCGGTGGTGATCGATCTCGACCCGGGTCGGGAGCAGCCCGGCGGGCTGACCGGGCGGGAGCCGGTGAGTGAGGGCGTCCGGCCGCTGCGCGCGGATGGCAGCCGTTACGGCGGCTACGCGGCGGCGGTGGCCCACCTGGACCGGCCGGCGCTGTTCGTCGATCTCCCCACCTACCGGCTGTGCGACGCCGACCTGTCACTGCCGGGGGCGCGCGGCACCCTGTCGTTCGGGCTCGGCAGCTATTTCGACGGGCTCGACGTCGGCGAGGCCTGCGCGCACGAGTACGCGGCCGCCACGCAGGGCGCGGAGGCTCTTCCTGTGCGGCGGGCGGTGGGCATGCCCTGGGAGCTTCACCGGCGGCCGGCGAGCATGGCCATCAGCACCCTGACGATCCGCCGGGACCGCCGGACGGGGACGGGGACCGTGCTCCTCCACCGCCGGGACCCGGCGAAGGTGGGTCACGCCGGTGGTCTGCTGCAGGTGGTGCCGGTCGGGGTGTTCCAGCCCTCCGGGCCGGCGGAGTGGAACATCCGCAACGACTTCGACCTGTGGCGGTCGATCACCCGCGAGTACTCCGAGGAGCTGCTGGGCACGGCCGAGGAGTACGGCAGCGACACGCGGCCCATCGACTACGGGCGCTGGCCGTTCGCGGCGGATCTGGCCGCGGCCCGGCAGTCGGGCGCGGTGCGGGTGTCCGTGCTCGGACTCGGTGTGGACCCGCTGACCTTCGCCACCGACCTTCTCACCGTCGCGGTCTTCGACGCGCCGGCCTTCGACGAGCTGTTCGCCGGCCTCGTCGGCACGAACGCGGAGGGCGAGAACCTCGCGCGGTTGGACGCCTCCAGGCCAGCCGTCCCTGAGCCCGACCGCGCCGGCACCGCCACCGGCCCGCGACCAGAACGCCGGACCCCGGGGATCCCCTTCACCGAGCGGACCGTTGATCGGCTGGTCCACCACGAACCGATGCAGGCCGCCGGCGCCGCCCTCATCGCTCTCGCCTGGCGCCACCGGCGCCACCTGCTGGGCTGACTCCGCCGCTGGGCCGGCGCGCCGAGGCCGGCCCGGGCACTCGGATCGCCGGGTGGGCGCGGAGCTGACCGTCCACCGGGCCGGGCCCGCCTCACCAGCTGGACCCGCCTCACCAGCTGGACTGGCAGCTCACCAACTGGACACGCCGAAGCCGTACGAGGCGCCGCCGGTCGACGTGGAGCCGTCATGCCCGCGCACACGCCGGCGTCCCTGCCCGCTGCCGGGACGTCCGACGGACCAGTCCTCGTCGGCGCCGTCACCGTCGCCGTCACCCGCGTCGGGGCCGTCCCCGCCGGCGTAGTCCCAGCTCGACGACCACGCCTCCGGCTGCCACTCCGAGGACGACGACCACTCCGCGTCGCGGTCGCGGTCGAACGAGCCCCGGCCGGCCGGAAGCGGACGGATGGACGCGACGACGGATCCGATGACCCGCGGGACCACAAGCCAGGCAGTGATGTTGACCCCCAGGACGACGACGAAGATCATTGCGACCAACCACACCCATGCCGACGGCATCGGGACGGCATGCATCAACATCCCCCCGAGGGCGATGCCGAAAACACCGACCGCCGCCACCCTCAACCGCGCCACGATGCCTTCCTACGCCTCGGACGGGGCCGGTGGGGTGGATCGACGCCAAGCCGACAGTGCCACCGAGAGACGGCGCCGCAGGTCAGCGGCACTACGGACCAAAATCGCCAGACCCACGGACAGTGGGCCGACCGGCCGCCTCGCGCCGGGCCGACCGGCCACCCCGCCGCGGGCCGGCCGTGCCCGACCCGCAGCTCAGCGACCACACGGGCCCAGGCCGCCGCATTGGCCGCCGCAGCGGCCGACCACCACTCTCGGGGGTACCGGGGCATGATCGAGGATGCGACTGGGGTGCCACGGGCCGGGGACGGATTGGAACGACCCGGACACCTCAGTCGCGTCCTCAACCTACCTGCTCGATAGCTTTTAGTCACTGATCGATTACAGGCAGTTCTAGACTACACCCTGTTTGCTGCCCCTGTCCCCGTATGGAGTACCCACCCGAACGCGCCGGGCGACCATCAGGAGAGGTTTGGAGACGGGCGGCTGCCGTCCCGGAGAGATCGGTCACGATGACACGTCGAACGGTTCGTCCTTACGCTGTCCGGCGAGGCACTGCCGGGCCGACGCGGCCTGGCGGAATGCCGGGGATGCGAAGGCCGTCCCGCGGCGGCGGGCATGTCCGCGACGAGACGTCTGTCCGGGATCGGACATTGGTTTCGTGATGACAGCCACAGGGTGAGCAGCAGGTTTCCGGCTTAGTCTCATCGCTCATGAGCGGCGCGCCCATCGGGGTGTTCGACAGTGGAGTCGGCGGTCTCACCGTTGCGCGCGCGATCCTGGACCAGCTGCCAGGAGAGTCGCTGCTCTACATCGGCGACACCGCGCACGCCCCCTACGGGCCGCGGCCGATCGCCGAGGTGCGCCGGTACGCCCTCGCCGCACTGGACGAACTCGTCTCCGCTGGTGTGAAACTTCTCGTCATCGCATGCAATTCCGCGAGCGCGGCATGCCTGCGCGATGCCCGGGAACGCTACGACGTACCGGTGGTCGAGGTCATCGTGCCCGCGACCCGCCGTGCCGTCGCGGCAACACGGAGTGGTCGAGTGGGAGTCATCGGAACGGTCGCCACGATCACCAGCCGGGCCTACGAGGACGCCTTCGCGGCGGCTGCGGGCACCGAGCTGGTCAGCGTGGCGTGCCCGGCCTTCGTCGACTTCGTCGAGCGCGGCATCACGTCCGGCCGGCAGTTGCTGGGACTCACCGAGGCGTATCTGGCACCGTTGCAGGAAGCCGACGTGGACACAGTGATTCTCGGATGCACCCACTATCCACTGTTGACCGGCGTCATCGGTCTCGTCATGGGAGAGGGCGTCACACTGGTGAGCAGCGCCGAGGAGACGGCCAAGGACACCTACCGGGTGCTCGCCCGCGACGGCCTCTTCCGCGACCCCGACCTGCCGCCCCCGGCGCATCGCTTCCTGACCACCGGTGATCCCGCCGCGTTCGCGCGGGTGGGCCGCCGTTTCCTGGGCCCCGAGATCACGGCGGTGAGCATCGCCCCGGCGGCGGCCCCCCGGCAGGCACAGGCGGTGGGACGATGAAACTGACGATCCTGGGCTGTTCCGGCACCTACCCGGGCCCCGCTTCGGCCTGCTCCTCCTACCTGATCGAGGACGAGGGCTTCCGGCTCGTCCTGGACGCCGGCAACGGCTCCATGGGTGAGCTGCAACGGCACTGCGACATCCGGGACGTCGACGCGGTGCTGCTGAGCCACCTGCACGGCGACCACTGCCTCGACCTGGTCGCGACGTCCTACGCCCGGCGCTACCACCCGGAGGGGATGCCGCCCAAGCTCCCGGTGTACGGGCCGATCAACACCCAGGAGCGGCTGTGCGGCGCGTTCGAGCGCTGGCCGGACGACTCCCTGGCCGACATCTACGACTTCCGCACGATCGGTCCCGGCCGCCTGCACGTCGGGCCGTTCGCCATCGACCTGGCCCGGGTCGCGCACCCGATCGAGGCCTACGGGGTGCGGGTGACGGCCGGCGGGAAGACGCTCACCTACTCCGGCGACACCGGGGTGTGCGACCGGCTCGTCCGGCTGGCCCACGACAGCGACCTGTTCCTGTGCGAGGCGTCGTTCCTCGACGGCGAGGACAACCCGCCCGACCTGCACCTGACCGGCAAGGACGCCGGTGAGCACGCGACCCGCGCCGGTGTCGGGCGGCTGGTGCTGACCCACCTCGTGCCCTGGGGCAACGTGGAACGCACCCACGGCGAGGCCGCGGACGCGTTCGACGGCGATCTGACGCTCGCGAGCACCGGCACCTCCTACGAGATCTGACCACGTCTGAACACGTCTGAGCACGCTCGCGGGCCGTCCGGCGCAACCCCGGCCGGCCTGCGCCGATAGGGTCTCCTCCCGTGATCAGAGTCGATGGCAGAACCACGGACCAGCTCCGCGACGTGACGATCGAGCGGGGCTGGCAGGAGCACGCGGAGGGGTCGGCGCTGATCTCCGCCGGCCGGACCAGGGTGCTGTGCGCGGCCTCCGTCACCGAGGGGGTGCCCCGGTGGCGCAAGGGCAGCGGCCTGGGCTGGGTGACGGCCGAGTACTCGATGCTGCCGCGAGCCACGCACACCCGCAACGACCGGGAGTCCGTCCGCGGGCGGATCGGCGGGCGGACCCACGAGATCTCCCGGCTGATCGGGCGCAGCCTGCGGGCCGCGATCGACCTGAAGGCCCTCGGCGAGAACACCATCGCCATCGACTGCGACGTGCTGCTCGCCGACGGCGGCACCCGCACCGCCGCGATCACCGGCGCCTACGTGGCGCTCGCCGACGCCTGCCGGTGGCTGGGACGTCCCGCGGCGATCGTCACCAGTGTCTGCGCGGTCAGCGTCGGCGTGGTCGGCGGCGTGCCCATGCTCGACCTCGCCTACACCGAGGACTCGACCGCCGACACGGACATGAACGTCGTCCGCACCGGCGCGGGTGGCTTCGTCGAGGTCCAGGGGACGGCCGAGGGCACCCCGTTCGAACGGTCGACGCTCGACGAGCTGCTCGACCTCGCCGTGGCCGGCTGCACCCGCCTGACCGAGATCCAGAACGCCGCGCTGGCCGCCCCGCCGGCCGCCGGCCCGCCCGCCCCGGAACGCGCCACTGCCGGCAGTGGTGGGAAGGGCACGGGGTCACGGTGAGCTCGGTGAGCGCGGTGCCGCGCCAGGTCGTGCTCGCCAGCCGCAACGAGGCGAAACTGGCCGAGCTGGGCCGCATCCTCGCCGCGACCGGGCTGGACGTCGACGTCGTCGCGCTGCCCGACGGCCCCGAGGTGCCCGAGACAGGTTCGACCTTCGCCGAGAACGCCCTCATCAAGGCACGCGCCGCCGTGGCCGCTACGGGTCTCGCGGCGATCGCCGACGACTCCGGGCTCACCGTGGACGAGCTCGCCGGGATGCCCGGGGTGCGCTCGGCGCGCTGGTCCGGGATCCGTGACGGAAGCCGGGCCGACCGGGACGCCGCCAACAACGCCCTGCTGCTGGCCCAGCTCGACGACGTCGACGAGGAGCGGCGCGGCGCGGCGTTCGTGTGCGCCGCGGCGCTGGTCACCCCGGACGGCGTCGAGCACGTCGTCTACGGCACCCTGCGGGGGCGGCTGCTCACCCGGGCACGGGGCACGGGGGGCTTCGGCTACGACCCGTTGTTCGTCGCCGAAGGCTCGACCCGGACCAACGCCGAGCTCACAGCGGACGAGAAGGACCTGATCAGCCACCGGGGCCGGGCGCTACGCAGCCTCGCCGCGTTCATCGGCACGCTGGCGCCGCCTCCACGCTGAAACGGCGTGCGACCGTGGCCCCGGGCGGCCCGGCGCCGCGGTCGCACGCCGGCACCGCCCCGCGCCGATGGGCCAGAACGGGGCGGGGCGGGGTTCGCGGCTACGCGCTCAGGCCCAGAGCTGCCCCTCGAGCGCGGCCTCGGCCTCGGCGAGCGTGCCGGCGTACGCACCGGTCGACAGGTACTTCCAACCACCGTCGCAGACGATGAAGGCGATGTCGGCCCGCCGTCCCTCCCGCACCGCGCGGTCGGCCTGCGCGAGGGCGGCGTGCAGGATCGCCCCCGTCGAGATCCCGGCGAAGATCCCCTCCTGCTGGACGAGCTCGCGCGTGCGGCGCAGCGCGTCCCGGGGGCCGACCGAGTACCGCGAGGTCAGCACCGAGGCATCGTAGAGTTCCGGGACGAAGCCCTCGTCGATGTTGCGCAGCCCGTAGACGAGCTCGCCGTACCGCGGCTCGGCCGCGACGATCACGACGTCGGGCTTGTGCTCCCGCAGGTAGCGACCGGTACCCATCAGCGTCCCGGTGGTGCCGAGCCCCGCCACGAAATGGGTGATACCCGGCAGGTCCTCCATGATCTCCGGGCCGGTCGTCTCGTAGTGCGCCTGCGCGTTCGCCGGGTTGCCGTACTGGTAGAGCATCACCCAGTCGGGGTTCTCCGCCGCGAGCCGCTTGGCCACCGCGACCGCCTCGTTCGAGCCGCCGGCCGCCGGGGACGAGACGATCTCGGCCCCCCACATCTGGAGCAGCTGGCGGCGCTCCACGGAGGTGTTCTCCGGCATCACGCAGACCAGCCGGTACCCCTTCTGGCTGCAGACCATCGCCAACGAGATCCCGGTGTTGCCGGACGTGGGCTCGAGGACGGTCGCGCCCGGGGTGAGCAGTCCTCGCTTCTCCCCGTCCGCGATCATCCACAGTGCCGCCCGGTCCTTGATCGAACCGGTGGGGTTGTCCTGTTCCAGCTTCGCCCAGAGTCGGACCTCCGCAGAGGGAGACAACCGAGGCAGTCCGACCAGCGGGGTTCGGCCTACCGAGTCCACCAGGGAGTCGTAACGCATGAGTAGGGACCTGCCGCCCTGATCAGAAGAGCCGGGTAGCCATGCCGGACGAGATCGGCACCCGAGCGCAGCCGCCGGCTAGGTCGTCGGCAGCGGAGTCAACGGTGACGGAGCCACCGGCGACGGCGGGGAGAATAGTCACCTCGCCCAAAGTCGCCGGTACGGTGGCGGAGCCACCGGCGACGGCGGGGAGAATAGTCACATTGTCGCCGTCGCTGAGCTTGGCGTCGAGGCTGCCCAGGAAGCGGACGTCCTCGTCGTTGACGTAGATGTTGACGAAGCGGTGGAGCTCGCCGTCACCCTCGCCGGAGATCAGCCGCCCGCGCAGCCCGGGGTGCCGGGAGTCGAGGTCGTGGAAGAGCGCCGCGAGCGTGTCGCCCGTGCCCTCGACCAGCTTGGCGCCTCCCGTGTAGCTGCGCAGGATCGTCGGCACACGGACCTGGACTGCCATGGTGCTCCTTCCTCTGGTGCCGCCGGCGGGTCCGCCGCGGCGCGCCGCCCGGCGTGGGCGGTGGTACTGCATCGGTACTGCGTCATCGGTGCTGCAGGCCATCGATACTGCAGGCCATCGGTGCTGCGGGGCGTCGGTCCGCAGGCGTCGGTTCCGCGGGGCCGTCGGTACCGCCCGGCAGGTCACGGGCTCGCGCGACCGGATGCCCTTCGCTCACAGGCATCCCACCACGCGCGTCCGTCGCCGCCGCTCTATGAGAACGTCACATGGGCGTCAGAGGATTTCCACGGGTTCCTCGGTGACCTCACCGTCCGCGATCCGGAAGGAACGGAACTCGATCGTCTCCGGATCCCGCGTCGAGGCGAGGACGTAGTGCGCCTCGGGGTACCCCGCGATGGAGATGTCGGTGCGCGACGGGTACGCCTCCGTGGCGGTGTGGGAGTGGTAGATCACGACCGGATCCTCGTCGCGGTCGAACATCTCGTTCCACACCTTGATCTGCTCGGCCGGGTCGAACTCGTAGAAGGTGGGTGAGCGTGCGGCGTTGACCATCGGGATGTGACGCTCCGGCCGATCCGAACCCTCGGGCCCGGCGATGACGCCGCACGCCTCGTCGGGATGGTCGCGGCGGGCATGGGCGACGATCGCCTCGTAGTGGGTTCGGTCGATGCGCAGCACGCGACAACCGTACGACGCGAACGGGCCGGATCGGGCGTCCATGTGAACACAGACCTGACCACGACCGGCTCGCACCAGGTTACGGCGCCGGGGAACCGCCCCACTTCGGGACCGGATGCACCGATCCGCCCCGGGCCCGGTTCGGGTCAGGGCCCGGGACCGGCCTCGGGCCCTGACCCGGACCGGCCTGGCTCGGCCTAGAGCAGCGCCCGGGTGAGCTCGTCGAGCAGCTCGGTCAGGAACGCGTAGACCGCGGCGATCGGCCGGCGCGGATCCTCGGGCGTGAGATTCTCCAGCTCGGCGGTCGACTCGTCGTCGGTGAGACCGAGCCGCGTGCCGAGCACCAGCCGCAGGTCGTTGAGGACGGTCAGCCAGTCCTGCGCCGCGTCCTCGTCGAGCACCAGGACGGCACCGGGCGCCGGCACGGCCGCCAGCACGCGCCGGGCCGCGTCACGCTTACGGGCCAGGGCCTCGTCGGTACGCCGGCGCCGGAAGTCCCCGGAGGCCAGCGGGTCGTCCGGGTAGGGGTCGGGCAGCAGCCGCGCGACCGCGGGATCCTCCGGGGGCGGCGGGGCGGTGTCGCGCAGCCCGACAAGCGCCTCCAGCGGATCGTCGACCGGCGGCGCCTCCAGCAACGCGTCGACCTGACCCAACAGCTCGGTGAGCAGGGACGACTCGAGCCGGGGCAGCCGCAGCTCGATCCCGGCCCTGGTGCGCCGGAACCCGTTCACACGCCTCCGCTCCCGATCATCCGCTCCCGATCACGTTCAGCCCGCGACGTTCAGTCCTGGGCGATGGTGGCCCACAGGCCGTAGGTGTGCAGCCGCTCCGCCGCGGCCTCCATCTCCTCCCGGGTGCCGGACGCCACCGTCGCCCGCCCCTTGTGATGGACGTCGAGCATGAGCTTGGTCGCCTTCCGCTCGCTGTACCCGAAGAGCTTGCGGAAGACGTACGTCACGTAGGACATGAGGTTGATCGGGTCGTTCCAGACGATGGTCACCCAGAGGCGATCGTCTTCGGGGGAGTCCTCGACGTCCTCGACGTCAATCGGAGACACGGCAGTGACGGACACGACGTCTATTGTTACGCCTCCCGATCGGGACTTCACGGGGACCGGCCCTGCGTCGCGCACGGTCACAACGGACACCGCTGTGATCTCCGGAACGACGGACACCGTGGTCCCGGCCGCACCAGGCCCGCGCCGCAGGCCCGACCCCGCCCGACACCCGTGATCACCGCCACGCAGCACCGCCAGCCCAGCCCGCCCCGATACCGACAGTCGCCGCGCACCCACCCCACCCCCAGCGCGGCGCGGCCGGTCCCCGTGGCCCGGGCGCCCAGCGCGGCATCGCCCGGCAGGCGCCGCTCTGAGGGAACAGTTCGGAGGGCTGGAGTCCGGGCACGGCGGGTCGCGATCCCCGTCGCGAAGCAAACAGCGCGGACGGTTCGCGGACCGTGCGGAGCGACCACCTCAGTCGGAGCATGAACCACTCGGAGCGACGGACTCACCCTGAGACCGGAACAAACGCGCGGAGACGGAGAGCAAACAGGGCGGAGCACCCGGCCCGCGAACACCCCGGCGATGCGAGACCCCGGCGATGAGCCCGGGTCGCGAACCTCCTGATGCCAGGTCCCGGGGAAACACCCGGCCCGCAAGCCCGGCCCCTCATGCACGCCAGGACAGGGAGCTCCGGCGACCCCGAAGGCGCCGGAACCGACTGGATCGGCTGTTGGTGGGCGTCTAGACCGAGCGGCGGAGTAGCGGGGGGTGTAGGGCGGTCGCGGAGCCGAGGCGGTAGAGCTCGGCTGGGCGGCCGCCGCCGCGTGGGGAGGCCCGCTGGCCGACCGCGACGACGAAGCCCGGGGTGGAGAGCACCTTGCGCCGGAAGTTGGGCGGGTCCAGGACCACGCCCCAGGCAGCCTCGTACACCCGGCGCAGGTCGGCCAGGGTGAACGGCTCCTCGCAGAAGGCGGCCGCCAGCGACGTGTACTCGAGTTTGCCGCGCGCCCGCTCGACTCCGTCCGAGACGATCTGCGGATGGTCGAAGGCCAGGGTAGGACCGTCCGGGGAGCCCAGGTCCTCGACCGGCCACCAGCGGGCCTGCGGTCCGTCCCCGCTCGCGGTGGGCTGCGGGAGGTTCGGCAGCAGGGCCAGGTAGGCGACGCTGACGACCCGGGTCCGCGGGTCCCGGGTCGGGCAGCCGTAGGTGCGCAGCTGCTCGAGGTGGCCGGCGGTGGTCACCCCGGTCTCCTCGGCGAGCTGGCGCAGCGCGGAGGAGTCGAGGTCCTCGTCCGGGCCGACGAAGCCGCCGGGCAGCGCCCAGCAACCGCGGAACGGCTCACTGTCGCGCTGGATGACAAGGACGCACAGCCGTCCGGCGCGCAGGGTCAGCAGGACGACGTCGACGCTGACGGCGACGGCCGGTATCCGGGCCTGGTCGCCGCCAGTCGCGCCGGACGTCACGTTCGCCGACGAGACGGAGGCCACCGGTCAAGTCTGGCCGTCCGCCCCGGCACCCGCGCCGGCACCCCTCTCCCCGACAGGCGTGCCGGCGCGCCCCTGTCCGCGGTGCCCGCGGCTTCACCGGTCAGAAGGAGGTCCGCGGCTCCGCCGCTGCGACCACGACCGGCAGGCACGGACGTCCGAAGGAGACCTCGCGCGCGCCGGCCGGTAGGGACTCCAGGGCGAGCCGGTGGTGCTCCCGGGCCCGGGCGACTCCGGCCGCGCCGACGAGCGTGTCCGCGACGAGCTGGCCGCCACGCATCAGGGGGACGAGGAGATGACGGTCCCGGCGACCCACAGCCCCGTCCAGCGCCTCTCCGCCAGGTACGCGGGCAGCGGACGCACCGGCGGCGGAGCGGTCGAGGGGTGCTCTGGGGATGACCAGGTCGGCGACGGCCAGTCCGTCCGGGCCCAGGCGGCGCAGGACGTCCTTGCGCCCGCCGCGGCTGCGCTTGCCCACAGAAGTCTTGACGACCGGCTCACCGTCGACCTCGACGAGTTTGTAGACGAAGCCGGCGGTGGGTGCGCCCGACCCGGTCACCAGGCTGGTGCCCACGCCGTAGCCGTCGACGGGGGCCGAGGCCAGGCGGGCGATCGAGTGCTCGTCGAGGTCGCCGGTGACGATGATCCGGGTGGACTCGGCGCCGAGCTGGTCGAGCTGGGTGCGGGCCGCCCGGGCGCCGCCGGCGAGGTCCCCGCTGTCGATGCGGATCGCCCCGAGCTCGCTGCCCGCCGCGGCCACGGCGTTGGCGATCCCGGTCGGGATGTCGTAGGTGTCCACCAGCAGGGTCGTGCCGGCGCCGAGTGCCGCGACCTGGGCCGCGAACGCCGCCGCCTCGTCGTGGTGCGCGAGGGTGAAAGCGTGCGCGCTCGTGCCTGCGCTGGGCACGCCGTAGCGGCGCGCCGCCTCCAGGTTGGACGTCGCGGTGAAGCCGACGAGGCAGGCGGCCCGCGCGGCGGCGACCGCGGCCTGCTCGTGGGTGCGCCGGCCACCCATCTCTATGCACGGCCGGTCGCCGGCGGCGGCGACCATGCGGCTGCCGGCGGCGGCGATGGCGCTGTCGTGGTTGAGCACCGACAGGACGAGGGTCTCCAGCAGGACGCACTCGGCGAACGTGCCCTCCACCACGAGGACGGGGGTGTCGGGCAGGAAGGGCTCGCCCTCGGCGAACCCGTCGACGTCGCCACGGAACTGGTAGGAGGCCAGCCAGTCGGCCGTGTCGGGATCCACGACGCCGGTCGCGGACAGGTGGTCGATCTCGGCCGGGCCGAACCGGAAGTCGGCGAGCGCGGCGAGCAGGCGCCCGGTGCCGGCCATGACTCCGAAGCGACGGCCGGCGGGCAGGGACCGGGTGAAGACCTCGAAGACCGCTCTGCGTTCGGCCGCGCCGGAGCGCAGAGCCGCCCGCAGCATGGTCAACTCGTAGTGATCGGTCAGAAGCGCCGTGGACATCCGGAACAGGGTAGGGACGACAGGCTTCCGGTGCACCACATCGGACGAACCCGCGGGCCGCGGCGGGTGGCCGGCCACGGCCCGGGTGGCGGCGGTCGCGGGGGCGGGTGGCGGCACGTGACGGGCAGGAACGTGCGCGGGGCCTAGGGACGAGGGTGGGGTAGCCCTCTGGGTGGCCGCGGGGTAGTCCATCAGGCCCGGCGGGGTGGTCCGCCGACAGGGGGTCGGGTAGTCCTCGGGTGCGTGGCCGGGCCGATGGCGGTGCGGCCGGCCGGGCGAGCACCCCTACGCCGTCGAGCGGCTGACCCGGGCTGCCGAGTGCGGGGTCTTGTGTACCCCGGTGGGCAGGTGGGTATGCCTGAGAGCGGCCCCGAACACCTAAGAGGCTATGTGATTCACATCACGCCTCCTACTTACTCAGCGTAATCAAGAACGCCCGAGCAGGGGCTCCGTGATCGACGCCAGGACACGGAATCCGCCCGTTACGCGCGACATCGCGAGTACCCACCCCGTTACTGTCCCGAGAACCCCTCGACCATGAGATCGTCCTGGGCGTGGATCGTAGCTATGCCGGGGTTTTCCTCGTTGTCGTCGGCGGCGCGCTGCTTGCGCTTCTGGTGATCGGCGGGCGCGCGGGGCGCGGCCTGCTCCGCGACGTGTGGGGGCGAATGGGCCTGCTGCGCTGGGTCTTTGCGTTGATCGTCGTGGTCGTCTTCCTTGATCTGGCGGACGGGATCCCGAACCGGTGATCGCTGACGAGCGCTTCGGGGGCGGCAAGAAGTGCCCCCGGTGGCCAAGATGTGCTCCCCCGAGATTTCCCGGCGGACGCCCGCCGAGACGGCGGAACGTCGCGCTACGAGTTCGCCATGTCCCCGAGCCATTGACAGCAAGTACATACGGCGTCGCGGTCAGCTATAAAACTCGGCTAATAGACACAGTTCGATTTATGTGTGTGCGCTCCTAGATGCCCGACTCGTTATGCTCACTTCGCGTTACTCCGACGCCGGACGAGAGGACAGCGGGTGACTGGACAAACCTGGCTGTGGACCCCCCCGCGACCAACTCCAACAAGCGTTGGAATTGGATCGCTGCTACGGGCGTACCGGCAGGCCCATGGCCTGACCCAGCAGCAACTCGCCGATCTCCTCGGCTTCGACCAGTCCTATGTGTCGAAGGTCGAGAGCGGGCGGCGGGCGATCCACGACATCTCCACGCTGCGCCACATCGCACGCAACCTCGGTCTGTCACCCGAGGACGTCGGACTCGCCCCGGGCGGTCTGGCCGACCGGCGTCGTGAGCCACCGCGCGGCTCCGCGGTCGAGAAGGTCGCCGGCAGCCAGCGCGCCTGGCGGCTGACCCGGGACCACCTGAACCACCACCGGATCAGCCTGGCCCGCGCCGCGGCCCGGCTCTACCCGGAGGCCTACCGTCTCGGCAACGGGCTGCTGGCCCGTCCCGGCTGGGTGTGGGACACCCCGGTGGACATCAACGACATCGGCCTGCGCTGGGAGCAGTCGGCGGGCGAGCCGGCGATCACCGGCGCCGAGCCGGAGGCCGACGCCACCCGCCCGCTGGTCGGCGACGGCGGCGCGCAGTCGCGTTACCAGCGCTACACCCGGGCGATGCGCGACCTCGACCGGCCGACCCTGTTCGAGAACCGGCTCAGCTTCCGGCTGCTGGACGTCGCCGAGGCCGAGGGTGCCCCCCCTACCCTCACCTTCGGCCACACCACCTACTTCGACGCCGTCGACGTCTGCGAGACCGTGGCGCACGAGACCGCGGCGGCGATGATGGGCGGCGAGCTCGCCTGGCCCGCGCTGCCGTTCCGGCGCCGCATCGGCGATCCGTTCGACCTCGCCGGGCGGGTCGCGCTGCCCTCCATCAACACCCTGACGATCCGGCTCGACCGGGGCAGCGCCAGCTTCGTCCTGCACCGGCGCAGCGCCGGCTCGGTGGCGACGGCGGGCGGGGTGTACCACGTGCTGCCCGCGGGGGTGTTCCAGCCGTCCGGGATCACCCCGTTCCACCACGAGGCCGACTTCGACCTGTGGCGCAACGTCATGCGCGAGCTCAGCGAGGAACTGCTGGGTAACGCCGAGCACGACGGCAGCTCGTCCCGGCCGATCGACTACGACACCGACGAGCCGTTCCGCTCCTTCGAGCAGGCGCGCCGCGCGGGCACGCTGCGGGTCTTCTGCTTCGGCATGGGCCTCGACGCGCTCACCCTGTTCGGCGAGATCCTCACCGTCCTGGTCGTGGAGGCCGACACGTTCGACACGCTGTTCGCCGACATGGTCCGGACGAACGCCGAGGGGTCGGTCGTCTCGACGGGGCCGGGCCGGCAGGCGCACGAGGGGATCCCGTTCACCCAGGCCTCCCTGCGCCGGCTCGTCGACACCGAGCCGCTCGCTCCCTCCGCCGCCGCCTGCCTGGAGCTCGCCTGGCGCCACCGGGAGACCCTCCTGCCCGGGTTGCGCATGCGGGCATCGGTCTGATCAGGCCGCTGTGCGCATCCTCGTCACCGGCGCGTCCGGGTTCGTCGGCGGCGTCACCGCCGACCTGCTCGCGGCCGCCGGCCACCAGGTGACCGCGCTCGTCCGGGACGCGACGGCCCGGACAAGGCTGTCGAGGGTGATCGAGGTGGTCCAGGCCGACCTGCTCGAACCACGCCAGCTCGCCGCGGCGGGCGTCAGCCGCGGGTTCGACGGGGTGTGCCACCTCGCCGCTCTGACCAGGGTGCGGGAGTCCCGCGAGACGCCGCTGCGGTACTTCGCGGCGAACGTCACGGGCACGACCAACCTGCTGGCGGCCCTCGACGCGGGCACCCGGGCCACCGGGGTGGCCCCGCGGTTCGTCTTCGGCTCGAGCTGCGCCGTCTACGGGGACACGGGTACCTCACCGATCCCGGAGACACGCGCACCCGCGCCGACGAATCCCTACGGCGCCTCGAAACTCGCCGCGGAGCAGGCGGTGGCCTACCAGGCCGCCACCGG
The DNA here is from genome assembly GCF_004337455.1 of Parafrankia sp. BMG5.11. Taxonomy (NCBI): domain Bacteria; kingdom Bacillati; phylum Actinomycetota; class Actinomycetes; order Frankiales; family Frankiaceae; genus Parafrankia; species Parafrankia sp. BMG5.11. Next base: position 252,664 of record NZ_SJXI01000059.1, on the reverse strand, counting down.
GCGGCTGGGCGCCGTCGTGCTGCGCTCGTTCAACGTCGCGGGGGCGGTCGGCTCGCACGCCGACCGGGACAGCAGCCGGATCATCCCGGCCGCGCTCGGCGTCGCAACGGGCCGGCGCGACGCCTTCCGGGTGAACGGTGACGGCGCGTCGATCCGCGAGTACGTCCACGTCGTCGACATGGCGCGGGCGTACCTGACCGCGCTGCGGGCGACCGTGCCGGGCCGCTGCACCGTCTACAACGTCGGCAGCGGCCTCGGCGTGAGCGTCACCGACGTGCTGCGGACGGTGGAGAGCGTGACGGGCCGGGACGTGCCGCGGGTGACCCTGCCCCCGGTGCCCGAACCCAGAGCGCTCATCGCCGACAGCCGCCGGATCCGGGCCGACCTGGGCTGGACCTCTCCGTCCTCGACCATCGAGAAGATCGTCGCGGATGCCTGGCGCTCGACGGCGGTGCCCGAGCCGGTCGCGGCGCGGCGCGGCGACGTCCCGATCGTCTCGTGACGGCGGTGTCCGTCGGACCGTCAGCGATTTCGGCGGGGCTTTCGCCGGTATGCCCGATCGGCTCCGGGCCGGCGTGACACGATGACTGCGGCCGAAGCCCGGCCGATGCCGGTCCAGGCACCGGCCGCAGCGCAGGGAGTTACGTGACCGCGAGCGGGAGAGGACGGTCCGGGCTACGGGCCGTCCCCGGCCGGAGAGGGGAGCAGGTGAGCCGTCCCTTCCATGTCTACGACTACGAGGGTGAGCACCTCGGGTCGTTCGCGACCTGGGACCTGGCGCACGAATGGGCGCACCTGCAGGCGATGCTGAACGGCGTGCCCACGCCGCTTCAGGTCGAGGACAGGTCGACCACCGGCCGGCGCCGGGTGTGGGCGGACCGCTGCGAGCCGCTCGACGGCCCGATAGGCGGTGGCGCCCTCGGCGGCGGCCTGCTCGACGACGACCTGACCGGTGGCGACGTGCTCGCCGGGGGGCCGTGCTCGGCGGCGGCCACCCCGGTGTTCGCGCCGCCGCTCCCGCGCCAGCCCAGCGAGCCCGCCGACAGCGGTCTCGCCGAGGCCGGTCTCGCCGAGGGCTGAGGCTCACCGGGCTCACACCGGCCCGGTCCCTGGCCGGCACTTTCGGGCCATCTCCACCAACGGTCACGCATGGGTCGCCGTCCGCCCGGAAAAAAACACCGGACGGACGGTGACCGGTTGCCGACAGATGTCTGGTGGGTAGGCCTCGATAAGGCGGATTGAAGCGGGACATATCCTCCCAGGGTGGTATCCGCGTGGATGCCGCGTGCCCGCCAACACCTGGCCGGGAACTGCCCTCGCCCAACCTGACACTCCACCTGGTGAGCTCCGCGCACTAATCTGGCGGCTGTCGTCGGGGATTCACAGCGAGGCACGCTGGACGTGCCCCGCGGCGCGTCATGGCGACGGGCACAGCCGACACGCTCCTTGGGGGAGACGAAGTGGACGAGCAGACCGCAGCCGCCGCCGGAGCGCGACCTACGTCGCGCCTCGTCGTCGATGTCGTGCGAGCGCTGCGGGGGTGGGTGGTCGCGGCGGCGGGCGGAGTCCTGCTACTGGGGTGCTACCTGGGGGTCTCCAAGGAGACCGACGTGGCCTACCAGCTGCCGTACGTCGTGTCCGGCGGTTTCGGCGGGCTTGCGCTCGTCCTTGTGGGCAGCGCCCTGCTGATCGCCGACCGGGTCGACGCGACGCAGGCCGCGCAGAACCGGCTCGCCGGCCAGGTCGACGACCTGCACACGCTGATCATCGCGGCCGCCGCCAGCGGCGCGGCGAACGGGGAGCACACCGGCGCAGGCGGCCACCCCGGTCAGCCCGCCATGTCGAACCACACCGGCGCCACCGAGATCAGCACCGCCGCGCCCGGCCAGCGGTACTGAGCGGGCCCGGGGCGACACCATGGGCACTGAAACCATGGGCACCGTCGACACCCTTCCCGGGGTGACCGGATGACCAGTATCGATCTTGCTCTCGCCGGCATCTCCATCGGGGCCATCGCAGCCCTCTCCGGCATCGGGCTGCTGGTCACCTACCGCACCAACGGCGTTCTCAACCTCGCGCAGGGCGGAATCGCGACCCTGGTCGCGTACGTGTTCCGCGAGATGGTCGTCGAGTGGGACCTGCCGATCTGGCTGGCCGCGGTGATCGCCCTCGGCATCCTCTCCCCCGGCATCGGGCTTCTACTCGAACGGCTCGTGTTCCGCCCGCTCGCCCGTCGACGCGCCTCCGCCGCCGAGTCGCTGGTCGCAAGCCTCGGCGTCCTGGTCCTCACGCTCGGCATGACGGCCGGCATCTGGGGCCTGGGCTCCCGCAGCGACGCGCCGAGCATCTTCCCGAACGAGTCGGTCACGATCTTCGGTGACACCCGCATCGGCGTCGACGCCCTGGCCGAGCTGGCCATGGTCGTCGCGTTCTGCATCGTGCTCGGGCTCATCGCGGCGAAGACGAAGTTCGGCCGCCAGATCCGGGCCGTCGTCGACGACCGCCAGCTCGCCGAGCTCTCCGGCGTGCCCGCCGACCGGGTCGCCGCGGCCGGGTGGGCGCTGGGCACCACGATGGCCGGCCTCACCGGCATCCTGCTGGCGCCCCGGTTCCAGCTCAACCCGTACGGGCTGACCCTGCTCGTCCTGGAGACGTTCGCCGTCGTCGTGGCCGCCCGGCTGTCGAGCATGCCGGTGGCGGTGCTGACCGCGCTGGGCATCGCCGTCCTGCAGAGCGAGCTCAAGCAGTTCACCCTCGAGGGTGACGCCGGCCAGATCCTCATCGTTCTGCAGTCCAACCTGTTCATCTTCGCGCTGCTGGTGCTGCTGCTCGTGGTACCCAAGCTGCGCGAGCTGGGCAACGGCGACTCCGGCTCGACCGGGAGCTTCTCCAGCCGGGGCGCTCCCCCCGCCGGCCCGGTCAGCCGGCACGAGGCCCGGCGCGACATCCTCGGCAAGCTCGGCGGTGCCGCGCTGCTACTGGCCCCGCTGACCTTCGCCCCGGCCGACCTGCGCTCGGCGTTCATGGTGCCCGCCCTGGCCCTGATCTTCCTCTCGCTGGTGATCCTCACCGGCTACAGCGGCCAGCTCTCCCTCGGCGTCGCCGGCTACGCGGGCCTGGGCGCCCTGCTCACCCTCAAGCTCGCCAACGGCGATCTGTTCGGCATCCCGGCGATCCCCGGCATGTGGGCGATGTTCCTGGGCGCGCTGCTGGTCGCGCCGATCGGGCTGATCACCGGATGGCCGGCGATCCGTCGGCGCGGGCTGACCCTCGCGCTGACGACCTTCGCGGTCGGCGCGGTCGTGAGCCGCTTCGTCTTCGAGCAGCCGACCTTCGCGACCGGACTGTACGTCGACCCGCTGACGTTCTTCGGCTCCGAACTGACCGACGAGGCCTTCTACATCTTCGAGCTGGTCTGCCTGGCCGTCGGCCTGCTGGTTGTGCGCAACCTGCACCACGGCCGGCTCGGCCGGGCCCTGCTCGCCGTCCGCGACCACACCGAGGGCGCCGCGGCGGTCGGGGTGGACGTCCGCAACCTCAAACTGCTCGCGTTCACCGTCTCCTCGGTCGTGGCCGGCCTCGGCGGCGGGCTGTTGACCTTCAGCTCCTCCTCGTTCGCGGCGGACGACTTCGCGCCGCTGCAGAGCCTGCTGTGGTTCACCGCCGTGATCGTCTTCGGTGCCGACAGCGCCGCCGGGGCGATCATCGCGGCGGCGTTCATCGTCACCATCGACGTGCTGGCCCCGGCCGGCTCGTCGATCCTCGCGGTCGGCATCCTCGCCCTGGCGCTGGGCTGGATGCCCGGCGGCCTCGCGTCCGCGGTCCGGGCCGGCTTCGCGCTGGTCGCCCGCACGCTGGCCGACGAGTTCGTCCCCGCGCCGCAGCCCACCCGCCATGCCAGCGCCCGTCTCGCCGCGGGCGGCGCCGCGGGCCACGTGCCCGGTGTCCCGGGCGCCGGCGGCGGAGCGGCTCTCGGCGAGCTGCGGATCGTGCTGCCGCCGGGAGCACCGGCACCGACCGCCTTCGGCGCGGCGCTGCTGAGCGCGGTCGCCGCACACGCCGCCCGCACCGGGCTGAGCCTGGACGCGCTGCCGAGCGCCCGCACGGCGGCGGACGACTCCACAGACGGCCGGGAGCTGGTCGGGCACCGACCGCACCTGCCCGGATACCCGGTCGAGAGAGGCGCGTCATGAGCCGCGACGATCTGCGGGCCCGTGGCCTGGTCCGCCGCTACGGCGGGCTGACGGCCGTCGAGCATGTCGACATGGACGTGCCCAGCGGCCAGGTCACCGGCCTCATCGGCCCGAACGGCGCCGGCAAGTCCACCCTGTTCAGCCTGCTCACCGGCGTCGAGCAGCCCGACGAGGGCCGCGTGCACCTCGGCCGGCGCGACATCACCAAGATGCGCCCGGACGCCCGCTCCCGGCGCGGCCTGGTGCAGACCTTCCAGGTGCCCTCGCTGTTCCCGAGCCTCACCGTCGCCGACAACCTGCTCGTCGCCGCGGAGAACCGGCGCCGCGACTACGCGGGCGGCCTGCTCGGGATGGGCTCACGCGGCCGGGGGAACGCGCTCGGGGTCGTCGAGGAGGTCCTGGGCTCACTCGGGCTCGAGGACATCCGCGGGACCGTCGCCGGAACGCTGCCCACTGGCGCGCTGCGGCTCGTCGAGTTCGCCCGCGCGCTGTGCGCCCGTCCCGACGTGCTGCTGCTGGACGAGCCGGCGAGCGGGCTCGACGCCGCCGAGACCGAGAAGCTGTCGGTGCTGGTCCGCCGGATCGCCGACGACGGCGTGGCGATCCTGCTCGTCGACCACGACGTGGACCTGGTGTTCCGCGTCGTCGACCGGGTCTACGCGATGGTCGGCGGCCGCGTGGTCGCCGAGGGCGCACCGGAGACGGTCCGCGACGACCCGACCGTCCGCTCGGTGTACCTGGCGCAGGGGCCGCTGACCTCGCAGGCGACGACCTCCCTCGGGCCGGGCGTCGCCGCGGCCGGTTCGCCGGCGGCCGGCTCCCAGGCCATGTCTTCGGCCGGGCGATGATCCGCCCGCCGCACCACTACCGCGCCCTCCTGGAGAACCGGTGACCTCCCACAGCGACCCCGACCGGTACGGGCAACACGGGCAGCTCGGCGGCGTCGGCCGGTTCGAGCCCGCCGGCCCGCCCTCGCAGCGCGGCCCGCAGTCCGGCCCGTCCGCCGGCATCGGACAGCAGGCCGACGCGGGTGAGCTGCCGGCTGACGGTGAGCTGCCGGCCGTCGAGCTGAGGCTGGAGAACGCACGGGCCGGGTACCGGACCATCGAGGTGCTGCACGGCATCACCATGGCGATTCCCTCTGGCGCGGTGACGGCGCTGCTCGGCGCGAACGGCGCGGGCAAGAGCACGACCCTGCGGGTCATCGCCGGGCTCATCCCCCTGCGCAGCGGCGCGCTCTCCTGGCGCGACGAGCAGATCACGAAGATGACCACGGTGAACCGGGCGCGGCGCGGGCTGATGCTGGTCCCGGACGAGCGCGCCGTGTTCGCGACGCTGTCCGTCCGCGACAACCTGCAGATCATCGCCGAGGCGAGCGGGAACCCGGACATCTCGCCCGCTCTGGATGCCTTCCCCCGGCTCCGGGAGCGGCTGGGCCAGCGGGCCGGATCGATGTCGGGCGGTGAGCGCCGGATGCTGGCGCTGGCCCGCGCCCTGCTGGCGCGCCCGTCCGTGCTCATGGTGGACGAGCTGTCGCTCGGCCTGTCCCCGAAGGTCGCCAGCGAGCTGTTCGCCTGGCTGGGCACGGTCGCCGACGCCGGCACGACCGTGATCCTGGCCGACCAGTACACCGAGGAGGCGCTCGCCCTCGCCGACATGGTGTACGTGCTGCACCGTGGTGAGGTCACCTTCGCCGGCACACCGGCGGAACTCGGCGCGAGCGAACTGCTCGCCGCCGGCGCCTGATCCTCTTCTGACCCTGCCGACCCTGCCGACCCTGCCGGCTCTCCGGGTGCGGGTCCGGGGCCGTCCGGAGTGCTTCCGGACGGCCCCGGCCGGCGTCAGGCCGCCGGGTACGGCAGGTTGCGCACCGTGAAGCAGGTGCTGTTCAAGGCACCGCTCTGGGTGACCCAACCGCCCTTGCCGCCGTTCGCCGAATCCTGCCAGCGGGCGACGTTCACGCAGTTCTTCGACTCCGCCGGCGCCTGGGCCAGCTTGCTGAAGCCGCGCGGGATGAGCAGCCCGTCACCGTCGTAGGGCTCGGAGCGGTTCATGAACTTCTCGACGCACGCACGGGTCAGATCCGCCCCGCAGGACTCCATCGCGTCGCCCAGCCACTGCGCCGAGGCGTAGCCCTCGAGCATCCACTGGTTCATCTTCGCGACGCGGTCCGCCGGCACGTGCGCCGCCACCGCGTCCCGGAACGCCTTGACCGCGGGGATCGACTCGTCGGAGAAGGTCGCCGACGTGCTGGTCGCGAAGATGGTGTTCCGGCACTGCGGCGAGTTCGCGTAGATCTGCGCGATGTTGCCCGCCATGCCCTGCGCGGTGGTCACCTTCGCCTGCACGGTCAGGTCCTGGCGCTGCATCGCCTGGCAGAGCTGGCTGTTGCCACCGTCGTCCATCGCGTCGAAGACGACCTGGGCGCCGCGCCGCTTCATGTCCTGCACGGCGGCGTCCCAGTTCGGCGCGCCGAGGTTGATCTGCTCCTCGATGACCTCGTAACCCTCGGCGCGCAGGCCGTCGGCGATCGAGGTCGCGTAGCGCTGTGACGGGGCGACGTTGTAGTAGACGACACCGGCCACCCGGGCGCCGAGCTTCTCCTTGAACCAGCGGTAGTTCTCGGTGCCCGCGTACAGCGTCCCGTCGAAGCCCGGCCGGCGGCCGTCCCGCGGGTAGTAGCTGCCGTAGATCGAGTACAGGTGCGGGTACTGGTCGTACGCCGCGGACACCGGCTGGCCGCCGATGTCCGGCACACCCTTCGAGTTCACGTACTGGGCGCCGGCGTAGTCGAAGGCCGTCACCCCGGCGAGCGCGAACACCTCGTCGTCGTCGATCAGCTGGCGCACGCAGGCGACGTTGCCGTCGCCGGAGCCCTTGTCGTCGCAGTCGACCACGTCGATCTTGCGACCGTTGATCCCGCCGCGCGCGTTGAGCGCCTCGAAGTAGGCGGTCGCGCCGTAGAGCGAGGCGGAGAACGTGTCAGGGCCGAGGCCGCTACTCAGCCCCGCGATGACACCCACCTTGATCTCGGTCGGCGACACCCCGGTGTCGGATGCGGTGTTGGTCGACGTGCCACCGGTCGGCGCGTTGTCGGACGAACCGGAATCACTCGCGCGGCTACCGCAGGCAACAAGAGCCAACGACGACAGCACGACGGCAGCGACGAGCGATCTCGCTCGCATGAACATGCACTCCTCATGATTGGTGGATGACGCTCGCGCACAACGAGCTCCGCACGGACCCCGCGCGTCAGGCTACCGACAGCGAACATGTCGCCACCGGCAGCAAACTGCTTGTCATCCGGTGCCGCGCACGAACAGCCGGCGCCACCACGTTCGCCGAACCGCGGGCGCGGTCGGGCCGGCCTGTGCCACCGGATCCGCTCCGGACGACGGGTTCTCCCCCTCCGCGGGATCGGCCGCGGCGGGTTCCTGGACGGCATGCGCGGACCGGTCGTCCACGGGCGCGTCCCCGGCGGCAAGGCCAGGACCCGCCGCCATGTCAGGCCGCGAACGATCAGTCCGCGGCGATGAAGCCTGCGCGTCTCCGGTGGACGGGGTGGCGAAAGCGAGGATCTCGGGCTCCGTCTGGGCCACGCGTGGCGACGGCACCGCGGCTGCCGCCACGCTGGTGATCGCCGCGACCGCCTCGTCCAGCGCCGCCATCGCCTTACCCAGCGCCGCGACGGGATCCTCGTCCCGTGCCACGGCGCCCGCCGCGATCACGTCGGTGGCACCGTTCAGGCCTGTGACGGGCGCGTCGTTCGCGACGGGCGCGCCGTCGGCCGCGGTGAGACCGGTCGCGTGCGCTCCGAGTTCGACGGGACGGGCAACCACCGGCTCGGTGACCTCGACAACCGGCGCGACCTCGTCGATCATCACCGGTATGGTCACCACCGCCGCGACCACTTCAGCCGGACCTGTGACCTCCACCTCGGCGGCAGCATCGACCGCGACCTCGGCGACCTCGACCTCGGCGGCGGCGGCGGCGTGAGCCTCGACAGCACCGACTTCTTCAGCGGCTGCCTCGACCTCAACAGCCTCAACCTGCGCAGCGTGGACCTCGACAGCGTCGGCTTCATCCGAGGCCGCCTCGTTCAAGGCCGCCCCGTTCAAGGCCGCCCCGTCCGCGTCGACCGCTGAGGCTTCGGCCGGCGCCGGCTCCGCGGGGACCACTGGCTCCGCCAATTCCGCGGATGCCGTCGGCACCACGGCTTCGGTCACCGGCGGCACGGCCAGCGGCGACACGGCCAGCGGAGCTTCGGCCACAGGCGGCTCCGTCGACGGCACCTCGACGTCGGGCTCCGCCACGGCCGCCACCGGGCCTGGCATCTCGGTCACGGCTGCCGGTGCCGCGACGTCCATGACCGGTTCGGGCTCGGCGACCGGCTCGGGCTCGGCAGGCGGATCGGCGGCGGCGACCGCGGCCGGCGCGGGGTTCGGCGGATCGAGGGGCGGGGCGGGCTCCGGCGCGGGTGTGGGCGGGCCGGTTCGCTCGTGTGTCGCGGCATTCTCGGGGACGTCCACGAGACGATTGACGATCAGCCCGCCAGGACCCGGCGATCGGTCCAACCGGCCCTGCGCAGCGAGCCGGCGGCACACCTGGTTCACCGTTGCGCGATTGGCGCTGATCGCCGCGGCCAGACTGCCGTCGTCCAGACCGTCGGGAATGCGCGCGAGCTGCCCGAGAATCCGCTCAGCAACAGTAGCCACATTTGGGGACGCTATACGGTATTGCCGCGGCTTCCGTCAGCGGGGGTGGGCGACCGGCCGGGCTACTCGTCGGATGACCCGGTTAGCCCACTCGCTCCCGGGAAGGGCCATGGTCAGAGACTGCGCGGGTGGCGACCGGCCACCCACGCTCCGCCGTTCATGGAGCAGCCGTTCACGGAACAACTCGGCCGTTCACGCCGGAACAGGAGGCAGCGATGACATGGCCCGCCTCGGACCCCGAACAGCCCGACCGGGACGTCCGCGATCCCATGGACGGCAACAGCCCGCTGGAACGAGCCGAGATCACCGACAGCGACGACCTCGGATCCACAGACGCCGGACTCGATCCCCTCGACGACAGCTGGGATCCACCGGACCGGCCGAGTAGGCTGATCAGCAATCCGATCACCCCGCGGGAAGAACGCGCCTCGTCCTTCGACCGGCAGCTCGCCGCCGAGATCCCGGACCCGGATCCCTACGCCGAGGCCGAAAGGAACGGCTCCGGCTCGGCAGACGGTCCCGATATCTACCCCGATGGACCATCCGGCGATTCCGAGTTCGACGACTCGGGGCTCGATCAGGTCGTGGAGAGCACCGACGGCGCCCATCGCGCGCACACGCCGACCGACCACGAGGCGTGGCGACGCACCGCGGAAGAGGACGCGCTCCACCTCGATCCCCGTTCCTGAGCCCGGGCGTTACCGCATCGACGTTCCGGACGTCCGTTCACACGCCGATACCGCCCGGATGTTCCCAAGCTCGTTACCCGGAGGACGTTCCCGCGCCGCGCCACCCCCGATCAATCACCTGCCGCCCAACAGCACTCCATCCGCAGGCGCTCGACATCCCGTGGATTACGGGGCGGCCGGTCGCATCCCGCGCCGGGGTGAGACTGTCGTTCCCGCCCGGTACGCACCACGGCGGGCCGGGAGATCTGGGGGTGAGCATGGCGGACAGTGGTCGTCGGGGCGGACAGATCGAAATGGTCGGGCTGAGCCGACGGTTCGGGGACGTGGCTGCCGTTGACGGCGTCGATCTGACGGTCCGGGCGGGCGAGTACTTCTGCCTTCTCGGTCCGTCCGGATGCGGCAAGACCACGGCCCTCCGGCTGATCTCGGGACTCGACGAACCGTCGTCCGGGCATGTTCGTCTTGACGGCGAGGACCTCGCCGACATGCCGGCCCACCGCCGCCCCGTCAACGCGGTCTTCGGCGGCTACGCCCTGTTCCCCTTCCTGGACGTCGCCGCGAACGTCGCCTTCGGCCTGCGGCACGCGCGGGGCGTCACCATGCCGGGCCGGGCCGGGACCTCGGCGCGGGTCCGCTCCGCCCTCGCCGTCGTCCAGATGTCGGAGTACGCCCGCCGCCGCCCGCCCCAGCTCTCCGCCGAGCAGCAGCAACGGGTCGTGCTGGCCCGGGCGCTGGTGCTGCGCCCCAGGGTGCTGCTGCTGGACGACCCCCTCGGCTCCCAGGACGAACGGCTGCGCCGCGCCCTGCGCGACGAGCTCAAGGCGTTGCAACGACAGGTCGGGGTGACCGTGCTGCACGCCACCGTCGACCGGGAGGAGGCCCTGGCGCTGTCCGACCGCCTGGCCGTGATGCGCGGCGGACGGATCCTCCAGGTAGGCACGGCCGGTGAACTCCACCAGGAACCGACAGCCGCCTGAGTTCAAGACCCAGCTTTCATCTCCGGGAGCCCCGCGGGAAGGTCCGCCGTCCCACCGGCCGCGCTACGGCGGCGATGCGCCAACGCCGCGAAAATCTCCATCGCGACCCGGTGCGCGCTGTTCACCGTCGTCTCCGCGTGGTCGTACGGAGGCGAGACCTCGACGATGTCCGCGGCGACGATCGGCGTGTCCAGCGCGATCTGCCGCACGGCCCGCAGCAGGTCGGCCGGGTTCATGCCGCCCGGCTCGGGGGTGCCCGTCCCAGGCGCGAACCCCGGGTCGAGGACGTCGATGTCGACCGACAGGTAGAGCGCGCGGCAGCCGTCCACCGCCTGCGCGATCGCCTCGGCGACCACCTCGCGGCTCCCCCGCTCCCAGATCTCGTGCATCAGGTGCCAGCGCATACCCTGCTCGCGCATCCACGCGAACACGTCCGGCGAAGGCCAGTACCCGCGCAGCCCCACCTGGACGAAGTTGCGCCCGCGCACCGCCCCCGACTCGATGAGCCGCCGCATGGGCGTCCCGTGCGAGGCCAGGTTCCCGTCGATGATGTCGGCCGTGTCGGCGTGGGCGTCGAAGTGCAGCAGGCCGACCTCACCCCAGCCCACCGCCTCGGCGACCCCGCTCGCCGCCGGCCAGGTGATCGAGTGGTCCCCCCCGATGATCACTGGGATGACGCCGAGCCGCGCGACGTCGCCGACCTTCGCCCGGATGTTGCGATGTGAGACCTCGGTCAGCCCGTGCGGGCAGTGCGCGTCCCCCGCGTCAACGACGTCCAGCCAGTCGAAGATCTCTATACCAAGATCAAGATGATATGTGCCAGGGTTGTACGCCTGAGCGCGCAGCGCCCGCGGGCCGAAACGCGCGCCCGGCCGGTGCGTGGTCGCGATGTCGAACGGAGCCCCGACCACAGCGACATCGGGCCGGCGCGCCCGAAGATCGTCGATTCCCGGCATCCAGGGCAGACCGGCGAAGGTCGCCAGGCCGGAGTATCCCGGGGCGTCCGCGCCGGGATCGTCCGCTCCCTCGGCCCGCGCCGCGTACGGCGGCACCGGACCGGCGCTCCCCCGCCCGCGTGCCACGTCCCGATCGCCGGCCTGTGCCATGCACATCACTCCGCTCCGCCGCCGCACCCGGCTGCCGCTGCCACTCCCGACCACTCCCGACGCCGCCTGCCTCCAGCATCCTCCGCGGACGTCAACGGGGCCGCCGCAACGGCCGGCGGACGGTGCGCCGGAGAAGTGTGCCCTCGTCTACGCTCGGCTGGTGGGAACCCGTGCGCCACGCTCCATCAGAGCGAGGCGCTCCGCGTCAGCGCCCTCCACACCGGCGCCCTCCACACCGGCGCCGTCCGCACCAAGGCCCGCCGCGCAGGCCCCATCCAACCCGGCTCGATCCGAACCGGCTCGATCCGAACCGGCTCGATCCGAACCGGCCCTCACGGTCGGCCGTCGGTACCGATCCGGAAGGCCGTTAGCGCCGCACCTGAACCGGTCACCTCGGGCGCGGCTGGCGGGGTTCAGCGCCGTGGGCGCGTTGGCGGTCGGCGTGTGCGTCCGCGTCTACCTGGTCGACCCGGCCGAGCCGGGGCACTATCCGAGCTGCCCCTTCCGGGCCCTCACAACCTGGGACTGCCCAGGCTGCGGGACTCTACGCGGACTGCACCAGCTCCTGCACGGCCATCCGACCGCCGCCGCCGACCACAACCTGTTCTTCGTCCTCGCCGCGCCCGGTCTCGCCCTCGGCTGGCTGATCGCGATGGCACGATGCGCGGGATGGCGCCGTCGGGTTCCCAGCCTCCCGCCCCGCCTGTTGCCGCTGTTGCCTGCGTTGATCGCCGTCTTCTGGGCCGTCAGGAATCTTCCCGGGCCGGTGGGAAGCTGGCTGGCGTCGTCGGCCTGAGCGGTCGTCACGGGCGGACGCCCAACACATAACAGGCGATTGCCGCCGTCGCCGCCACGTTCAGCGAATCCACGCCGTGGGCCATCGGAATCCGAACCCGCCGGGTCGCCGTGGCCAGGACCTCGCTGGTCAGGCCCTGGCCTTCCGTCCCCAGTAACAGAGCGACGCGATCACCGGGACCGGCCGTTGCGACCGCCAGTTCGTCAGCGTCGGACGCGGGCGTCAGCGCGAGCACCTCGAACCCAGCCTCACCGAGCAGGGACAACGCTCCCGGCCACGGATCAAGCCGGGCGTAGGGAACCGCGAAGACCTCGCCCATCGACACCCGCACGGAGCGCCGGTAGAGCGGATCCGCGCACCGCGGGCTCAGCATGACCGCGTCCATGCCGAGCCCGGCCGCCGACCGGAAGATCGCGCCGAGATTGGTGTGGCTGACCAGGTCCTCACAGACCAGCACGCGCCTCGCGACGCGGAGCAGTTCCACGGGGTTGAGCAGCGGACGACGGCACATCGACGCCAGCGCACCCCGGTGCACCTCAAAGCCGGTGATCTGCGCAAGCACGGCTGGCCCCGCAACATAGACCGGCGCCTCATGGTGGTCCGGCCGCTCGCGACCGTTGTGCTCGTCATCCCCGGCAGATTCGCGATGCCCGCCGTGCCCGCCGTGCGTCGGCGTGGACCAGAAACGCTCCGGAACTCCCCCCAGCCGCGCCGGCGAGACCAGAACCGAGCGCGGCCGGTATCCCGCCCGTAGCGCGCGGTCGATCACCCTCTCGCCCTCCGCGATGAACAACCCCTCCGCGGGTTCACGCCGCCGGCGCAGCGCCACGTCGGTCAGCGCCACATAGTCCTCAACCCGGGGATCGGCAGGGTCGTCGATCGCCACGATCCGCCGCTCGCGCTCCTCAAGCACGCCGGACCCGTCCAACACGCCACCCGCCCCACATGTCATCCGTGTGTAACGCCGGAACAGCAGAATCAGCGCCTATGACCGCATCCGGCTCCGTGACCAGCAGCCCAGGCGGCCCAGCCAGGCCAAGCGGCACGGCCGCGGCTGGCGACGCAACGGCGGGGCAACGCCCGGATCATCTTCCTGTCGATCTCCTGGTGATCGGCGCGGAGCTTGTCGCCACGGTCGATGCCGACCGCCGAGAGATCCCAGGCGGCTGGGTAGCAATCACCGACGGCCTCGTCAGCTCCCTCGGCGGCCCGGCGGAGACACCCCCGACCGCGACCCGGACCCTGCGTGCCGACGGCTGTCTCATAACGCCGGGCCTGGTGAACACACATCATCACATCTACCAGAACCTCACCCGTTCCTTCGCTCCGGCACTCGGCGGCACCCTTTTCACCTGGCTGACCACGCTCTATCCACTCTGGTCACGGCTGGACGAAGAGGCCGTCCACACCTCGGCCTACGTGGGCCTGACCGAACTGGCACTCGGCGGCTGCACGACATCAACAGACCACCTCTACGTGCACCCGCGCGGTGGCGGCGATCTCATCTCCGCCGAGATCGCGGCAGCCCGGACCCTCGGCATGCGGTTCCACCCGACCCGCGGCTCGATGTCGCTTTCGGTCAAGGACGGCGGGCTCCCTCCTGACTCTGTCGTCCAGGACGCGGATGAGATCCTCGCCGACTCCGCCCGGCTTGTGGCCCAGCATCACGACCCGTCCCACGGCGCGATGGTGCGGATCGCCCTGGCCCCCTGTTCGCCGTTCTCCGTCAGTCCGGAACTCATGCGGGCCACCGCGGAACTGGCCGAGTCCTTGGACGTCCGGCTACACACGCATCTCGCCGAGGACCCTGAGGAGGACGACTACTGCCTGGCGGTGTTCGGACGGCGTCCGATCGACCAGTTCGCGGAGGTTGGCTGGGGCGGCGACCGGGCGTGGGTCGCGCACTGCATCTGCCCCAATGACGAGGAGGTCGAGCAGCTCGGCAGGTGGGGCACAGGGGTGGCCCACTGCCCGAGCAGCAACATGATTCTCGGCGGCGGCCTCGCGCCCGTGGCCGAGCTCCGCTCGGCCGGCGCCCCGGTCGGCCTGGGCTGCGACGGGTCGTCATCCGCCGACTCCGCCTCGCTGTGGTTGGAGGCTCGTACCGCCATGCTGTTGGGCCGGCTGCGACACGGCGCCGCGGCGATGTCCGCCCGGGACGCACTGGAGATCGCCACCCGGGGCGGCGCAGGCTGTCTCGGCAGGACCGGTGAGATCGGTGAGCTCTCCGTCGGGTCTGTCGGCGACCTCGTCGTCTGGCCGTTGGACGGGGTCGCGTACGCGGGAGCACTCTCCGATCCGATCGACGCCTGGCTGCGTTGTGGGCCCACAGCGGCCCGGCACACGATCGTGGCCGGCAGGCTGGTGGTGGAGAACGGAGTGCCGGTTCATCCTGATCTCGACGAGATGCTCGTCCGGCACCGCCGGATCGCCGGCGGCATCCAAGCGGCGTTCGACGATGCGGGCATCGATCCGACCGTTCCCATCAATACCGGCGGCGACAGCGTCGGGGCGGCAAAATCACATTGAGCATTCTGGCCCATAGAAGGCAGTTCGACGCCCCAACACCGAAATCTCCGCCCGTTGAGATCAACCCGGGTGCTCCGCACCTGACCGTGGAACCTCATAGTCCGGTTCCGGTTCCGGAACTGGGTGTGGCGGGGGTCAGAATGGTGGCTGTGTGGCGTGGGGTATTTTCCACCCCGAGACGGTCATGCCTGACGGTTCATCGCCACCCTCTCCCGTTGTACCGGAGTTGTGTTGCGGTTCGATGTATGAATGTGGGTGAGTGACGAGTGTCGCCCCAAACGGACCCGTCCAGACAAACGTTCCCTTCTCCGGCTGTGTCAACCGCCAACGGCCGGAGTGCTTCATACGGTGATGCTTGCGGCACGTCGGCCCGAGATTCCGGGTGAGCGTCGGCCCGCCGGTCGCATGCGCCACCGTGTGGTCGATGTCCGCGCGTTGCGACGTACGTGCGCAACCCGGAAAGACACAGTTGCGGTTCCGCGCGCGGACGTGCCGGGCCTGGGCCGCGGTGGGGAAGCGCCGGTCGGCGATCTCGACGAGCGTGCCCTGAGGGTCGGTGAGGATTCGCCGCCATGTCGATCCAGGCCGTGCGGCCATCTCCCAGGCCACCGCCGCGGGGATCGGCCCGTAGCCGGGGATCTCCCCGGGATCCTCCGCCAGGCCCAGCAGGACCGTCACCGGGACCACGACCTGCACCTCGCACGGCAGTGGCACCGCGTGTTCGGTCCGCCCGCACAGGAGGTCGACGAGGACGTCCGCGCGGATCTGGTCACGGCTGCGGGTGTCCTCGGCCGTCCGGTGCGCGGCGATCCCCTGGGTGATCTGATCGACCCGCTGGTAGCAGGCGGTCGCCTCGTCGGCGGGCAGCACCGCGGACAGGCAACTCGTCCCGTCCTCGCCCGGTGACACCCACACCCGCCGTTCCTTTTTCCGCGCCCGCGCGCGTTCGGCCGCGCCGGCCGGGTCCAGCCGGTGTACGGCACGGCGGCACGCGTCGGTGAACGCTCCGCGGGTGGGTCGGGCGCCGCCGGCCAGCACGCGTGCTTCGACCTGCGCGACGAGCGGGTCGTTGAGCGGGCGGACCGCGTTCTCCAACGAGCGCAGCCGCTGCAGATCCAGCACCCCGGCCTTCAACGCCTCCACCGCGTGGGGTAGCCGGCGCGCCACCGTGCACGCGAACAGCATCTGGCTCGCCGCGGCCTGCGGGGACAGCCCCAGCACCGCCGCGACATCCTCCGGAGCGAACTCGTCAAACAGAACCTCCCGACCGGCCGCCGGGGGCCGTAGGTCCGCGAACTGCGCCAACAGCGCCAGCAGGTCCGCGTGGCTCGCCGCTATCGACCGGACCGCCGCACCGATCTGACCCAGCAGCACACGCACCCGCCCCTCGAACACCCCCTCCTGCTCCGAGGAGTCGACCGGGCCGGAACCGCTGTCGTCAACCTTCACACTCCGCGCGGTATTCATGGCGCAGACACCCATCCCACAATCGAATCGAACACACGTTCGATCATAAAGGTGTGTGCGCCACCCCGACAAGCGCGAACCAGACGAGACCACACTAAGTTCACATTCACCCAGGCACTCACACTCCTCGACACATCAAGCACGAGAAGAGGTAAAGTGACCGCGACACGGAACAGCCGACTCACCTCTTCCACGATCGGTCCCATCGATACACACAAGAGATTGCAGCCGCACGAGCATCGGCAGCCGAGCGTCGACGCACGACCACGACACCGTTAACCACTTATCAACGAGTGCACCAAATAGACATAAACCGTTAGCGAATCAGTCTCACACCGTCAAGGTTGGGACGCGAATGACTCAACAAAAGATGGCACTGATATCGATATTGAGCTAAGCCCACTGTCACCACGTGCACCAGAGGCTCATGAGAGAGAACCAGGAATCATGATGCACGTAGCCGCGTTGATCGGCAGCCGAGTCGTAGGCCCTGCTAGCAGCCAGAACGGTCCCGCCAATGTGATCTGCGTCTACGACCGGATCGCGGTGGCGGGTCCCGGGGGCAGTCGGGCCCACACCCATTCGACTCGTGATCGTGAGCGTGCCCCCGAGCACGAACGCCGCGAGGGCCTCAGGAGGCACAGGTGGGGGCCCGGCCGCGCCGACCACGCCATCCACAGGGGCGCCCCAGTGATCAACTGCTCGAGGCTCCTCGTGGTGGCCGGACCGTGATCGTCGGATTCAAGGCGCGGGCCACGGTGACCGACGATCCCGAGGTCTCCCCGTTCCGCGACGGCACGGAGTCCATTGCGGGCAACCGGACCATGACTCATTCAGCATGGTCTCCGTGTACGGCGAGCCTGACGAACCTGGACGCCCTCGGCGCGCTTCGTCCGGGCGGCCTGGAGGGCGTCGTCGCCCACGCGTTCCGCGGTCGCTCCGGCGCGCTGACAGACGGCGATCGGGCCGGCGAGGTGAGGGGGCTGCGCGTCGAGAGCGCCCCACCGACGTTCTCGGACGGATTCGACACGATCGTCGGGGAGCGTCGACTCGCACCAGTCGACTGTGTCCGGGCCGGTTGGTGGTACCTGGCCCCTCCGCAGTACGCTCCTGAACGGAAAGCTGCAGCTCAGACGCATGATGACCGCTTGCACGGCGGTCCGTCGGCCGGCCGGGATCCATCGGCCGTTCACGGAGCCGCCACACAGACAGCCGCCGTCGGTGCAGTGCGCCGAATCCCCCGATCGGTGCCAAACGCGCCGGCGGCGGCGCTGGCGGCGGGAGCCACTGGGCACGACGCAGTTGCAAGCCAGAGCAGGTGGGCCGGGCCGCCTGCAATCGGCGGACGACTCGGCTCGGCATCTCTGACACGCGTGATGGGGACGACACCCCGTCGCTGGCCTGACACTGAAGTCGTGCCGACGCTGTCCGACGACGCCATTGCCGCGCTCACCGCGGACCTCGCCCCGCTCGACGCCGATCTGACCGCCCGCTTCCCCGGCGATCCGGGCACCCGCCAGCCCGTCCACACCTGTTATCTGCCCGCCGACCGGCTGCACCCGGACGTCGTTCTCGAGTGGGGCGAAGCCGCCCGGGAGGCGCTGCGCCACCATGCTCCGGATCCGGATGCCCTGGCCGCGGCGACCGCGGGTGACTCCGACCCGGCGATCGCCGCCGCCGTGTACGCGCACGTCGTGCAGGCGCTGACCGTCGAGCCGATCCAGGATCTGCGGGTCGATCTCGAGGACGGGTACGGGACCCGCCCGGACGAGGTCGAGGACGCCGACGCCGTGCAGGCGGCGCAGGCCCTGCGCACCGCGGCGGCGGCCGGCGCGCTGCCAGCCTCCTACGGGCTGCGCCCGAAGTCGCTGGACGCCGCCGTGCGGGCCCGGGGGCTGCGCAGCCTCGATCTGTTCCTCACCACCCTCGCCGGTGATGGTGGTGAGGACGGCCCGCCACCCGGCCTCGTCGTGACCCTGCCGAAGGTGAGCGCGCCCGAACAGGTGATCGTGTTCAGCGAGGTCCTCGCCGAGCTGGAACGGCAGCTCGGCATCCCGCCGGTCGCGCTGGAGATCCAGGTCGAGACGCCCGCCGCGGTCCTGAGCCTGCCGGCGCTGGTCGGTGCCGCGCCGGGACGTCTGACCGGGCTACACGTGGGCACCTACGACTATTCCGCGGCACTCGGGATCGCCGCCGAGTACCAGGCCAGCGATCATCCGGGGGTCGAGCTCGCCACGGCGCTGATGCAGTTGGCCGCCGCGGGCACCGGGATCCGCGTGGCCGACGGCTCGTCCAACGTGCTGCCGGTGGGCCGGGCCTCCGACGTGCGCTCCGCGTGGCGCCGGCATGCCGGGCTGGTCCGCCGGGCTTGGTCGAGAGGTCTTTACCAGGGGTGGGATCTGCATCCCGGCCAGCTCGTCAGCCGGCACGCGGCGGTGGCGGGCTGCCTGCTCACCGGACTGCCCGACGCCCTGCGGCGGCTGGCGGACTACGCAGCCGCCCGCACGTCGGGATCGGTCGCCGACGAGCCGGCGACCGCGCGTGCCCTCGCCGGGCACGTCCTGCGCGCGGTGGACGCCCGCCTGGTCGACGACGCGCGGCTGCGGGCCGCCGGTCTGGACGAGGAGACGGTCGCCCGCCTCGGAGGCCCACCTCCGCAGGTCCCGGCCTGACCTGCCGGACCGGGCGGGTCAGGCCGGGCGGGTCAGCTGCCGCGGTAGGTGGAGTAGCCGTACGGCGCGAGTAGAAGGGGCACGTGATGGTGGTCGGCCGGCTCCCGGATGACGAAGACGATCGCCACCTCGGGGTAGAAGGCCGAATGCCCCGTGGTGTCGAACACGAGGCGCCAGGCGCCGGTGCGGTCCGCGGGCAGGTCGCCGACGCGCCCGTCGTCATCGGTCACCGCCTGGGCGACTGGGCGCCAGCCCTTGGTCGCGCCGTCGAGGGTGACCGCGGCCCGTTCAAGGCGCACCGGCACGCCGGCGGCTGGCTTCCCAGAGGCGGTGTCCAGCACATGGGTCGACAAGCTCACTCGCGTCGCCCTCCCCGGCTCGCCGCCGGGGTGCCCGCCGGCGACCCACTCGTCGCTTCGCCACGACCCGGGAACCAGGTGTCAGGCGCCGGTGATCAGATGGCGCAGCCGCAGCGCGGTGATCTCCGCCTGCTGGCCGGCCGCCACCCGCAGCTCGGTCCTGGGGTCGTTCGCCATCCTCTCCCGGAGCAGCTCCAGCATCTCCTGCGCGCCACGCCCCGCCGCGCGAACGAGAAAGATGAACCCGAAGCGGTCCTCGTACTCGGCGTTCCCCTCTGCGAAGGCCGCGCGGACATCCTCGCTCGCCTGGTCCAGGGCGGCCTGCTCCCGTCGGGGGGCATCGAGGGAGACGACGGTGGCCCGCGAGGACGTCGGCGGCGTCGGCGCGGGTGCCGGGCGCTCCCCGATCCGGGGATGCGCGGTGAACGCCTCCAGCCAGGCGGTTTCGGGCAGGTTCCACCACTCCTGCTCGGCGGCGGGCAGCAGCGTGGCGAGCGTGCCGAAGGGCCGGAGGGCCGCGACGGCGTCCGCCCAGTCCTCGGAACCGCAGCAGGCCAGCAGCTCCTCACGGGCCGCGGCGGGCGTCAGGGAGTCGAACCAGCGCATGGCCAGCGACTCGCGTCCCGCCTCGGTCGGCGCGCCGACCAGCCGCAGCCGGGCGAGACCGCCGTCCGGGATCGCGTCCACCCGCACGTGCGTGGCCTCGACTGGCACCTCCAGGTCGAACAGGTGCCGGGTGTTCGGCTGGACCCGGGTGCGCGGCAGCAGCGGCCGCCAGTCGGTGATCGCCGACAGGGCGTCCGTGGCCAGGTCGTCGTCGCCGGTCGTGGGTGCGTTCGCCGCCCACAGCGCGACGGCGCGCGGCGCGTTGCCGCGGAAGTGGCGGGTGTCGACCTCGGCCCGCACCACGGTCCCCTCGGTGGCCAGCCGCACCACCGCCCAGTCGTGCCCCGGCCCGCGGCGGCGGCGGGTCTCCCAGCCCTCCCCCATCGCCCGGGCGTCGCCGGAGGCGTTCAGGTTGTGCCGGTCGCCGTAGTGCATGTCGCTGGCGGCGACAACGACACCGCCCAGGTAGGCGGCGGCCAGGTCGGAGGTGACCCGGTCGAGCAGCCGCGGGTCGGGCACGACGACGCCGTGCACCCGCAGCCGGGCGACTCCCCCGTCCGGGTGGATGGTCAGCCGCAGGTGACTGATCCGGAGCCGGCCCTCCGCCGACACGGGCAGGACGTTGACGGCGTCCGCGGCGACTGGCGTGCGGGCGACGAGGGGCATCCAGGTGACCGAGTCCTCGGCGACCTCCTCGGCGGACGGGTAGCCGGCAAGGGTGGCGCCGTGCAGCTCGACCGACTCCGGGGCGTTGCCGGTGAAATGGGTCGTGTCCACGGTCACCGCGTGCACGATGCCGGGGGCGCCGAGGCGGACGATCGCCCAGTCCGCCGCGGGCAGGTCGCGGCGGCGGCGGGTCTCCCAGCCGTCGGTCCACTGGCCGCGCTCGGTGAACACCCCCGGACGGACTATCGGTGCCTCCGCCAGGAGCATGCGCTCGGCGAGCGCGAAGAACTCGTCATTGACGGCGACGACGGACCCGCCGAACCGGGCGGCGGCGAGGTCGACGAGGTTCGTCAGGTCGGGCGCGTCGGTCATCGGGATCTCGCCGTGGATACCCCGGCCTTCAGGCCGGGGAGGAAACGGCGCCCCTTGCTGGACCGCATGAGCGAATCCTTTCGGTAGAATGAGAGTATGTCCCGCTACCGGCTCGACCCGGCACTCGAACAGGTCGCCGGAATCGAGGAGCACTGCGGGCACGCGCGTTTTGTCTGGAATCTCGCGGTCGAACAGCAGTCGTGGTGGACGCCTTCCCGGGGAAAGGCGCCGAACCATGCGGAGCGTTGCCGGCAGTTGACCGACGCACGGGCGGAGTTCGAGTGGCTGCGGGTCGGTTCGCAGACCGTTCAGCAGCAGGCGCTTCGAGACTTCGACCAGGCTATGCGGAACTTCTTCAACGGCTCGCACCGCCGCCCGACCTTCCGGAAACGTGGCCGGTCCGAGGGTTTCCAGATCGTGGGGAAAAACGCTAGGGTCGAGAAACTGAACCGGAAGTGGTCCCGATGCTGGATCCCGAAAGTCGGCTGGGTGAGGTTCCGCGTGTCGCGGCGCATCCCGGACTTCAGGTCGTACCGGGTGACACAGGATCGGGCGGGCCGCTGGCATGTGGCGTTCGCCGTAGCACCCGACCCGATCCCCGCGCCGGGAACCGGCGAGGTCGGCGAGGTCGTCGGTGTGGACCGGGGTGTCGCCGTGTCCGCGGCGCTGTCCACCGGGGAGCTGCTGTCCTGCCCGACGCTGAGACCGAAGGAAACCCAACGGCTCCGCCGGCTCCAGCACCGGTTCGCGAAAGCCACACGCGGGTCGAACCGGCGCGGCCGACTGAAGACCCGGATCGCCCGGATGAAGGCCCGGGAGGCCGACCGGCGGAAAGACTGGGTGGAGAGAACCTCCACCGATCTTTCCCGCCGGTTCGACGTCATCCGGGTGGAAGATCTCCGCATCACGAACATGACCCGGTCGGCCCGAGGCACTGTCGACCAGCCGGGCCGGAATGTTCGACAGAAAGCCGGACTGAACCGGGGAATCCTCGCCAACGGCTGGGGTCTCCTTGCCCGGCGGTTGGAACAGAAAGCACCCGGCCGGGTGGAGAAGATCCCGGCCGCCTACACCAGTCAGTGTTGCTCGTCCTGCGGGCATGTGGCGCCCGGAAACCGCGAGAGCCAAGCGGTGTTCCGGTGCGTCGCCTGCGGACACACGACCAACGCGGACGTGAACGCGGCATGCAACATCGCGGCTGGACGGGCCGTGACCACGCGGGGAGGGGCGGCGTCGGTCACGCCCGCGAACCGCGAACCTCAACATTCCACACCTCCTCTGGTGGGTGTGTAGGAGTTGGAATCCCTCGCGTTCACGCGGGGGAGGACGTCAAGCGTGCGGGCTCCTTCTTCTGCTCGGGCTGCTCAGGCGGACAGGACGGGCTGCTGGACACGGGCGCAGGCCCGCGACGAGCCGGGGCGCGGCTGGTGGGTCACTGGGCGAGCAGCCGGCCGCGTGCGGGCCGGTCGCCGTCCGCCCGCCGGCCCCGCAGGTAGGTCGCCAGAACGAGGCCGTCAAGCGTTCGCCCAGCGTAGGGCGTGAGCGGATGGCGGTGGTGCAGCAGGGACGGCTCGACGACGAACGTGGCGTCAGGGTCGAAGATCACAAGGTCGGCGTCGGCGCCGACGGCGATGCGTCCCTTGGTGCCGCTCGGTGCGGCGCCCGCCCCGCCGGTGCCGAGCCCCGGCGCGCCCAGCCCGACCAGGTCGGCGGGGCCGGAGCACATCCACCGGACGACGTCGACGAGGCCGTGCCCGCGGCGGCGTGCCTGGGTCCACACCGCGGCCAGGCCCAGCTGGACGGAGGCGATGCCACCCCAGGCCGTCCCGAAGTCACCGGTCTCGACGGATTTCAGCGCCGGGGTGGCTGGCGAGTGGTCGGTGACGACGCCGGCGAACAGGCCGGCGGCCAGGCCGTCCCAGAGCCGGTCCAGGTTCGCGCGTTCCCGGATGGGCGGCGCGCACTTGAAGACGGTCGCGCCGTCGGGGACCTCCTCGGCGGTGAAGGTCAGGTAGTGCGGGCAGGTCTCGACGGTCATGGGCAGGCCGGCCTCGCGGGCGGAGACGACGTCGTCGAGCGCCTGGGCCGCCGCCAGGTGCAGGACGTGCAGACGCGCGCCCGTCGAGGCGGTGAGCGCCGCGAGCGAGGCCACCGCGGCCTTCTCGGCGGCCGGCGGGCGGGAGCGCAGCCAGCTGGCGAACGTGCGGCCGGCCGCCTCAGGCGCCTCTGCGAGCACGGAGGGCGACTCGGCGTGGACGACGGTGAGGGCGTCCATCCGGGCGGCGTGCCGGGAGGCGGCGGCGAGCACGTCGAGGCTCACGTGCGGGAACTCCTCGACCCCTGAGGGTGCCAGGAACGCCTTGAACCCGAACACGCCGGCGTCGTGCAGCGCGGCGAGGTCGTCGAGCCGGCGGGCGTCGGCGCCGATGATCCCGCCCCAGAAACCGACGTCGACGGCGACCCGGCCCTCGGCCGCCGCCCGCTTGGCGGCCAGCGCGTCCAGCGAGGTGGTGGGGGGGATCGAGTTCAGCGGCATGTCGATGATCGTCGTCACGCCGCCGGCCGCCGCGGCCCGGGTGGCGCTGGCGAAGCCCTCCCACTCGGTCCGGCCGGGTTCGTTGACGTGGACATGCGTGTCGACCACGCCGGGCATGAGCACGAGGTCGCCGAGATCGGTGACGGCGACGCCGGATGGCACCTCGCCCGGCGCGGTGACCGCGGTGATCCGGCCGTCGACGACGTGGACGGCCGCGGGGCACTCGCCGTCGGGCAGTACGACCCGACGCGACCGGATCACCTCGACGGCGTCCGGCGGCGTCGCGATACCGGCCTGCCCACCACTCATCCGCTCATCCGCGTTCCATCTCCCCAGGCTGCCCCCAGGCTGCCTTATTCCCCAGATACGGAGCACCGCCCAGCGGATCGACCGGATCCGCGAGATCGACGAGGTCCACCGGGCGGACCGGTACCCGGCGCAGGTCCCGCCCGACCGCCGCCCGGACGGCGGCGAGGACCGCGGCGGTCGCCGTGCAGGTCGGGGTCTCCCCGACGCCCTTCACCCCGTAAGGCGCGTCCGGCTGCGGGTGGGTGAGTGCCACGAAGTCCAGCGCGGGGACGTCCGCCGTGGTGGGCAGCAGGTAGTCGTGCAGCGTCGGGTTGGTCACCACGCCGCCCACGGTCACCAGCTCCTCCATCACGGCCAGGCCGAGTCCCTGGGCGGTGCCGCCCTCGACCTGCCCGCGCAGCGACAGCGGGTTCAGCACGGTGCCGCAGTCCTGCGCGAGCGCCATCGACACGACGCGGACGAGCCCGAGGTCGAGGTCGACGTCCACCACGGCCCGGTGCGCCGCCGCGGCGAAGGCCACGTGCGGATCGCCCTGACCGTGCGCGTCCAGCGCGGTGGTGCGCCGGTGGTGGAAGGTGTGCTCGGCTTCGACCGGTCCCGCGGCGAGCGCCTCGGCCAGCGTGAGCCGGGTCCCCGTCTCGGCGCCGACGATCTCACCCCCGGTGATCACCAGGGCGCGCCGGGGTGCCTCGACGACCTCCGGCGGCAGGCCCAGCCGACGTGCCACCCGGGCCAGCAGCCGGTCGACCACCGCCACGCACGCACCGCGCACGGCGCCGCCGCTCATCCAGGTCTGGCGGGACGCGCTCGTCGACCCGGCGCTGCCCACCCCGGTGTCGGCGGGGCGCAGCACGACCTCGTCGACACCGAGCTCGGTCCGCGCGATCTGCCCGGCGACCGTGACGAACCCCTGGCCGACCTCGGCACACGCACTGTGGATCGTGGCGACCGGCCGGCCGTCCGCGCCAAGCTCGAGCCGCGCCCGCGCGGTGGAGGAGTCGTCGAAGCCCTCGGAGAACAGAAGGTTCTTGTAGGCCAAGGCGTATCCGACGCCGCGGCGGACGCGGGCGAGGTCCGCGTGCGCGCCGCGCCCCCCGGGACGGGCCGTCACCGGCGAGGCGGCGGTGAGCGCCGCCGGCAGCGGGCGCGCCGCGACCGCCTCGATCGCCTCCCGCGCCGGCAGCGGCGGCCCGAGGACCTGACCGGTGGGCAGGACGTCGCCGGGCCGCAGTGCGTTGCGCACCCGCAGCTCGACCGGGTCCATCCGGAGGCGGTCCGCGAGCCGGTCCATCTGCGCCTCGTGTCCGATCGTGACCTGCGGGACCCCGAACCCGCGCATCGCCCCGCACGGCGGGTTGTTGGTGCGCACGACGAGCCCGTCCAGCCGCGTGTTCGGCACCCGGTACGGCCCGGCGGCGTGCGTGACGGCGTTGGCGATCACCGCGGGGGACGACGACGCGTACGCCCCGCCGTCCATGATGATCCGCGCGTGCACGCTGACCAGGTCACCCGCCTCGGTCGCGGTGTGGCGGAACCACATCCGGGCGGGATGGCGATGCGGATGGCCCAGGAAGGACTCGACCCGGTCGTAGGCGATGCGGACCGGCGTCCCGGTGGCCCGGGCGAGCAGCGCGCCGTGGACCTGCAGCGTGACGTCCTCGCGGCCGCCGAACGCGCCGCCGACGCCGGCGAGCTCGAGCCGGACCAGCTCCTCGGGCAGCCCCAGGCAGGCGGCGATCTGTTCGCGGTCGGAGTGCAGCCACTGGGTGGCCAGCCACATGTCGACGCCCCCGTCGGCGGCCGGCACGACCAGCGCCGCCTCCGGCGCGAGGAAGGCCTGGTCCTGCATGCCGACGAGGTAGCTGTCCTCGACGACCACCGGGCCGGCGGCGTCGGGATCGCCGTGTCTCAGGGTGATCTCACGGAACACGTTGCCGTCCGGGTGGAGCGGTTCGGCACCCGGCCCGGCGGCCACCTCGGGATCGACGAGGGGCGGCAGCGGCTCGTACTCGACCTCGACGGCCGCCAGCGCGCGCCGGGCGGTCGGCGCGTCGACCGCGGCGACGGCGGCGACCGGCTCGCCGGCGTAACGGGTCTCGGTGGCGGCGAAGACCGGCTGGTCGGCCACGATGAGGCCGTAGGTCGCCACACCGGGGACGTCCACCGCCGTCACCACCGCGGCGACTCCCGGGATGCGCAGGGCCGCGGCGGTGTCGACCCGCCGGATGCGCGCCCGCGGGTGGGGCGAGCGCAGGGTCCGGGCGTGCAGCATGCCGGGGGCGCTGAGGTCGCCGGCGTAGACGAACGTCCCGCCGGCCTTGGCCAACCCGTCGGGACGGAGCACCGACCCCCCGACGCCTCGCGCCCGGCCGGTCATGCCCACCCGGGCGGGCCGCCCCGCCCCGCCTGGACGGCGCGGACCGCCGCGAGGATGCGGCCGTACCCGGTGCACCGGCAGATGTTGCCCGCCAGTGTCTCCTGAATCTCATCCTCGTCGGCGCCCGGTCGGCGGGCGAGCAGGTCGGTGACCGCCACGACCAGGCCTGGGGTGCAGAAGCCGCACTGGACCGCCCCGTGCGCGACGAAGGCGGCGCGCACCGCGGCGGCCGGCCCACCCGGGCCCAGCCCGGCCACGGTGACCACGCGGGCGTCGGCGGCGTCGGCGGCGAGGACGGTGCAGGCCGTGACCAGCCGGCCGTCCAGCAGCACCGAGCAGGCCCCGCACCGGCCCTGCTCGCAGGCGTCCTTCACGGAGGTGACGTCGAGCCGCTCCCGCAGGACCGTCAGCAGCGACTCCTCGAGCCGCGCCCCGGTAACGGCGCGCCGGGCGCCGTCGATGCTCAGGTGGTAGGAAAGCCGGCGCTCCCCGCCCAGAGGACCAGGCACGCCGCCGCTCACGGGGCGCTCTCACGCCGCGGCGCCGACCGGGCCGTGAGGCATCGAGCGAAGGCCCGGGCGGCCAGCACGCCGGCCGCGTGCACCCGGTACTCCAGGGGATGGCGCGGGTCCTCTCCCAGCGGCGGCGCCGCGCGGACACCGGCCGCGGCCAGCTCACCGAAGCGCCGTGCCAGGGCGGCCGGGGCCGTCCCGGTGGACCAGTCGACGTCGGCGGCGGCCAGCCGCTCGGCCTCGGCCACCCGCCACGGCCGGGCAGCCACGCCGCCCACGGCGCAGCAGACCCGCTCGCGGACCCGGTCGACGAGCAACGCGCAGGACACCAGCGACGGGAACGCGGCCTGCCGGCCACCGATCTTGAGGTAGGTCTGCGGGCCGCTCGGGCGGGGCACCCGGACCGCCGTCACCAGCTCGCCCGGCAGGCGGCCGGCGCTCAGGAAGTCGTCCAGGCCCGCGGCACGCGACCCGTCCTCGGAGGTGAGCAGTACCTCGGCCTGGGCCGCGGTGAGGAACGTGAGGAGGTCGCCGCGCGGGTTGGCGGAGCCGAGCGCCCCGCCGACCGTCCCGCAGTTGCGGATCTGGACGGACCCGACCACCCGGGACGTCGCCGCCAGGCCGGGCGAGAGTGACCATCCGGCCAGCTCGGTGTAGGTGACCCCGGCGCCGATCGTGAGGGTGTCCGCGCCTGCCCCGCGCACCCGCAGCTCCAGCACCCGGCGCAGCGCGACGATCGCCGCCGGCGGGCGCGTCCCGGTGCGCAGCGCGGGCACCAGATCGGTGCCGCCGGCCAGCAGCTCGACCGGCCGGCCCGCCCGTGCCTCGGCGGCGAGGGCGGCGACGGCCTCGCCGACCGTCCCGGGCCGGTGCAGAGCGGTGGACGGACCGCCGGGCGTCGTCATGGGCCCGACGATAGTGGTGGGACGTTACG
The DNA here is from genome assembly GCF_004337455.1 of Parafrankia sp. BMG5.11. NCBI lineage: Bacteria > Bacillati > Actinomycetota > Actinomycetes > Frankiales > Frankiaceae > Parafrankia > Parafrankia sp. BMG5.11. Next base: position 224,849 of record NZ_SJXI01000059.1, on the reverse strand, counting down.
TCGATGTTCAACGAACACTGCTCTACGTATCTTTGTGTTCACTGTTGAGAGTCGCCGGAGGCGACCCGGTACGCACGGACGACGACCACCCCTCGAAATGTCACGGAGTGACACACATCGGGCGCCCGCCCGAAACCCCGGATCGCTTCGGTGATGGGATGGCGCCGAGAACCGGAGCCGACCGGAGCCGAGACCGGAGCGAAGACAGGGACGGATACCGGAGCGGGAGATCTGACCGCCGGGAGGCAAACTCGATGACCGGTCGCCTGACCAACACCGACCCGGCGCTGCGGCACGGCTGGCACCCGGTCGCCCGGTCGTCCGAGCTCGCCGACGAGCCGATCGCCGTCCGGCTGCTCGGCGAGCCGTGGGTGCTGGCCCGGCTCGACGACCAGGTGGCAGCCTTCGCCGACCGGTGCCCGCACCGGCTCGCCCCGCTGTCGGCGGGACGGGTCGAGGGCCACGAGATCATCTGCGGCTACCACGGATGGCGGTTCGTCGCGTCCGGGGAGTGCACCGCGGTACCGGCGCTCGGCCCGGGGATACCGGCGCCGCGGCGGGCCCGCGCCATCCCGCCGTGGGGGGTGACCGAGCGGCACGGGCTGGTGTGGATCGCGCCCGCGGAGCCGTTCGCCGACATCATCGAGCTGCCGGAGGCGGCCGAGGACGGGTTCGACGACGCCTGGCTGCCCGCCGCGCGCACGACGGCCTGCGCCGGCCTGCTCGCCGACAACTTCCTCGACACCGCTCACTTCCCGTTCGTGCACGCCGCCACCATCGGCGCCGGCGAGGAGACCGTCGTCGCGCCGTACCGGGTGGACGCCGACGGCGACGGCTTCCTGGTCCGGATGGATCAGGAGGTCGCCAACCCGGAGGATCCGGGGGTCGCGGCCGGGCTCCGCCCGCTCATCCAACGCCGCACGTCGACGTACGTGTACCGCCCGCCGTTCATGCTGCGGCTGCGGCTGGAGTACCCCGACGCCGGGATCACCAACACGATCCTGTTCTGCCTGCAGCCCGAGGACGCCGCCGCGACCCGCGTCTACACCCGCATCCTGCGCGACGACCTGGACGGTGATCCCGCCCGGCTGGCCGAGGCCGTCCGCTTCGAGCAGGCGGTGCTCGACGAGGACCTCGCCCTGCAGGAGCGCTTCACCGTCGACGGACTCCCGCTGATCTCCGGGGACGGGGGGACGGCCGCGGAGGTCAGCATCCGCGCGGACGCGGCTGGCGTGGCGCTGCGCCGGGTGCTGGCCGCTGTCGTCGCCAGGGCAGCCCGCGGCTCTCCCACCAGGGCAGCGGATATCCGACACTGAAGCCGGCACGGCGGACGACGGCACCGACCTACCATGTGATCAGGCAGGTGGCCGACGTGACAGTGGCCGACATGAAGGGGGCCTACGTGACAGTGGCCGACTTCGCCGCGAGCGTCTCGGCGGCGAGCTGGGACGACCTTGACCCACGCGAGTTCGACCGGTTGCGCCGGCTGGTCGGTGCCGCCGGGGGCCGCGGCGACAGCACGCTCGCCGCGATGTCGGACGAGCAGATCGCGCGGTCACTGGGCGTCGCGCTGGTCGAGGACGGCCGCACCCACCTCTGCGCGGGGGCGGTGCTGCTGTTCGGGCAGCCCGAGGCGCTGCGGGCGCACGTGCCGAACCACGAGGCCGCCATCCAGGTCATCGGGCCGGAGACCGGCGAGCCCACGGACGGGATGAACGACTTCTTCCGCTGGCCGCTGCTGCGTCTCACCGAGGAGCTGCTGGCCCGTTTCCGGGCCCGCAATCCCGAGCGCGAGATCCGTTACGAGCTGGTGCGCACCGGCGTGCCCGCCTACGCCGAGCAGGCGTTCCGCGAGCTGCTCGCCAACGCCTTCGTCCACCGCGACTACACCGCGGCCGGTGCCGTCCACGTGCAGTGGACCGGTGAGGGCGTCGAGATCTCCAGCCCCGGTGGCTACGCCGACGCGGTGCACGACCCCGCCGCTCGGCTGCTCGCGCGGCCCCCGCGGCCGCGCAGCCCGCTGCTGGCGGACGCGTTCCGCCGGGCGGGGATCACCGACCGCTCCGGACGGGGGATCCGCCGGGCGCACGCCGCCCAGCTCCGCAACGGCCTGGCCGCGCCGGACCACACCGGCTCGACCGCCGACACCGTGGTCGCCGTGTTGCCCAGGCAACCCGCGGATCTCGCGTTCGCGCTGTTCGCCGTCGGCCGCGAGTACGGCGGACGTCCGCTGGCGCTGCCGGACCTGCTGGTTCTCACCGCCGGGCTGGGCGGGCGCACGCTGCGGACGGCCGACGTCGCCGAGCTTCTCGGCACCGACAAGGACCGGGCACGCCGGCACCTGACGGACATGGTTCACAACGGCCTGATGGACGTCGCCAGCGGAGGCGGCGTGCGGATCTGGGTGCCGTCCGCCCAGGTACGCCGCGCGCTGCGGGATGACGCGAGCCAGCTGCACGCGCGTTCGCCGCGCCCCGCGCGGGGCGGCGAACGCGCCGGGTCCACGACGGCGGCCGCGGACGCGCCGCGCGGCTCCGCGACGGCGGCCAGCGCAGGCGCGCCGCGAGGGTCGGCAGCCGCGGCGCACCCCGCGCTGCGGGGCTGGGCCATCCCGGAGGGCGGCCCGGCGCTGCCGGCGCGGCGCGTCTCGGACGGCTGACCACCGCGTCAGGGCCGGACGTACAGCTCCCTGCCGAGCTGGGCGATCAGACGAAGCGGCGAGGCGAGCCGGCAGCCGAGGTCGCGGGCCGCGGTGTCGACGGCCGCGAGCTGGCCGAGCACCGCCTCCCAGGGGGCGTCGCTCATCAGGCCCGCCACCGGCAGCGGGCAGGCGGCCAGCACCCAGCCGCGCTCGACGACGACGAACCCGCCCCCCATCCCCTCCAGCGCCCGGGCCGCGGTCAGCATGTCCGCGTCGCCGGCACCGACGATCACCACGTCGCCGGGGGCGGCCCCGGCGGTCGTTCCCAGCGCCCCCCGGGTGAGCCCGAGGCCGCGAACCATCCCGACCCGCACGCGGTCGGCCCGGCCGGACCGGTCGAGCACCGCCGACTTGAGCAGGTCTCGGGACGGGTCGGCGACGACGACGCCGTCACGCAGGGTCGGTTCCACCCGGGTGACGGTCACCCGCGGCGGCTCCCCGCCCGCGCCGAGCGGCCCGAGCCCGACCGAGGACGCCGAGACCCTCGAAACCCCGATCGGGGCCGCCGGGCTGGTGGCGACGGCGGGGGCCCGCACGTCGACGATGGTGAGTCGGGTGTCGCGCCGGCCGCTCCAGTGCATGCAGGGTGAGGTGAACGAACCGGTGTAGAGGCCGGCGGGCAGGCGCACCGAGGATGACGCCCACATCGGGGCCACGTCGAAGTTGTCGAACAGCGCGCGGCCGCGCTCGGCCGCGATCCGCCCACCGGCCACCACGACGTCCGGGGGGAGCCGCGCGGTCAGGTCCTGCACGATCTGCAGGTCGGCGAGCCGGGCCGGAGCGATCGAGCCGAGCACGTGGTCGAGGCCGAAGGCGCGCGCGGGGGTGAGGGTGGCGTCCCGGACGACACGGACGGCGGCGCCGCCCGCTCGGATCTCCTCCCGTACCCGGTCGTCGAGGTGATCGGAGATCAGACCGCCGCCCACCGGCGGCATCTCGGCTCCGGCGGGCCCGCCGACGAGATGGGCGGCGCCCGGCAGGAACGCGGCGGGCCCGGCGCTCCCGATGAACGGGCCGGGCACCCCCGTCAGCGGGCTCACCTGCCGGGGGACGGCACGCGCGACGTCCACGGCCTCGACGGCGGCCTGGTGCGGCGCGGTGGCCTCGTACGGCGTGGTCGCTTCATATGGCCCGGTGGTGTCGTAGGGCGCGCTGCCCTCGTGCGGCGCGGCGGGACGGGACGGGCCGGCGAACCCGTCGCGGGTGCCGGCGGGGCCGCGGGGCAGGACACGCAGCGGTGTGCCGGTGCGCAGCACGAGCGAGCGGCCGCGCGGGCCGTGGATCTGCTCGATCTCGGCGAGGTCGGTCAGCACCGTCACCGTGCCGCGCGGGACGACGAGCCGGGCGAGCTCCCCCGGGCCGAGCAGCGTCCGCTCGACCGACGCGCGGGCGTCGACGTAGGCCGGGAGCACGAACCGGCCGGCCGCGTCCAGGCTGCGGCGGGCGCCCACGGCGCTCGGCCGGGTCACCGCGGCGATGTAGCGGCCGGCGATGAGAATGTCGCGCCGCATCATCTCGCCGGACTGGACGACGAAGACCACCCCGCCGCGGATCGCGAAGTCGGCCTCGGCGCGGCCGGTGGCGATGTCGCGCAGCCGCTCGAGCTCGTCCGGGGTGGGGGTGAGGGGCTCGCGCAGCGGAGTGGGCACCGTCACCGGGCGGGGGGCCCGGCTGCCGCGCGCGGCGCCGGCGCGGCCGGGGACGGGCGTCGCCCGGCGGCGGCCGGGCACCCGCGCCACCGCGGGCGCGGCGAGCGGCGGAAGCGACCGCAACGGCCCGGCAGGCACCACCCCCGGCGCGGCCGGCCCTGGTGTCACCGGCACGGGTGCGGCCGGGAGCGCGTGGGAGGGGACGGCGTCGACCGTACGGTCGACGTCCCGCTCAGCGGTCATGACGCCCTCCGGAACTCACCGGTCGACGCCGCCGACCGCCCGGCCACGGACCCGCGCAGCGAGCCCCGCGGCGGCCGGGCCGACCTCGACCCCGCCACGACGCGACCACACCCGCACGTTCCGACGCATTGCTGTACAACCGCATTCTCGTACGGGAGCGACACGTCGCGTGGTGGGGTGTCAGGAAGCAAGCAGTGCCAGGTGCGCCACATCACAGCCCGTGACCTGCGGTTGCGCACTCGGACGGCCGTTGGCTGCCCGCCGCGGGGTGCCACGCCGCTCACCCGCGCCGGGCCGGGCCGGGCCCGTACCGGGCGAGCACGACGGCCTCGGCGAGGCCCACCAGGGCGTGGACCGCGGCACTGGCGGCGGTGATCACGACCACCGAGGCCCACACCCCGCCGTAGTCGAACGTCTGTTGCGCGCGTTGCATGAAGTAGCCCAGGCCCTTGCCGGTGGCCAACCATTCCGCGAGCAGCGCGCCGATGATCGCGCCAGGTACCGAGATGCGCGCCGAGACGAACAGCGCGGGCAGGGAGCTCGGGAGCGCCACCTTGCGCAGCACCGTGAACGGCCCGCCGCCGTGGGCGACGACGAGGTCGGCGGCGGCCGCGGGCCCGGAGCGCAGCCCGAACACCAGGTTCACCAGGGACGGGAAGAACACGACGATCCCGGCGATCACCGAGACCGCCAGCAGGCCGCGGCCGAAGACGAGGGTGAGCAGCGGTGTCATCGCGACCAGGGGCACCGAGCGCAGCATCATCGCCACCGGCATCAGCGACTGCTCGACCGCGCGGTTCAGCACGAACGCGACGGCCACGCCGAGCGCGGCGAGGGTGCCGGCGACGTAGCCGACCGCGGCGTCGCCGAGGGTGTGCCACAGGCCGTCCAGGATGACGGAACGGTTCTGGGCGGCGTCCGGCTCGGTGAACAGGTACTTCCAGACCGCCCCGGGGTCCTTGGCGACGAGGGCGTTGAGGTCGAAGACCTCGATGAAGGCGTACCAGAGCCCGACGATCACCGCGGTGGACGCGACGACCGAGAGCAGGGTCCGCCCGGCCCGCGCGGCAATCGCCCCCGCCACCCGGCTGCCACGGCCGCCGGACGATGCGGTGTCCGGCGTCACGGTGCTCATCGGGCGCCTCCAGGGTTACCGCGGGGGGCCCAGGGCGTCAGCAGCCGGGCCAGCAGCGCGGTCAGGGCGTAGCCGAGACCGGCGATGGTGGAGGCGACCAGGGCCAGCGCCCAGGTGCGCGGCACCTCCAGTGCCTGCTGCGAGTTGACCATGGCGATCCCGAGGCCGCGGTCGGCGCCGAGGAACTCGCCGATGATCGCACCCAGGATCGCGGCCGGCGCGGCGATCTGCAGCGCCGCGAAGGTGCTCGGCAGGGCTGCGCGCAGCCGGACGTAGCGCATCTGGTGGACGACGCCGCCGCCGCTGGCCCGGATCACGTCGAGGCTGGCCGGGTCGGCCGCGCGCAGGCCGAGCAGGGTGCCGACCAGCGTCGTGAAGAACACCGAGATCCCGGCCAGCGCCTTCTGCGGCGTGCTGCCGTCGAAGACCGTGGTCAGGATCGGGCCGATCGCGATGATCGGCAGGCAGTAGGAGGCCACCCCGATCTGGAGCAGCACCCGCTCGACGACGGGGACGCCGAAGAACGGCACCGCGAGGCCGATCGCCAGGCCGTTGCCGACGAGCCAGCCCTGGGCCGCGATCGACACGGTCGACCGGGCGGACGTCCAGAGCAGGCGATGGTCGTCCCCCAGGGCACGGACGACCTCCCAGGGCGTGGGCACGACGCTTCCGCGGTCGAGCAGCGTGACGGCGAGCAGCCACCACACGGCGACCAGGCCGACGACGCCGATCGTCCCGCCGAGCCACGCGGGCCGGGTCATCCGGCCTCCCCTGCCGTCGGGCCGGTACCGGCGAACAGGAGCGTGGACAGCTCGTCGTGCAGCTCGTGGAACCGGGCGGTGCGCAGCATCTCCGGGGTGCGCGGGCGCGGCAGGTCGATGTCGACGCGCGCCGCGATGCGCCCGGGGCGGGCGGTCATCACCGCGACGGTGTCGGAGAGGATGACCGCCTCGGGGATCGAGTGGGTCACCAGGATGGTGGTCGTCGAGCGTTCACTCCAGATGCGCAGCAGCTCGAAGTTCAGGCGCTGGCGGGTCATGTCGTCGAGGGCGCCGAACGGCTCGTCGAGCAGCAGCACCTTGGGCTGCACGACGAGGGCGCGGGCGATCGCGACCCGCTGGCGCATGCCGCCGGAGAGCTGCGCGGGCCGGGCCCGCTCGAAGCCGGTCAGCCCGACGAGAGCGATCAGGTCGCTGATGACCTTGCGTTCGGCCTTCAGGCCGCTGACCTCCAGCGGCAGCCGGATGTTCGCCTCGACCGACCGCCAGGGCAGCAGGGCGGCGTCCTGGAAGGCGATGCCGAGGTGGTGCGCCCGGCGGGCCACCGACGGCGCCTCGCCGTGCACCAGCGCCGTCCCGGCCGTCGGGGCGTCCAGGTCCGCCAGGATCCGCAGCACGGTGGACTTGCCGCAGCCCGAGGGGCCGATCAGGGTCAGGAACGAGCCCTCCGCCGTCGCGAGGTTGACGTCGTCGAGGGCCACGACGCGACCGCGGCCCATGCGGAACTCCCTGCCGAGCCCGGTCACGCTCACACCGGACCCGTCGGGCGCGGCCGGCGGGGTCGGCGGGGTCGGGGCAGAGGCGGGTTCCGGTGTGGGCGTGGCCGATGTCGTCATACGAGATCAGGCTTCTCCTCGTAGAGCTCCTTGATGATGGACAGGTCGAACAGCTCCTCGGCGGTGATGCTCACGCCCGCGATCCCGAGGGTGTCGATGTTCTCCTCGACAAGCTTGTCGGTGACCGTGAACAGGCCGTTCGCCTTCGTGTCGGCGGTGAGGATGAGAGCGTTCTGGTCCTTGCTCTCCAGGATCTGCTCCTCCTCGTCCAGGCCGAGGTCCTTTCCGTAGACGGTCGCCGCCAGGTGCGCGCCGAGCGCGGGATCGGCCAGCGAGTCCTTCCATCCGCGGATCTCGGCGGTGAGTGCGGCCTTGATCTTGTCCCGTTCCTTGTCGATGGACTCGGTACGGACCATGTAGGTCTCGGAGACCAACGGGTAGTTGTGGTCTGCGAGCAGGAAGGTCGTCACCTCGAAACCCTTGACGCGCAGCAGGTTCGGTTCGTTCGTGACGAAGGAGAACCAGCCGTCCACGGTGCCCGTGGTGAGCGGGAGCGGGTCGAACTCGACCGGCACCTTTTCGATCGACTTCGGGTCGACCTTGTTCGCCTTGAGGAACGCCGTCCACACACTCTCATTGGTCGCCTGCACGCCGATCCTCTTGCCGATCATCTCCTGGGGGCCGGCGATGGGCTTGTCCGCCATGGAGACGATCGCGAACGGGTTCTTCTGGTATTGTGCGCCAACGATCTTGATCGGTGCGCCGTTGAGGATGGCGTTGCCGGTGATGTCGGGGGCGGAGATGCCGATGAACGCCTTGCCGGTCGCGACGTCGGTGTCCTGTGGCGTCGCGGACGGGCCGCCGGCGATCATGTTGACGCCGGAGAAGCCGGCCGCCTTGTAGTAGCCCTTCTGATCCGCGATGTAGGCACCGGCGAACTCGGTGTTCTTGATCCAGGAAAAGCGGATGTCGAGGACACCGAAACCGCTGCCGGACGAGCCGCCGTCACTGCTGTCATCACCGCACGCGGCGAGCAGGCCGCCGCCGCCGAGCGCGAGCAGCGCCGCCCCGGCCGTCGCCCCCATTCCCCCGCGCAGGAACCCGCGTCTGCCGAAACCCGTGCTGCTGCCTGTTGCCACCGAACCCCCATCGAACGCGCCCGCGACACCCCGTTCAGCCGTTCCCATCCGACCTGCCAGGCGGTTCCACGGACGCTAGAAAGCAGGAGTATCGGACCTATCGCGGTCACGTGAACAACCAGTTACCAGGCATCGGGACCCACGGTTCCCGGGACATCGGGCCATTTCACGATCCGGGCCACCGAATCCGAAAACGGGGAGATCACCGACGTCATCTCGGCGGCACCGGCGAGAAACACCGGCGAAAAGGGAAACCGGCGGGCGGGCGCACCGGCCGGTCGAAATGACGATGTCCGCAAACCGGCGGCCGGGCCCCGCGCGAAGACGGCACGAAGTGGGCGCGAAGGGACGTCGACAGGGCTGGCACGCGGCCGGGGCGCGGGTGGTTCGGGCCGGCGGGCGGGTGCGTGTAGGCTTCGCGCTCGTGCTGCTGAGCCCGCATGAACAGGAACGCCTGCTCATCCATGTGGCGGCCGGACTGGCCCGGGAACGCCGCGCACGCGGGCTGCGCCTCAACTATCCGGAGGCGACCGCGCTGCTCACCTCGTTCCTGCTCGAGGGCGCGCGGGACGGGCGTACCGTCGCCGATCTCATGGCGGCCGGGCGGGGCGTGCTGACCCGCGACGACGTCATGGAGGGCGTGCCGGAGATGCTGGCCGAGGTCCAGGTCGAGGCCACCTTCCCGGACGGCACGAAGCTCGTCACCGTCCACCAGCCGATCCCTTGATCCCCGGCGACCCCTTGATCCCCGGCGAGATCGTCACCGCGCCCGGCACGGTGCGGCTGAACCCGGGCCGGCCGACCCGGGTGCTGGTCGTGCGCAACACGGGCGACCGGCCCGTCCAGGTCGGGTCGCACTACCACTTCGCCGCCGCGAATCCGGCTCTCGACTTCGACCGCGAGGCCGCCTGGGGCTACCGGCTGGCCGTCGCGGCGGGCACCGCCGTCCGGTTCGAGCCCGGGGTCGAGCGCGAGGTCGAGCTGGTCGCCCTGGCCGGCGCCCGGGTCGTCCCGGGGCTGCGCCCGGAGTGGGCCGGCCCGCTCGACGGTGGCCGCGGTGACCGTAAGGGGAGCGGGGAGTGAGTGAGCTGGAGCGGTCCCGGTACGCCACCCTGTACGGGCCGACGGTGGGCGACCGGATCCGCCTCGCGGACACCGACCTGTTCATCGAGGTCACCGACGACCTCAGCCGCGGCCCGGGCGGCACGGCCACCGGCGACGAGGCGGTGTTCGGCGGCGGCAAGGTCATCCGCGAGTCGATGGGCCAGGCCCGCGCCACCCGCGCGCAGGGCGCACCCGACCTGGTGATCACCGGTGCGGTCGTGCTCGACCACTGGGGAGTCGTCAAGGCCGACGTCGGCATCCGGGACGGACGGATCAGCGCGCTGGGCAAGGCCGGCAACCCCGACACCATGGACGGCGTCCACCCGGATCTGGTGATCGGCCCCGGCACCGAGATCATCGCGGGCAACGGGAAGATCCTCACCGCGGGCGCGGTCGACACCCACGTCCACTTCATCTGCCCGCAACAGGTCCCCGAGGCCCTCGGCACGGGCGTCACCACGCTCATCGGCGGCGGCACCGGGCCGGCGGAGGGCACCAAGGCGACGACCGTCACCGCGTCGCCGTGGAACCTGCACCGGATGATGTCCGCGATGGACGGCTGGCCGGTCAACGTCGCCCTGCTCGGCAAGGGCAACACGGTCAGCGAGGACGCGATGTGGGAACAGCTGCGCGCCGGCGCGGCCGGCTTCAAGCTGCACGAGGACTGGGGCACCACCCCGGCGGCCATCGACGCCTGCCTGCGTGTCGCCGATGCCTCGGGGGTGCAGGTGGCGCTGCATTCCGACACCCTCAACGAGGCCGGATTCGTCGAGGACACCCTCGCCGCGATCGCCGGCCGGGCGATCCACGCCTACCACACCGAGGGTGCCGGCGGCGGGCACGCGCCGGACATCATCACCGTCGCGTCGTTCCCGAACATCCTGCCGTCGTCGACGAACCCCACCCGGCCGCACACGGTCAACACCCTCGACGAGCACCTCGACATGCTGATGGTCTGCCACCATCTGAACCCGTCGGTGCCCGAGGACCTGGCGTTCGCGGAGAGCCGCATCCGGCCGTCCACGATCGCGGCCGAGGACATCCTGCACGACCTGGGCGCGATCTCGATGATCGGCTCGGACTCGCAGGCGATGGGCCGCATCGGCGAGGTCGTCACGCGGACCTGGCAGACCGCGCACGTCATGAAACGCCGCCGCGGCGCGCTGCCCGGCGACACGGTCGCCGACAACAACCGGGCCCGGCGCTACGTCGCCAAGTACACGATCTGCCCGGCGGTGGCGCACGGCCTGGACACCGAGATCGGGTCGGTGGAGGCCGGGAAGCTGGCCGACCTGGTGCTCTACGAGCCGGCCTTCTTCGGGGTGCGGCCGTCGCTGGTCCTCAAGGGCGGTTTCATCGCGTGGGCGGCGATGGGCGACGCGAACGCCTCGATCCCGACCCCGCAGCCGGTGCTGCCGCGGCCCATGTTCGGCGCCGCCCCCGGCCCGGCCGCGGCGAGTTCGCTGATGTTCGTCGCGCCCGCGGCGCTGCAGGACGGCCTCAACGAGCGGCTGGGCCTGGCGAAGCCGATGGTCGCCACGGCGGACGTCCGCCGGCGGGGCAAGGCGGACCTGCCGGAGAACACCGCGACGCCGGACATCCGCGTCGACCCGGACACCTTCACCGTGCGCATCGACGGCGAGGCGGTGGAGGCGGCTCCGGCCGCCGAGCTGCCCATGGCCCAGCGGTACTTCCTCTTCTGATCCTGCCTCTCATCCAGGGCCGGCGGCGCCCGCCGGGGATGGCGCGCGGCCGGGTTTTCGGACCTCCGGGGGCTTGACCCACGGCCGCCGCCGTGCCCGCAGCCTGTAGTGGTCCCGTCTCGGCGTGTCGCCGCCGGAACGCGGGGCCGGTCGGGAATCATGTGCTGTGCCGCCCTGGCCCGGCTCACGAAAGGCACCCCGATGGACGCGACCACGCCCCGAAAAGCCCGGGCCCGGGCCACCGTGCCCATCGTCGCGCCGACCAACTACAACGACTTCTCCCAGCCGGTGGACCGCCTGCGCGACGGCATTCCCATGCTGGTGGATCTCGAGCACGGCGGCGAGACCCTGGAACGCCGGTTCCTCGACTTCGCCGCCGGCGCCGTCTACGCCCTGGCCGGGCACATCGAACGGATCGCCCCGCACGCCTACCTCGTCGTACCGGCGGGCGTGGAGCTGCCCGCCGAGGACGTCCACCACCTGCGGGAGACGTACCTCGGGCGCGGCCACAGCACCGCGCCCGGCATCAGCGTGCGGCGTTCTTGACGAACTGCGGGCGGTAGGACGACTCGTCCCCGGCGAAGTACGAGCCGCGCACGTGCCGGCGCACGGCCGAGTCGTCGGTCGCCCGTGCCGCCGCGTGCCAGGTGTAGGCGTCGTGGAGCAGGACGTCGCCCCGGTCGGCGTACACCGCGATCTCGCCGGGGACCTTCTCGAACCCGAGCGGCATCTCGAACGGCGGCGGCGTGTCGGTGTACCCGCCGGCCGGGCGGGCGTCGGCCGGGACAGCCACACCGTTGATGTTGCGGTACGGGGCGGGTGTGGCCCACTGGTGGCTGCCGGGCACCATCCGCAGGAAGCCGTTCGCCGGGCTCGTCGCGTCGATGTGGATGGTGAACGCCAGCCCGGGCCAGACGTCCAGGCTGGGCATCGCCTGCCAGTCGGAGTGCCACCCGATGCGGCTGTAGCCGGACTCGCGGCCCGGGCGGGCGTCCTGGTAGATGATGCCGGCCTTGTCCGAGTCGTTCAGCCAGATTCCGGGGCCCGCCCCGGGACCGATCAGGTTACGGACGACGTCCACCAGCACCGGATGGGCCGCCGCCGCGCGCACGGACGGCGCGAGCTCCTCGACGTGCTCGACGTAGTTGACGAAGCGCGCGGCCTTGCCGGCGTCGTCGAGGTACTGGGTGGAGCCGTGGCGGGCGGGAAGAGCACCGGAGAGCACACCGGCCTGGGCGGCGGCGCACTCGGTCTCGATCTGGGTGGTGAGCGGCTCGCCCAGGACGCCGCGGAGGATCACGAACCCGTACCGCCGGTAGAACGCCACGATCTTGTCCAGATCGAGCTGGCCCGGATCGAGCCCGGCGGCCGCCACCGGCGGGGCGGCGTCCGTGGGCCGAAAGGCCCCCAGCTCGGCGAACGGTGTGAGCACGGACGATCCCATCGATTGCCTCCAGCGGCACGTCGGACGGTGCCGGACAGATGTCGGGCGGATGACTGGCGGTGTGGCCAGGTGCCTGACGATGTGAGCGGATGCCTGACGGCGTGGTCAGCGACGACCGGACCGGTGCGAGCTGGAGCCGCCGGCGGTGCCGCTCGAGCTCGACGTCCGCCGCTCGCACTCCCACTCGTGGTCGTCATCATCCCATTCGGCCACGTAGCCGGCCCGGCAGCTCGGCTTCGGCGGGCGGTCCGAGCAGGCGGCCAGTCCTGAGGACAGTCCCAGGACCGTGACCAGGGTGAGCGCGACTCGGGCGCGGATGCCCCCGAGCCGCGCGGGTCGCCCCGAGCTCAGAACAGACACGGTCATCCCCCATCTCCGACGCGGCCGGACCGCTGCCGGCCGCACTTCAGGCCTGCCGCCGGCTCCGCGGCGACGGCCGCAAACGCTGCCATATCCGGGAGCTCACGATGGTGGATCTGTCGCCGACGTGACCTGCTGCCGGACCCGGTCCGGCGGTCGATTGCGACGGCGCGCGCGATCCGGACCGGCGGCCCGGGCCGGGAGCACAGGGCGTGGTGGGCAAAGATAGGTGGATGGACGCGGACCCACCAATGACAGGTCACGTGGAGGCACGGGCAGCGCTGCTGCTCCTGGCCGACGGGCGTCTACCCGCCGGCGGGCATGCCCACTCCGGAGGCGTCGAGGCCGCCGTGCTCGACGGGAGCATCACCGGGCTCAGGGACCTCGCCGAGTTCCTTCGCGGCCGCCTCGCGACGTCCGGGCTGCTCGCCGCGTCCTTCGCGGCGGCGGTGTGCTGGTCGGTCCGTGCGGCCGGCCCCGCTACCGAGTTGGCGGCGGACGTCCTCGCCGTCTTCGAGGCCGAGGTCGACGCCCGCACGCCCTCGCCCGCCCAGCGGGCCGCCAGCCGCGCGCAGGGCCGCACCCTGATGCGGGTGGCCCGCGCGGCCTGGGCGGTCCCGGCGCATCCGGCGGCGCCACACCACTGTGTGGCGCTCGGCATCGTCGCCGCCGCGGCCGGGCTCGAGCCGCGGGACGCGGCGCTGGCGGCCGCCCACGCGTCCGTCAACGGCCCGGCGACGGCGGCCGTCCGCCTGCTCGGGCTCGACCCGCTGGCCGTCACCGGTGTCCTCGCCGAGATCGCCGCCGAGGTCGACCGCATCGCGGCGGCCGCCGACACGGCGTCGGCGCTGCGCGCCCCGGAGCGCCTGCCCGCCGGGAGCGCGCCCCAGCTGGACCTGCTGGCCGAACGGCACCGCACCGCCGAGGTCCGGATGTTCACCTCCTGATGGAGCCACCGGGTCAGCGGGCGGCGGGCCGCGCGCTGGCGGCGAAGGCCGCCGCGGTCAGCTCCCGGAAGCAGCGCAGGGCGCCCTCGCCCTCCAGATGACCGGAGATCTCCAGGCTGACCGCGCCGTGGGCGGCGGCGTGCAGGAGACGGGCGACCGGCTCCGGATCGTCGCCGCCGAGCAGCCCGGCGGCCATCGCGTCCCGCACCGCGTCGACGAGGACGGCCAGGCTCGCGCGCGCCACCTTCAGCGACTCCGGGCCGGGCTCGTAACCGGGCACGGCCCGCTCGAACATGACGGCGTAGAACGACCGGTCGGTGAGCGCGCTGCGCCGGTAGGCGTGGGCCAGCTCGTGCAGGCGGACGAGCGGGTCGGCTGCCACGACGGCCTCGAGCCGGGCCCGCAGCCGCTCGAACCCCTCCCGGTAGAGCGCGTCGGCCACGCCGTCCTTGCCGCCGAAGACCGTGTAGAGCACGGTGGTCGACGCGCCGATCGCCGTGGCGACACGCCGCATCGTCAGCGCCTGCGGGCCGGCGCTGACCAGCAGCTCGGCGGCCGCCTCGATCGCCTCACGCCGCAGCGCCTCCCCCGCCACGGCACGGGAACGGCGGACGGCGCCGTCCGCGACGCTCACCGGTCCACCCGCGGGCGCCGGCCGCCACCGCAACCCGACCCGGCCGCTTCGACGGGCGGGGGCGGTGCGGCGCCGGTCTCCTCCGCCTGCCAGTCCGGGAGCGGGCGGTAGATCGGGACGCCGTTCGCCTCCAGCTCGGCCCGCAGGTCGAAGTACTCCTGGCCGAACGGGTCGGCGCCGCGCAGCCGCATCGTCCCGCGCCGGATCGCCACCTGGTGGGGCGCCAGCCGACCCGCCTTCTCGAGGTAGACCGCCGCTGCCTCGATCTGGCCGGCGCGGTACAGATGGATCCCGATGGCGGCGGCCAGCCGGGCGCGCTGGTCGTCATCGGACGGCGGGCGCAGGTGCCGACGGACGTCCTCGGCGCCGAGCCCCGGTCGCCCGGTCGTCACCCATCTGCGCAGCGCCGCGAGCGCGCGGGCGGAGTCGATGCCGTTCATGGACCGGAAGGTGTCCGTCGCGGTCTGCGTGTCGGGCGGCCGGACGAGGCGGCCGGCCTCGTCGATCCAGAACACGGTCGGGACGTTGGTCAGGTTGTAGCGCCCGGCCAGCACCCCGTCGGTGTCGATCAACGCGGGATGGTTTCCGCCGGCGGCGTCGATCCACTCCCTGGCGGCCGCCGGGTCCGCGTCCAGCGCGACCGTGACCAGGGTGAACCCCTGATCGGCGAGCTCGTCGTGCTGGGCCGCCCAGGCCGGCAGGTCGTAGCGGCAGCCGCACCAGGACGCCCAGGCGACGACGGCGACCTTGCGCCCCCGCAGGTCCGACAGCGCGGTCAGTCTGCCCTCCAGGTCGGGCAGCGCCACGTCAGGCGCGACACCGGCGTCAGGCGCGACACCGGCGTCGGGGGCTCCGCCGTCGAGCAGGCCGCGCAGCTCGTGGCTGGCCGCCGCCGGGCCGAGCGCGGCCACCCCCCGCGCCGCGTCGACCATGGCGAGCCGCCCGGTCAGCCCGGCGAACTCGGCGACGTCGATCCAGTCCTCCGCGCCGAGCCCCCGCTCCCCCGCGCCGAGCCGCCGCGCGGCGACGGACGCGGGGATGCAGACGTCGCCGCGGCACCACCCCTGTGGCCGCAGGCGCCACCCGAGCAGCCCGCCGCCCTCGGCCGGGCGGACGAGCACCCGCCCCGACCGGCCCGGGCCACCGGGCTCGACCCGCGCGTGCAGCAGGCTCGTTCGCCCGGCCTCCAGAACCGTCACATCCACTGTCTCGATCTCGTCCACCCATCGACCGTAACGCCGTTCCCAATAAAAAACAACGTTATCGATCTTCCGTTTCCATACTGTCGCAGCACGGGGCTACGCTGCGCAGGCCGGGCTGTGGTGCCAGCCCGGGGCGCGCGTGACTGCGCCGATCAGCACAGACCAGCGCCGACCAGCAAGACCCAGCGAGACGAGGAGCGACCGGTGCACCTGGAACACGATCGGCCTCTCGGCGGCGGGGGCGCGCCGGCCGCGTCCGGGGGCGCGGGCCCGCGCTGGCAGAGCCCGCCGGGCACGCCCGCCGGGCCGGCGCCCACCGACCGGGCCCTGCGGGTGGGGGTCGGCGGCCCGGTGGGAAGCGGGAAGACGGCCCTGGTGGCCGCGCTGTGCCGGGCGCTGGCCGGGCGGATCAGGCTCGGCGTGGTGACGAACGACATCTACACCACCGAGGACGCAGACTTCCTGCGCTCGGCCGGGGTCCTCGACCCGGGGCGCATCCGCGCGGTGGAGACGGGATGCTGCCCGCACACGGCGATCCGCGACGACATCACCGCCAACCTCGACGCGGTCGAGGATCTCGAGTCCGACCTCGGCCGGCTCGACCTCATCCTGGTCGAGAGCGGTGGCGACAACCTGACCGCGACGTTCAGCTACGGCCTCGTCGACCGGCAGATCTTCGTCATCGACGTCGCCGGCGGCGACAAGGTGCCCCGCAAGGGCGGGCCGGGCGTGGCCGGCAGCGACCTGCTGGTCGTCAACAAGACCGATCTCGCTCCGCTCGTCGGCGCCGACCTGGCCGTGATGGCCCGGGACGCGGCCGCGATGCGCGGCGGGCGCGCCGACCGCCCGGTGCTGTTCACCAGCCTCCGCTCCGACGCGGGAGCCTCGGACGTCGCCGACTGGGTCCTCGCCCAGCTGCCGTCGCCCGCCCGCCCGCAGTGAACTCGTCCGCAGCGAGCCCGCCCGCGGTCAGCCCGCACGTGGCGCCGTCCCGCACGACCGTTCGGGCGCGCGCCGCGCTCCAGGTCGAGCTGGACGGCGGCGGGACGGCCAGGATCACCGAGCTGCGCGCGGCGGTGCCCGTGCTGCCGCGGCGCACCGGCGGGTCGGGGCGCGTCGTGGTGGTCCACCTTGTGGGTGGTGCGGGTGGCCCGCTCGCCGGCGACGACCTGGGCCTGGACATCGTCGTCGGCGCCGGGGCGCACCTGGTGGTGCGGTCGGTGGCCGCGACCGTGGCCCTGCCCGGCCACGGCGCCGGGCCGTCGACGTTCGCGCTGCGGGCCCAGGTCGGGCCGGCCGCGACGCTGTCGTTCCTCCCGGAGCCGACGGTCGTCGCCCGGGGAGCCCGCCACCGGATGACCACCGAGATCATCCTGGCGGCGGACGCGCGGCTGCGGTACCGCGAGGAGATCATCCTTGGCCGCTTCGGCGAGCCGGGCGGCGACCTCGAGACCTCCCTCCGGGTGGACGTCGACCAGGCACCGGGCCCGGCGCCCACCACCGACGCCGGTACCGCCCCCGATCCCGCCCCCGGGCCGCGGAGACGGCCGCTGCTGCACCAGGAGCTGCGGCTGGGCCCGCACGTCCCGGGGGTGGCCGGGCCGGCGGTACTCGCCGGCGCCCGTGCCGTCGGGTCAGTCCTGGTCGCCGGGCCGGCGACCGGTCTCGAGCCGGTCACCGCCGCGGTAGGGGACAGTGTCGCCCTGATGCCCCTGGCCGGACCGGGGGTCCTCGTCTGCGCGCTGGCGGACGACGCCCTCGCCCTGCGCCGCCGTCTCGACTCCCTGGCCGGCGTCCTGACCGGCTCCCTGACCGACCCGCTTCCCGGCGGGAGCTGAGTAGGTGCGCCCCTTCCAGGCGGCGCCCCGGCCGGCGCGGTGCCGCCGGGCCGAGTCCATGGTCATGGCCAGGTAGAGGGCCGCGGTGAACGGCAGCGCGAGCGAGGAGAGCACGGGCTGGTCGTAGTACCGCAGCATCGGTCCGAACGTCGTGATCATGACCGACCAGGCGAGCAGCCCGGCGGCGGCCACCGCCACGTTTCCGGCGGCGATGCCGGCGATGGTCGCGACGACCGGGGCGACGAAGACCAGGCCGAGCCCGAGAACCGTGCCCACGAGTAGCAGCGGCGACCAGAACAACTGCGCGTAGGCGGTGCGCGCCACCATGTGCCACAGGTCCGCCAGCCGCGGGTACGGCCGGTGGCTGGAGACGTGGTCGGCGAGCCCGAGCCAGGTCCGCCCGCCGGACTTCTTGATCACGCGGGCCAGCGCGACGTCGTCGATCACCGCGTCCCGGATGGCGTCCAGCCCACCGGCGTCGGCGAGCGCCCGGCGGCGGACGAGCGAGCATCCCCCGGCGGCGGCGGCGACCCGCGAGTCCGGGTCGTTGGACCACCGGAACGGGTAGAGCATCGCGAAGAAGTAGACGAAGGATGGCACGATGAGGCGTTCCCATCCGGTGTTGACCCGCAGCCGCGCCATCTGCGAAACGAGATCAAGCCGGCGGGCCGTCGCCGCCCGGACGAGCTCGCGCACCGAGCTCGGATCGTGCGCGATGTCGGCGTCGGTCAGCAGCAGGAACTCGGGCGCGCCGGCCGCGGCGATGCCGTGCCGCAGCGCCCAGAGCTTGCCCGTCCAGCCGGCCGGCGGCTCGCTCGACCCGATGACGGTGAGCGCCACCGCCGCCTCGGGACGGGCCGCCGCCGCCCGCGCCGCCAGCTCCCGGGCCAGCTCGCCCGTCCCGTCGGTACTGGCGTCATCCACCAGAATGATGCTCAGGCACCCGGGATAGTCCTGCGCGAGCAGTGAGGGAAGCGTGTCGGGAAGGACGTCCGCCTCGTCACGCGCGGGGACCACGGCGACTACCGCCGGCCACTGTTCCGGTGGCGGTCCGTCGCCGGCGGGCAGCCTTTGATCGGTCCGCCAGAAGAATCCTCGGAACAGCGCCAGGAAAATCCAGGACGCGAGCGAGATCAGCGCAATCACCAGCAGTGGAAGCACGCCAGGGAGGATGCCACACAGCCGGCGCCGCCGGTATCCGAAGAAAGAATCGAGGGGTACCCGCCCGAATAATGTGGCAGGATGCGGCGAGCCGGGTCCGTCAGGCTTCCAGCCGATATCCCATCCCACGTACGGTGGTTATACAGTCCGCGCCGATCTTGCGGCGTAGATATCCGACGTAGACGTCCACGACGTTACTGCCCGGGTCGTAGTCGTAACCCCAGACCGCGGAGAGCAGCTGTTCGCGGGCCAGTACCTGGCCGGGGTGGCGCAGGAACGTCTCCGCGAGCACGAACTCCCGGGCCGTCAGGTCGACCGTCCGGCCGCCCACCTGGGCCCGGCGGGTACGCAGGTCGAGGCTGACCCCCCGGACCCGCAGGACGGTCGCCTCGGGCGCCCGGTCCGCCCGCAGCCGCAGCCGGATGCGCGCCAGCAGCTCCTCGAACCGGAACGGCTTGGACATGTAGTCGTCGGCACCGCCCTCGAGGGCGGCCACGGTGTCACGCACGCCGTCGCGCGCCGTCAGGACCACCACCGGCACGTCCACCCCGGCTCCGCGCAGCCGCCGC
Organism: Parafrankia sp. BMG5.11; assembly: GCF_004337455.1. Taxonomy (NCBI): domain Bacteria; kingdom Bacillati; phylum Actinomycetota; class Actinomycetes; order Frankiales; family Frankiaceae; genus Parafrankia; species Parafrankia sp. BMG5.11. Next base: position 205,465 of record NZ_SJXI01000059.1, on the reverse strand, counting down.
AGGACGGAGAAGCCGTCCATGTCGGGCAGGCCGAGGTCGAGGACGATCAGGTCGACCTCGCACCGCAGGGCGACCTCGAGCGCGGACGCGCCGTCACCGACGCAGACCGGCAGGAACCCGTTCGCACGCAGGCCCTTCTCGATGAACGAGGCGATCCGGTACTCGTCCTCGGCAATCAGCACCCGGTTGGCCATCTCAGTCCCGCCCCCCGGCCACAGCCCCGGCCCGGCCCGCGCCGCCTTGGCCGGCACCTGCCCGTCCCGCGCCGCTTTGGTCAGCCCGTCCCGCGCCACTCTGGCCGGCACCTGCCCGCGCCGTACCGGCCGGGCCACGGCGGGGCACCGTCAGCTCGAAGGTCGCTCCCTCGCCGGGCCCGCCGAGGACCTGGACGTCCCCGCCGTGTGCCACCGCGATCGCCCGCACGATCGCCAGGCCGAGCCCGGCGCCCTCGGACGTCCCGCGGCCCGGCCGGCCACGGGCGAACCGCTCGAAGATCCGGTCCCGGTCCTCGGGGGCGACCCCTGGACCCGAGTCGGCCACCCAGAAGCAGACCACGCCGGCACGCGGCCGGCAGCCGAGGCGCACCTCGTCACCCTCGCCCGTGTGCTGCACGGCGTTCTGCGCCAGTTGGACAAGCGCCTGCGTGATCCGGTGGCGGTCCATCACGGCCGTGCCCGAGCCGGCTTCCGCCAGCCGCCACCGCCGCGGCGCCAGCGCGCCGACCCTCGACAGCAGATCGTCGGTGAACGCGACAAGGTCGACATCCTCGACCCGCAGGAAGTCGGGCTGCCGGGCCTTCGCCAGGGTCAGCAGGTCGTCGACCATCCGGCTCATCCGGTCCAGCTCGTCGGTGACCAGGGCCACGGTCTCGATGCGCTCCGCCGGATCGTCGGAGAGCAGCTCCAGGTGCCCGCTGATGATCGTGATGGGGGTGCGAAGCTCATGGCCGGCATCATCGACGAACGCGCGCTGGGTCGCGAAGGCGTCCTCCAGGCGGTCGAGCATGCTGTTGAAGGTGCGCGCCAGTTCGGCGATCTCGTCCCGGCCCGCCACGGGGATGCGCCGGGAGAAGTCCGTGTCACTGATGGCCTGGGCGGTGCGCCGCAGCTCCCGCACCGGCGCGAGCACCCGGCCGGCCACCAGCCACCCGCCGGCACCGGCCAGAGCCAGGGCCGCGAACCCGGCGATCGCCAGCACCCGGACCACCTCCTGTACCTCGGCCCGCTCGCGGTCCACGAAGACGGCAGCGGCGAACACGCCCCGCTCCGGGGCCCCCGCCACCTGGACCGGGACGGTGGCGAACCGCACCTCACCCGCCGGCGTCGTGATCGTCCCGTACCGCGGCTGCGGGCCCGCGACGAAGGCCGCGACCACCCGCGGGTCGTTGTCCAGCCGATAGACAGGCTCCTCGGCGCTGCGCCGGAACGGCCGGCCGTCGACGAGCGCGAGCATGGTCTCGTTGGACCCCGGGATGGTGCGCTCCAGGTGCGCCTCGAGCAGCTCGCGCACGTCGGAGAAGGGCCGGGACGTCCGCGGGTCGACGCTGGCGGTCGCGAGGCGGCGCAGCTCGGCGACCTGGCGGGCCAGGCCCCGGTCGACCCGCTCGTCCGCCCTGGCGAGGAGTACCTCGCGCGAGACCAGCACCGACCCGGCGAGCGCGACCGCCACCAGCAGCACCTGCCAGCCGAGGATGTGCAGGCGTGCGGAGGTCGCGACATGGCGCACGACGCGGCGCGTCCGGGACAGCCTCACGACCTACCAGCCTGGTCGACGGATCCCCCGGCACGCATGTGCGCTGGATGAGAATCTCCTCATCTCGACGGCGACGGCGACGGCGTGGCCGGGGCGGACGGCGCCGGCCACGCCGTCGCCGGTACCGACGAGACCTCGGTGGTCACCGGCTCGCGCCCTGGGGCCGGCTCCGGCTCCGCGGCCTGCGCGGGGTCCGCGCTCGGTACGTCCGCCGGCAGCGGGCGGTACGTCACCGCGGGGACCCCGGTGGGGTCGGCGAACCCCTCCGCCCCGGGTCTGAGCCGGCCGGCCTCGACCATGGCCGCGAGCCGGCGCCGGGCAGCCAGGTCGCTCTCGACACGCGGCGCGGGCTCGGTGGGAACGGGCATCGCGGACGGCGGGCTGGGCGATGCCGAGACGCCCGCCGGCAGGAGGATCGGTCCGCCGAGGTCGGGTGGCGGCGGCAGGCTTCCGCCGGTCACGGCGACCCCGAACCCGGGCGCGGCGATCGCGGCCGCGACGACAACCGCCAGCACGACACCGGGGACGGCGACGAGCAGCCGGCGGACGACGTCCGCGGAGGTGACACGGGCGGGGGTGATCCGCCGGTGCCGCCGGTCCCGCCGGATGGGCCTCACGGTGACTAAGGCTAACGGGGGTCTCCGGCTCCCGGCGCGGGCCGGGCTCCACGGCCGATGAGAAGGGTCTCACCCGCGTCTCACCGCGAGCCCACGATCGGCGACGAGTGTCGCTTGCGCGCCGCGGGCTCGCCGCGGCGCGCAGGCACCGAAGCGAGGTCACAACTCCATGGGTCACATCGCTCACGATCACGCGGCGCGGGGACGCCAGGCCGCCACCCGCCCGGCCGCCACCCGCCGCACCGCGGCGCCCGGGTCCAGGCTGCTGGGCGCGGTCGGGCTGGCCGCCGCGCTCGCCGGCGCCGGCGCCACCGGCACAGCGTCCGCGGCCAGCACCCCGGCCGTGCCGACACCGGCACAGTCCACGCCGTCCGCGGCACCCGCGCCGTCCGAGACACCCGCGCCGGTCCCCGCTGTCCCGGGCGACCCGACGGCGCCGTCCGCCGTGCCCGATCCCACGCGGCCGGGTGCCTCCTCGGTGCAGGGGGCGCCCGTCCCCGACTGCGAGCACCTGCCGGCGACGGTGACCCGCGAGGAGCTGATCGAGCTGCGCCGGCGCTGTGACGCCGCGGCGGCCCGGGACGGCGACTCCGCCCTTCCCGCCGGCGGGATCGACACGGGGGCCGGCGGGACCGCGCGCACGGCCGCCGCGCTCGGCACCGGCGGGGCGGGCCAGGCCACCGCGGCCCGGGACGAGAGTGGGCAGGGGCCCGGACTCGCGCTCGCCGCGGGCGGCACCGGCATCGGGGCACTGGCCGGTCTCGGCGTGCTGACCGGCCTCGGCGCGCGGCGGCGCCGGGCGCGGGCCGAGATCTGACCAGGGCCCGGTCCGGAGACGGATACCGGATCGAGACCCGGGGCGGGACCGGGCCGTTCGGGCGGCGGGGTCGGCGGGGGCGACGCGCGTTGCTGCCGGCCGCGGCCCTCGTGCTGCTGTTCCCCTGGTCGGTGTCCTGCGGGCCACGACCGGACCGGCCTGCCTCGACGCCGGCGACCCCGCCCGCGGCCGCCGACCGGTCGACGCCGCCAGCGGTGACGTCGTCCACCGTGGGCACGGGCACCGGAGCCGGCACGGGCACCACGGCCGGCACGGGCGCGGGTTCGACCCAGGTCGCCGACCCGGTACGGGTCCGGATCCCGGCCATTGCCGTCTCGGCGCCCGTCGTGCCGTTGTCCCTCGACGGTGGCGGGCGGCTGCAGGCACCAGACGGGTTCAGCGAGACCGGGTGGAACGCCGCCGGTCCCGAACCGGGTGAGACGGGCACCGCGGTGATCGCCGGACACGTGGACTCGCGGACGGGCCCGGCGGTCTTCTTCCGCCTGCGGGAACTCGCCGCCGGCGATCGGGTGGAGGTCGACCGGGCCGACGGGTCGTCCGCGGTCTTCGTGGTACGCAGGCTGGCCCGCCTCCCGAAGGACGCAGTGCCCGCCGACGTCTACGGCTCCACGGGGGCGCCCGCGCTGCGGCTCATCACCTGCGGAGGTGTCTTCGACCAGGCCCGTTCCAGCTACCGGGACAACGTCGTGGTGTTCGCCGACCTGGCCTGACCAGCGGCCGGGCGGGAGTCGGGCGGCCCGCTGCCGACCGCTCCCACCCGGCCCCGGGAGCGCAAGCTCACACCCCTGCGGGGAGAAATCGGCGCGGGCCACTCCCCAGGACCCCCCACCTCATGCTTTACTAAAATTTAGTTGTAACAACCAATCAACAGGCGAACCAGTGACCAGGGGAGCAGGCCACGTCGACCTCGATGACGCCGCCCCCCGGCTTGCCGCCGGGCGGCCAACCGCACGCCGTGACCCGCGCACCGGGATCGGACCATGACTCAGCCGAGGAGCGGCGCCAGCGCCGGGCCAGCCCGGCAGGCCTGACCCACCGCGAGACCATGCGGGCCCTCTCCGGCCTGCTGCTGGCCCTGTTCGTATCGATGATCTCCTCCACCATCGTGACGAACGCGCTGCCCAGGATCATCTCCGACCTGCACGGCAGCTCGACCAGCTACACCTGGATGATCACGGCGACGCTGCTGGCGATGACCGCCACCACGCCGATCTGGGGCAAGCTGGCGGATCTGTTCAACCGTAAGGTGCTGGTCCAGACGGCCCTCGGGATCTTCGTGGGCGGATCCCTCCTGGCCGGGCTGTCGACGTCCACGAGCATGCTCATCGCGTTCCGCGTGGTGCAGGGCGTCGGCGTCGGCGGGCTGTCGGCGCTGGTCCAGATCGCGATAGCCGCGATGATCGCGCCGCGTGAACGCGGGCGCTACAACGGCTACCTGGGCGCGACCTTCGCCGTGTCGACCGTCAGCGGCCCGCTCATCGGCGGCGTGATCGTCGACATCCCAGGCCTGGGCTGGCGCGGCTGCTTCTACCTGAGCCTGCCGATCGCCATCGTCGCGTTCGTCATTCTCCAGCGGACGCTGCGGCTGCCCACCGTGCGCCGCGAGATCTCCATCGACTACGCGGGCGCGACCCTGATCGCCGCCGGCGTGAGCGCCCTGCTGATCTGGACGTCGCTGGCGGGGTCGAGCTTCCCGTGGGCGTCCGCGCAGACAGCACTGCTGCTCGGCGGGGGGCTGACGCTGCTCGCCGTGGCCGTCTGGGTCGAGACGCGCGCCACCGAGCCGATCGTCCCGCTGCGGCTGTTCCGTAACCGGACGATCGTGCTGGCCGTGGCCGCGAGCGCCTGCCTCGGCACCGTCATGTACAGCGCGAATCTGTTGTTCAGCCAGTACTTCCAGCTCGGCCGTGGGGAGAGCCCGGTGCTGTCGGGGCTGCTCACGGTGCCGATGGTGGGCGGCCTGGCCGTCTCGTCGCTGGTGGTGGGAGGTGCCATCAGCCGCACCGGCTACTGGAAGCGCTACCTGATCGCCGGCACGATCCTGATCGGGACGGGCCTCGTCCTGCTGAGCACAATCAGTGAGCACACGAACCTCGTCGCGGTGTCGGTGTTCGCGAGCCTGGTGGGAGCCGGACTGGGCATGACCCAGCAGAACCTGGTGCTCGCCGCGCAGAACTCCGCCGACGCCGCCGATCTCGGGGTGACCAGCTCCACAGTGGCGTTCTTCCGCAGCGTCGGCGGGACGAGCGGCGTCGCGGCACTCGGCGCGCTACTCGCCCATCGCGTCAGCGTGTCGTCCGTCTCCGGACTGCGCTCGCACGGCCTGCCGGCCGACACTCTTGGGGACGGCCGCTCCGTGCCCGATCCCACAGCGCTGCCCGGCCCGGTCGCCGACGTCGTGCACCACGCGTACGGGCTCGGAGTGTCCGACGTGTTCCTCGCCAGCGCGCCACTCGCGCTGCTCGCGCTGGTAGCGGTGCTGTTCGTGCCGGCCACACGGCTGCGTTCCAGCGCGGGGGTTGCGGGCGGCGAGCGTGTAACGCCCGAGCGCGCCCACCCCGGAGGGGCCGTGACGGACCTCGACGAGGATGTGGAACGGACCGCGTGGCGGGCAGCCGCCGGTGTCTCGGCCGAACCTGCACCATAATCAAGGGGTGACACGCAGCCGTCGGCCCGAACAGACGGCCGATACCCGACAGGCACTGCTGGCCGCGGCAAGGCGCCGGTTCGCCGAACAGGGCTATGCCGCGACCGGCACCGAAGAGATCGTCGCGGACGCGCGGGTCACCCGGGGAGCTCTTTACCATCACTTCCGCGACAAGGCTGACCTGTTCCGCACGGTCATGGAGCAGGTCGCGATGGAGGTCGCGGAGCAGCTGGTCGCGGGTGAACTGGCCCGCGGCGCGGAGCTGCCCAGCGACGCCTGGACGCAGCTGCGCACGGGCTTCCAGTCGCTGCTGGACATCTCCACCACCGACAGCGACTTCCAGCGCATCGTGCTCATCGACGGCCCGGCTGTCCTCGGCAACGACGCCTGGGACCAGCTCGTCGAGCAGCACGGCTACCGCCTGCTCTCGGAATGGCTCGAGCGGGCGGTGGCCGAGGGCCGCATCGACCCGTTGCCGGTGGCACCGCTGACCAGGCTCGTCGCGGCGCTGCTGTCCGAGGCGAGCCTGTACACCGCGCGGGCGGCGGATCCCGACCGGGCCCGCACCGATGTCGGGATCGTGCTCGACCGTCTCCTGCGCGGCCTGGGCCGGCGCGGCGGCGACCTGGCCGACCAGCCCGCCGTCAGCGCCGGCGCTCCTCCCGCGTCCGACTGACCGACCGACTGACCGACCGACCGACGGCGACAGCACGACGGACCGCCGAGATCCGGCGGCCGCTACGAAGACACCCGGCCGCCTACCGCTGTCCCGCGGGCACGTCCCGCGGGACAGCACGACGGCCCGCGGGACAGCACCGCAGTTCGGCATCGGGTGCGGTAGGTATCGGGTGCGGTTGGCCTCGGGTACGGAGAACGACAAACGCCGCCCCGACCCGTTTCCGGGTCGGGGCGGCGTTGTCGTCAACGCGCCGATCTGGGTGTCAGGCACCCATCCGCGCGGCCCGGATGGACTCCTTGAGCGAGCCCATCGTCGCCAGCACGGCGGACGTCTCGTAGCCGCAGTGCGCCATGCAGTTGGCGCAACGCGGGTCCTTGCCGCGACCGTAGGCGTCCCAGTCCGTCGTCTCGACGAGCTCCTTGTAGGACGTCACGTACCCGTCCGACATCAGGTAGCAGGGCTTCTGCCAGCCGAACAGCGAGTAGCTCGGAATCCCCCACGCGGTGCAGGAGAGCTCCTTCTTGCCCTCGAGGAAGTCCAGGAAGACCGGCGAGTGGTTGAGGCGCCACTTCTTGCGCCGACCGTCGCCGAACACCTTCGAGAACATCTGCCGGGTCTCCTCGACCGCGAGGAAGTGCTCCTGGTCAGGAGCCTTCTCGTAGGCGTAGCCCGGCGAGAGCTGGATCTGGTCGACCTTGAGGTCGTCGTTCAGGAAGTTGATGATGTCGATGACATCCTGCGGGCTGTCGTTGTTGAAGAAGGTCGAGTTGCTGCCGACCTGGAAGCCCGCGGCCTTGGCCGCCTTGAAGGCCTCGATGCACTCGTCGAACGTGCCAGGCTTCTCGACGATCGCGTCGTGACGCTCCTTCAGCCCGTCGATGTGCAGCACGAAGGTGAAGTACGGCGACGGAGTGAAGTTCTTCAGCTTCTTACGGAGCAGCAGCCCGTTGGTGCAGAGGATGACGAACTTCTTGCGCTTCACGAGGGCGTTGACGATCTCATGCATCTGAGGGTGCATCAACGGCTCGCCGCCCGCGATCGCGACGACGGGCGCGCCACACTCCTCGACTGCGGCGAGCGCGTCCTCGACGCTCATCCGCTGCTTGAGGACGGATGCGGGGTGCTGGATCTTGCCACAACCCGTGCAGGACAGGTTGCAGGCGAACAGTGGTTCGAGCTCCAGAACGAGCGGAAAGTGCTTCCGGCGGAGCAGCTTCTGCTTCGCCAGATACGTTCCAACGCGGAGTGAGTACCGCCAGGCGACAGCCACGGCTCACGCCCCCCTTTCGTCGGCCGCTCAGAGGCGACCCGAGGTCTTGGGAAGACCATACAGTGTGTACGTACAGGCTGCATGTGGATCAGCGAATGAGTTCTGGCACACACCACGGGCAAACAGGGGGCAGTCCCGGCGAGTGTGTCCTCGAGAAGTCCGGCAGCCGACATGGCGAACACCGGCCATAGACCGGGGATCTCGAACGCGCTACTGGCGGTAACCATGACCAGGGCATTTACCGGGCTCTGGTCACCCTGCGCGAATTGACTCCGGCACCCGGTCCGCTAATCCCGGAGGAGGCGGCGGGCCGTTCCCGGTGGGTCGCCGGATGAGTGGCTTCCGGCGCCGGCGGTCCACTCTCCGGGCTGACATTCACGCGACACGTACGCGGCCGAGCACATACCCGAACGGGCCGTCCGCCCCGTGGCGGTGTCAGGAATTGACCGCACGGCGCGCCCGATGTCAGGAACCGGCCGACAACGCCGGCGGCCCGGGTTCCGATGAACCCGGGCCGTCGGCGCTGGAACTGACGCGTGCCTGCCTGACCGCGCGTCATCTCCGTTCGGAGAGCGGTCGACGGACCTCCTTCGGCAGGTGGAAGGAGATCGACTCCGAGCCCACGGAACGGACCGACACCGACGCCGACCCCAGCCCCGACAGTGCCGCCGTCAGCTCCTCGACGAGCAGCGGCGGCGCGGAGGCCCCGGCGGAGATGCCGACGGTCCGCACCCCCTTGAGCCAGTCGAGCTGGACGTCCTCGACGCTCTCGACGAGGTGCGCGGCGACGCCGTCCCGCTCGCTGACCTCGACCAGCCGGCGCGAGTTCGAGCTGTTCTCCGACCCGACGACCAGGACGAGCTCCGCCTCGGCGGCCACCCGGCGAACCGCGTTCTGCCGGTTGGACGTCGCGTAGCAGATGTCGGCCGAGCCGGGGCCGACGACGGCCGGGAAGCGGTCGCGCAGCGCGTCGACGACCTCCTCGGCCTCGTCCACGGCGAGCGTGGTCTGCATGAGGTAGGTGACCCGCTCCGGGTCGGCGACCTCGAGGTCCTCGACCGCGGCGGCGGACTCGACCAGTTGGATCCGCCCCGGTGCCTCGCCGAGCGTCCCGTCCACCTCCTCGTGGCCGGAGTGCCCGATGAGCAGGACGGTGTCGCCGCGCGCGGTGAACCGCCGCGCCTCGGCATGCACCTTCTCCACCAGCGGGCAGGTGGCGTCGATGACCGCCAGGTCGCGCTCGCCCGCCTCGTCCCAGATCGCGGGGGCGACCCCGTGCGCGGAGAAGACCACGGTCGCGCCGGGCGGGACCTCGTCCAACTCCTCGACGAAGACCGCGCCGCGGCTGGCCAGGTCGGCCACGACGTGGGTGTTGTGCACGATCTGCTTGCGGACGTAGACCGGTGCGCCGTGGATCTCCAGCGCCCGTTCGACCACCTCGATGGCGCGCTCGACCCCGGCGCAGAAGGCGCGCGGCTCGGCGAGGAGCAGCCGACGGCTGCTGACCGCCTCCACCCACGCGCGGATCGCCGGGCCGAGCTGGTTGATCGTGCGCAGCCCGGCCACCCCGCGCCGGACCAGGTCAATCCGGCCCAGCGGCTGGTCGGGGGTGTCCACGATCACCCGGATCACCGCGAACGGGCGGGTGCCAGCACCGGGGGCGAGGGCGGCGGACTCCATGTCCACGGCGATGGCACCGGTCGCGGCCAGCTCGGCGCGGGCCGATCCGACCGCCACCTGGGCTACCGACACGACCGGTCCGACGTGCACCCGGAGGCCGGCACGGCGCAGTTCGCCGGCCAGCAGCGGGGCGGTCGGGCAGGTCCCCGTCACTGTGCCGTCGGCGAGGCGCACCTCGCTCGCGACGACCACGTCGCCGGGCTTCGTCTCGACGGTGAGCCCACCGGCGAGACCGACGACGGCCACCGCGTCCGGCCGGGCATCGCGGACCACGCGGTTCGCGCGATGCGCCTTGTCCGGGCCCATCCCGGTCCGCACGATCACGGTGCCGGGCGGCAGGTCGGCCCGGCCGATCGCGAATCCCTCGAGACGCAGCGGGGCGGCGACGACGAGACGCGGGGTGCGGGGTGCCGGCTGGACCGGCGACCCCTTCGCGCTCACCGTGCGTACCCGGGCCGCGGCCGCGGCCCCGTTCGGGGCCGGGCTCACCGCCGCGGGCACCGCCCGGGTCACCAGCGGGCTCGCGGCCGAAGCCGCCCCCCGCCGCGACCCGACCGACGGCAGCGCCGAACCGGCCCGCGACGGCCCGCCGGCCGGCGGCACCGCGCCGGCCTGCTCGGGGATGGCCGCCCTCGGCACCGCGGCCGCGGGCACCGCGGCACCCGCGGGCACCACCGGTGCCGCCGGTACCACAGGCACGACCGGCGACGCGGGCGCGACGGGCGACGCGGGCCGCACGGCGGCCGGGCCGAAGCCCGGCGATCCGAGGCTCGGCGCCGTGGCGTCGCGCGGGGTAACGGTGGGCGAACCGCCGTGGTCGGCGTCGCCCCCGTTGTCTGCTGCCGGGATGCTCATGACGTCGACCTGCCGGTGAGGGTCACGTACCGACCGAGTGCCGTCACGGGAAAGACCAGCCGGTACAGGTGATAGTTGATGGAGAAGTCCCAGGGGAAGCCCGTGCCGGTGAACTGCGGCTCGTCCCAGGTGCCGTCGGGGCGCTGGGTGTCGCAGAGCCAGCGCACGCCGCGTTCGACCGCCTCCCACTCGGCGGTCCCGGACGCCGGTTCGGCGGCCAGCAGCGCCAGCAGCGCCCAGGCGGTCTGCGAGGCCGTCGGCTCGCCGCGCCCGATCCACTCGTCGTCGCGGTAGGAGCGCAGGTCCTCGCCCCAGCCGCCCTCCGGCGTCTGGTGCTCGACGAGCCAGTGCATCGAGGAGACGATCGCCGGGTGCTCCGCGCTGACACCCGCGGAGATCAGCGCGGGCACGACCGCGCCGGTGCCGTAGACGTGGTTCACGCCCCAGCGGCCGAACCACGACCCGCCGGCCTCCTGGTTGTCCAGCAGCCAGCGGACCCCGCGCTGGGTGATCGGGTGGTCGGAGCGACCCAGCAGGGCGAGCATCTCGACCATGTGCGCGGTGACGTCCGCCGACGGTGGGTCGACCACCTCACCGAAGTCGCAGAACGGGATCTTCGTGACCAGGGTGCGCACGTTGTCGGCGTCGAACGCCGCCCAGGCACCGTTCGACGAGCGCATGCCCACCGACCAGTCGACGCCCCGCTCCGCGGCGGCGCGCAGCCGGGCGGCGAGCTCCGGGTCCGCGGCCGAGCCGGGGCCGGAGCCGTCGGAGTGGTCCACCGGGCCGTGACCGTCGCCGAGCAGGCGGCGGATGGCGATGACCACCTCGGCGGTGTCGTCGACGTCCGGGTAGAAGTCGTTGTCGAACTCGAACGCCCAGCCGCCCGGCGCGAGGGTGGGACGGCGCACCGCCCAGTCACCGGCGACGCGCACCTCCTCGTCGGCGAGCCAGCGACCGGCCCGGACCATAGCCGGGTGGTCACCGCCCAGACCGGCGTCCGCGAGCGCGACGACGGCCAGCGCCGTGTCCCAGACCGGCGACTGGCACGCCTCGATACGGCGCACCGTGCCCTCCGGTGTCTCCTCACGGATCGTGAACCGGTCGAGGGCGCGGAACGCCATCGAGATCACCGGGTGGTTCAGGGGGTAGCCCATGAGGTGCAGGGCCATGATCGAGTAGACCATCGGCGGCTGGATGCCACCCCAGCAGCCGTCCGCCTCCTGGCGGGCGATCACCCATTCGGCGGCGCGGCGCAGCGCGAGCCGGCGCAGCGGCTGGAAGGGCCGCTTCTCGTAGCGGTGCAGCACGGAGTCGAGCCGCTCGAACGCACCGGCCCAGCTCCGCAGCGGCGCCCTGGCCGCCTTGGGCGCCGGGACTCGCAGCTCGTCCAGGGTGAACCCGAACGAACGCACCGGCCGCAGCGAACCGACGATCGTCAGCGCCACCACGGTCTGGCGAGCCCAGCAGGCGAAGTCGTAGATGTTCAGCGGGAACCACGGCGGAAGGAAGGTCATCTCCGCCGGCAGCACCGGGACGTCGTCCCAGGACCACTCGCCGAACAGCGCCAGCCAGATCCGGGTGAACACCCGGGACGCGGCGATGCCGCCCGCGGAGCGCACCCACTCGGCGGCGGAGCGCATGTGCGGGGCGTCCGGGTCGTCCCCGGCGAGCCGCAGCGCGACGTAGGCCTCGATGGTGGTCGAAAGGTCGGACGGGCCGCCGTAGAAGGTGGCCCAGCCGCCGTCGGAGAGCTGTTGGGAACGGATCCAGCGTCCGGTCTCAGTGGCCGTCGACGGGGTCAGGATGCCGAGGAACTGCCGAAGCATGAGGTCCTCGGCGTCCATGGTGACGTTGGTCTCCAGCTCGCCCTTCCACCAGCCCTCCTCAGCCTGCAGGGAGAGCAGATGGTCGCGGCCACGGCGCATCGCGCCCACCACCGGGTCGACCGGCGTGCCGGTCGACACCGTGCCGGTCGACACCGAGTCGATCGACAGCGAGTCGGTTCGCACTGCGCCGGCGGTCTCGAAGGACCCGGCGTCCACCGACGGCCGTGCCACCGACGGGTTCGGGATCTTCGGGCTCTGCGCCGCGGCCGTCGGGGCAGCCGAGGACTGGTCCGAGGTCAGGCTCATCGACGACTCCCCTCGTCGTATATGTACTGGTCGTGCGGATGACCGCCGGGCGACCGGCGGGCGGGTACTGCCACCTCGCTCCCCCTCAGCGATCTCGTTCGGTCACGAACCGCGCCATCGCCAGCAGCTCCGCCTCGGCCGACGCCGGGATCGAGATCGAACGCAGCGCGTTCTCACACGCCTTGAGCTGGCGGTCCGCCTCGGCCGTGGTCCAGTCGCGGCCACCGGCCCGCTCGACCAGGGCCGCGATGCGGTGCAGGTCGTCCTCGGAGGCCTCACCCTCCTCGGTGAGGAAGGCCCGCAGCTCGTCGGCGTCGTCTCCGCCCGCCTCGAGCGCGACGACCACCGGCACCGACTTCTTCCGCGAGCGCAGGTCGTTGAGCACCGGCTTGCCGGTCACCGCCGGGTCGCCCCAGATGCCGAGCAGGTCGTCGATGAGCTGGAAGGCGGTGCCCAGCCGCGAGCCGTACTCGGCGAGGCCGTCGACCACCTCGTCGGGCGCGCCGGCGAGGACCGCGCCGAGGGAGGCCGAGCAGGCCAGCAGGGCACCGGTCTTGCCGTCCTCCATGTGCAGCGTCTCGGCCACCGAGACGTCCGAGCGGCTCTCGAAGAGGAGGTCCTCGGCCTGCCCGCGGACCAGGTCCTGGACGCCGGCGCCGAGGATCACCGCGGCGCGGCGGCCGGGCTCTCCCTCGACCTCGAGCAGGACCTGGGTGGCGAGGCCGAGCAGCGCGTCGCCGGCGAGGATGGCTCCGTCGGCGCCGAAGACCGTCCAGGCGGTGGCCCGGTGGCGGCGCTCGCGGTCGCCGTCCATCAGGTCGTCGTGCAGCAGCGAGAAGTCGTGCACCAGCTCGACCGCGACCGCGGCCGGCAGGCCGACCTCGGCCGGGGCGCCGGCCGCCTCGGCGGAGAGCAGGGCGAGCGCGGGCCGGACGAGCTTGCCGCCGTTGCCGGGCACCGGCTCACCGGCCGCGTCCACCCAGCCGCGGTGGTAGGCGACGACGTGGCGCAGCCGGGGGTGGAGCCGGTCCACCGTGGCGCGCAGCGCGGGCACCGCCAGGGCGCGCCCGCGCTCGATCGCTTCCGGAACCGTTGTGGTCATACCGGGAATCCCCCCGTGGACTTAGACGTCTCTGTCTGGGCCGTCGCTGTGTGTGGCGTCGCTGTGTGTGGCGCCGCCGGTTCAGCCGCTGTCGCCGCGGCGCTGACCGTCCGCACGTCCACGGTGCCTGCCTCCGTCGCGACGGCGGAGGCCGGGGTGAGACCTTCGATGTCCCCAGAACGGGTCGGTGCCTCGCCGCGCGACTCGCCGCGTTGCCCGGGCGGACCGTGACCGACCACAGACAGTGCGCTTCCAGCTACCCCCATGCCGGCGAGCGTCTCACGGGCCGCAGCGATCCCGCTACGCACAGCGCCTTCCATGGTCGCCGGCCACCCGGTGTCCGTCCACGTGCCGGCCAGCGCGAACCCGGGCAGGCTGGTCGCCTGACCCGGGCGCAACCCGAGCGAACCGGGCGCCTGCCGGAAGGTCGCGGTGCGCTCCCTGGTCACGAACACCTCGAGCAGCTCGGCGGCCCGGGCGGCCGGGAACAACCGACGCATCTCCTCGACGAACAGCTTTCGCAGGTCGTTCGCGGGCTGGTCGACCCATTCCTCCGCCGCCGACTGCGACAGCGCAAGGTACTGCGCCCCGGGCGGGCCCACCTCGGCCAGGCCGGAGGAGACCGTCCGGTCGAAGATCCACTGGATGGGTGAGCCGACGACCGCGAGCATCGGACCGTCGAGCACCGGCCGATCGAAGATCATGTGTACGTTGATGATGGGCGAGACGCCGAGCTCGCGCAGCTTCGCCGGGTCGACGCCGGAGCCCTCGGGCAGCAGGCCGGCGGCGGCCGGCGGCGGAACCGCCAGCACCACCCCGTCCGCGACCAGGACCTCGCCGCCGTCCAGAGTGACCTCCCAGCCGGCTGCCGACCGGGTGATGGCCCGGGCCTTGGTCGCCGTGCGGACCGTGCCGCCCACCGCCTCCAGTGCCCGCACCGCCGCGTCGCCGTGCAGTTGCTGCAACGGGGCCTCGGGCCAGCCCAGGTCACCCGCATCGGCCCCGTCGAGCAGGCCGGTGCGGACCACCTTGGCGGCCAGGCCGAGTGAAGCCTCGGACGCCGGCGCGTTGAGGGTCGCGACGGTCAGCAGCTCCCAGAGGGCCTCGGTGGCCGCGGCGCTCTGGCCGTGCCGGCCGAGCCAGCCGCCGAAGGAGTCGCCGTCCACCGAGGGGTCGCGCTGGTCGAGGCGGCCGATACGGAAGGCCGCCAGCGCCGCGCGGATCCGGTCGGCGGGCGGGATCGCCCGATACCCCAGCAGGGCCGGGGCGAGGTGCAGCGGAGCCGGCAACGGCACCCTGGTCCGGCGCAGCCTGGTCCGGGTCAGCGAGCCGGCGATCAGCACCTCGACGTCCAGCCGCGGCTGCAGCGTGGTGAGCTGCGTCACCCCCAGCCGGGCCAGCAGCCCGCGGTAGGCGGTGCAGCACCGCATGAACACGTGCTGACCGGTGTCGATCCACAGCGTGCCGTCCTGGAACTTGCGCTGGAACGAGGTCGTCGCCCCGCCCAGACGCGGCCGGGCCTCCAGCAGCACCGCCTCGGCGCCCTCGTCCGCCGCGACCAGCGCGGCGGCGATACCGGCGAGGCCGCCGCCGATGACGACCACCCGCCGTCCCCGCGCCGCCGCACCGGTCCCGGCCCGATCTCCCGGCCGGTGACCCGGCCGTGTGTCCCCCCCGGCGCTCATGCCGCTCTCGCCTCCGATCTGCCGGCGAGGCTGCGGGCGGCCACGACCGCCTTCTCCCAGCCCGGCAGTGACAGCCGGCGTTCCAGGACCGCGGTGGGGTCCTGCCGGATGCGCCGGTTCAGGCGCAGGTAGATCCCGGCCATGGCACCGCAGCAGGCGGCGCTGCGCCGGTCGAGCAGGCCGAGCAGCGCCAGGCCCCGCGTGTACCACTCGTCGGCGCGCGCGGCGCAGTCGCGCATGTAGTCCACCAGTGCGTCCTCCGGCCCACCGAGGCGCCCGGCCGGGCTCACCACCAGGGTGACGCCGGCCTTCTCCAACTCCGTCGAGGGCAGGTAGATGCGGCCGTTGAGGAGATCTTCGCGGACGTCGCGCAGGATGTTGGTCTGCTGGAGCGCCACGCCGAGCGCGTCGGCGATCTCGGCCGAGCGGGCGTCGCCGGCCGACCCGTCCACGCCGAAGATGCCCAGCGAGAGCCGGCCGATGGTGCCCGCCACCAGCCGGCAGTACCCGACCATGTCGTCGAACGTCTCGTAGGGGACCCCGTGAACGTCGCTCTCGACCCCGTCGGCGAGCTCGATGAAGGCTTCCATCGGGACGGGGAAGCGGCGGGCGGTGTCCGCGAGCGCCACCATCACCGGGTCGGAGCTGTTGATGTCCAGCGCGCGGACGTCGGCGCGGACCTTCTCCAGGCCGGCGAGCTTCTCCTCATCCGGCAGGTCGCCGTCGCCGATGTCGTCGAGGCGACGCGCCAGGGCGTACACCGCGGACAGCGCGCCCCGCTTCTCGGCCGGCAGCAGGCGGATGCCGTAGCTGAAGTTCCGCGCGGCCTCCCGCGTCAACGCCTCGCAGGAGGCGTAGGCCTCGGCGACGGTGGAGCTGCCCGGGACACCCGCGCTCATCTGGCACCCTCCGGGACGTCGACGTCGGATCCGGCGGGCGCCGGAGCCGGGACGGCACTCGCCACCGCGGCGCCCCCGCCGGGGGTGGTGGTGGGAATGGTGCCGCTGGGAACAGGGCCGCTGGAACCGGTGCCGCCAGCAGCGGCGGCACCGGGAGCGGTGGTGCTGGGAGCAGTGGTGCTGGGAGCGGTGGTGCTTGAAGCGGTGACGGCGGTGCCGGCGGCACGGGCGGCCGCGGCCTGCCCGGGCACCAGCGACCGGGCCCACGCGGCCGCGGCGAAGGCCGCCATCCGGGGCTTGGGGGCCTTGGGCGCGCCGCCGAGCATGTCGTAGTCGGCGCGGCGGATCGCGTCGAGCGCGGCCCGGCCGCCCCCCACGAATCCGGCCATCGCCAGTCGCAGCCGGCCACCGACCAGGTTCACCAGCGGTGCCCCCTGGTCCAGCAAGGTCCGGGCCCGGGCCACTTCGAAGGCCATCAGGTGCCGCACCGCGGGCGAGGCGACCGGCGCGGCCAGGTCGGCCTCGGTCACCCCGAACGCCTCCAGGTCCTCCAGCGGCACGTAGATCCGGCCGGCCGCGAGGTCCTCGGCGACGTCCTGGAAGTGCTCCGCGAGCTGCAGCGCGGTGCAGATGCGGTCGGACAGCGCGATCCGCGCCGGAGTCGCCAGACCGAACACCCCGAGCACCATGCGGCCGATCGGATCCGCCGAGAGGGTGCAGTACTGCACGAGGTCCTCGTAGGTGTCGTACCTGGTGACGATCTGGTCCTGCCGGTTGGCCTGCACGAGCCGCCGGAACGGCTCGGCCGGCAGGTCGCAGGCCCGCACGGTGTGCGCGAGCCGACGGTGGACGGGCAGCTTCGGCTCGCCGCCCGACCAGATCAGCTCAAGGTCGGCGGCAAGCTCGTCGAGCAGCGCCAGACGGTCGCCGGGGGCCTCGTCACCGATGTCGTCAACGAGACGTCCGAAGACGTACAGCGCGTTGAGGTGATCCCGGGTCGCGGCGGGCAGCAGCCGTGAGGCGACCGGGAAGTTCTCGGCGGGCGCGGCCAGCAACACCTGCTCGGTGGGCGTGGTGAGGTCGGTCGTGCCGGGGTGGGCAGACGGTCGCGGTGGGCCGGTTCGGGCGTCGATTGCGGTCATACGCCTCTCCTTAACGTGGCGGTCTGCGCTCCGGGTGCGCGGTGCGGTGTGCGTCGTGTGCGTCGTCCGTGCGGTGGTGGCACGTGCCGGTCATGGCGCGTGCTGCCGCCGGTACGCGCCGTGTCGCCGCCAGCCGCCTCCGGTGACCGGGCGGGCACCGGCCGGATGGGCACCGGCCGGGTTGCCGCCGCGAGGGCCGGAGAAGGCCCGGTCCCGATGGCGGAGCCCGGTCGTTGTGACGGAGTCCGGTCTCGGTAGCGTGACCGGGTCACCCGGTTCGGTGGCCCATCCCGGCTCCGCTCCGGATCCCGCCGCCGGCTCCCCGCCGCCGACGCACCCACTCGATCAGGTGACGACGCGACGAGCCACTCGACAGGCACCTCCGGGGACCTCCCAGGTTGTGTTCGACGGCGACCTGGTCAGCGTGTCGGTCAGGCGGAGCGCGAACCCGAGCGGTGGTCCACCCGGGCAGAGCACGCCATGGTCAGGGGCGCGGCGGGCGGCATTCCCGGAGTCGGGTGCCCGGGGCAACGGGCACACCTCCCGGTCCGCGGGCGGACCCGCCCCCACCGCCGGTGAGACGGCGGCGACGGGCCGCGCCGCGGCTGCCGCCTCGCCGCCGGTGGGGGTGCCACCGGCGGCGACTCAGTAGTCGACCTGCTCACTCACCTCCCGGGCCGGCCTCGGGCTCATCCGAAGACACCGGCCAGGCGGCGGTACAGAGAAGGAGCCGCGCCGTGCACGCGCGCGGCCGCGGACAACCACCGTGGCACCCATACTTCGGCGTCTCCCCGACCGGCGGCAGCGATCATGCGCTGCGCCACCAGACCGGCCGGGATGGGACGCGGCCACCGGCGCACATACGGTGCGCCACGCCGGTGGAAGAAGGGGGTGTCGACCACTCCCGGTAAACACAACGTCACGCTGATGCCACGTCCGGATACTTCGGAGCGAAGCGCATCAGCGAAGCCGATCATCGCCGCCTTCGTCGCCGAGTACACGACCTCACCCCGCACGCCGAGCGCACCGGCGACACTGCCGACCAGGAGGATTCGCCCCTCCCCGCGGTCGAGCATCGCCGGCAGCATCGCCCGGACCAGCATCATCGGGGCCAGGATGTTCACGGCGACGAGATCATTGATGGCGGACGGGGGCATCACGTCGAACGGCCCCGCGGCCCCCAGGCCCGCCGAGCAGATCACCAGGTCCACGTCGCCGAGCAGCTCCGCGGCGCGGGAGGCCACCGTGACCTCGGAGCCGGGACGTGCGAGGTCCACGGCGATCCGATGGCCCTGCGTAGCGGCCGCCACCTCGTCCAGGGCCGGGCCGTTCCGCCCGACCAGGAGCGATCGGCAGTTCTGGTCGGCCAGCAGGAGCGCCGCCTCCCGGCCGATGCCGGAGCTGGCTCCGGTCACCACGGCTGTCCGTGGCGGCCATCCCCCCGGCGAGGCGGATCGCGCACCGCTGGACACGACGGTCAGGCCCCCCTCGCGGGCAGCTGCGCGGGGCCGGGTGTTCACGGCCCACCACCTCGGGTCACACGGTCCCCCCCGTGGTCCCGTTCCGGCACAGGTTTCACGTCACCTACTGCTTCCGTTTATGTCGCCCTCCACCATCGGCGTTCCACGTGTGACGGGATCAGACCTGCGCTCCCGCCCACCGCCGGCTCGCTTCGAGCGGCTCCACCATTTCATCGTCCCGAGGCCGGGTCGTCCATCGTCAGATGGACGACATCGGACCTTGCTCCCTTACCACACATTCCTGAGACCAGCGGCAGACCAGATGCGGATTCACCTCACCGAAGCCACCAGTCAATTCCACCCTGGTTTTCGGCGTGGAATGACACAGCATTGACATCTACCGGACATCGAGACGTAGCTCACGCCCGCGGGAGCCACCACATCTGCCGACCATCGGCTACACCCTGCCGTCAGTCCGAACCGATCGCCACCGGATCACCGATGGCGACTCCGGCGAAGGTGTGTGCCGGCGCCTCCACTGCGTGTGTGTATGCCCCGCCCGGGTAGTAGACCGGGCAGGCCGACGGATCGTCGCCCGAACACGGCGTCATCTCCCGCACGCTGACAACCCTACCGTCTCGGACAAACATGATCGAAAGAGGCAGCAACGTCCGGAACATGTAGAAGCCGGACGTCGTCTCACCGCCAAAATCAAAGATCATGCCGTGGTCGGGCGGAAGCCAGGTTCGATACATCAGGCCACGGCGCCGCTCGTCGTCACTGTCGGCGACTTCTGCCGTGACCGTCCGGTCGCGAACCCGCACGGTGACGGTCTCGGTGACCGCCTCCGGTGCTCCCGCGCCCGCCGCGTTCCGGGCAGCCACCCCGGGGGGCTCGGGCACCGGCACGCTCCCGGCACCCGTGAGCCCGGCGCACGCCGCCACGGAGGCCGCCAGGGCGACCACCACCAGCACGCCGGCCGCCTGTCGTCCGGCCGACATCCGGCCAGCCGACGTCCCGCCGGCCGATCTTCCGCCGGCCGACGGCCCGCCGGGGTTGTGACGCGGGGGGACGACGCGCCCGGAGGGCACGTCGTCCCGCCTCCCGTCACCGCGCGGGCGGGTCCACGGGCTGCTCGGATCCGAGCGCGGCAAGAGCAGCCTCCACGATCACACGCTGAAGTTCTGTCGGCAGCAGCGGCGCGAGTGGGGACAGCGCACCGACGCCGCCCGGAGCGCGGACACCCCTGTCTCGTGCACGGGTGTCAGTCGCGGTGCGCACCGAGCGGGCGTCGCCGACTGTCTGGATGCCGTCCGCCGCGGGAGTGCCCGGCTGCGATGCCGGGTCCGCCGCGCCGTCCGGAACAGCCGCGCCGCCGCATCCAGTAAAGCTGCTCAGGGCCCGGATGCCACGCGCGATCCCCACGCCGGTGGTGGTGACGCTGGTGGCACGCCCGGCACCGGCGGCCTCGGGCCCGCCCGCGGCGCCCCGGACCCGCTCGACGGCGGTGCCGAGGACACCGCTCTGGATGCACCCGAGCGCGCAGCGGGCCCGCAGCATCCGAGCCGGGGTGGGATCCGGCCCGGCGATCGCCCGGACGATCACCTCCTGCTGGGAGGTGATGTCGTCCTTTCCGATTCGCCGGTGCAGCACCGACGGATCGTTCGCGAAGGCGCAGAGCACTCCCCCGGTCTCCACCAGCAGGGCGACCATGCCCTCGAGGATCGCCCGCGGCGGCGGTGCCGGATCCTGGCGGGCGAGCTCGACCAGTTGCTCCAACCTGGAGACGAACGGGGAGATCAGCGCGTCAAGGATCGTTTCCTTGGACGAGAAGTGGTAGTAAAGCGCGGCCTTCGTCACTCCGAGTCGCTCAGAGATGTCGCGGACCGAGGTGCCCGCATACCCTCGTTCCGCGAAGAGCTCCACAGCGGCCGACAGGATCCGCGCTCGAGTGTCCACCCCCTGCGGACGCACGTGCCCAGCGACCACCAGCTCTGCACCCCCAGAGGACGAGTCAGCCGCGAATGTTACTCTGACTCCTATTACTCTGACTCCTACCTACTGAACGATCGGTAAGTTGGCGGGCGGCCAGATCCCCCCGATCAGGTCCACGACGAACGCCGCCGCCGATCAGTAGGCCGAGTGGCAGACCAGCCACAGACCGGCACAACCAGCATCTCCGAGGGGAAATCGTGGCAACGCTCGCGCGCTGGTGCTTCCAGCACCGCCGGCTCGTCCTGTTCCTGTGGATCGCCGCCCTCGTGGGGCTGACGGCGCTCGGCCGGGTGACGGGCAGCGACTACAAGGACGCCTTCTCCCTGCCTGGGACCGACTCCCAGAAGGCCATCGACATCCTCGAACGCGACTTCCCGGCGCAGTCCGGCGACAGCGCGTCCATCGTGCTGCACGCCCGCACCGGTGCGCTGAGCGATCCCGCGGTCGAGCCCCGGGCGACGGAGATGTTGGCGAAGATCGCCGACCTGCCCCACGTCGCCGAGGTGGTCAGCCCGTTCACCGCCGACGGCGAGGGCCAGACCAACCCCGACGGCACCACCGCCTTCGCGACCGTCGCGCTCGACCTGCCCGGCAACGAGCTGCCCCTCGACGACATCGAGCGCCTGGTCGACACGGCCCGCTCCTATGACTCCGGCGCGCTGCAGGTCGAGCTCACCGGGCAGGTCGTCGCGATCGTCGAGCAGCCGCAGCAGAGCGCGAGCGAGCTCATCGGCGTTGTCGCCGCCGCGGTCATCCTCTTCCTCGCCTTCGGCTCCCTGCTCGCGGTGACCCTGCCCCTGATCACCGCCATCATGGCGCTCGGCGTCGGCATGGCCCTCATCGTCCAGGTCTCGCACCTGACGACCGTCGCCGAGTTCAGCACCATGCTCGCGACGTTGATCGGCCTCGGCGTCGGCATCGACTACGCGCTGTTCATCGTGAACCGCCACCGCATCGGCCTGCGCGCCGGCCGCACGCCGGAGGAGTCCGCGGTCACCGCGGTCAACACCTCCGGCCGCGCCGTGATCTTCGCCGGTATGACGGTCTGCATCGCGCTGCTGGGCCTGTTCGCACTGGGGGTGACCTTCCTCTACGGGGTCGCCCTCGCCGCGGCCCTGACCGTCGCGATGACGATGCTCGCCTCGGTCACCCTGCTGCCCGCCCTGCTCGGCTTCTACGGGTCGAAGGTGCTCAGCCGCTGGCAGCGGCGCCGGATGGCCGAGCACGGCCCCGAGCCGGAGCAGCCCTCAGGGTTCTGGTGGCGGTGGGCCAAGGGTGTGGAGCGCCGCCCGGCGGTGCTCGCGGTGCTCAGCGCCGGTGTGATCGTCCTGATCGCGATCCCGTTCCTGTCCCTGCGGCTCGGCTCGTCCGACCTCGGGAACGGCGCCGACACCAAGACCAGCAAGCGCGGCTACGACCTGCTCGCCGACGGCTTCGGCCCCGGCTTCAACGGGCCGTTCATGCTGGTCACCGAGATCAACTCGCCGGCTGACCTGCAGACCATGAACCAGGCTGTCGAGGCGGCCCGCAAGGCGGAGGGTGTCGCCTCGGTGACCCCGCCGCGCCAGAGCCCGAACGGCCACGCCGCGATCGCCACGCTCTACCCGACGACGAGCCCGCAGGCGGCCGAGACCGCCACCCTGCTCGACCGGTTGCGCGACGACGTCATCCCGGCGGCCACCGGGGGCGCCGCCTCGCCGGTCTACGTCGGCGGCATCACCGCGGTCTTCGAGGACTTCTCCGGAGTGCTGTCGAGCAAGCTGCCACTGTTCATCGGGATCGTCGTGGTCCTCGCGTTCCTGCTGCTGGTCGTGGTCTTCCGCAGCCTGCTCATTCCGCTGACGGCCTCGCTGATGAACCTGCTGGCGGTGGGCGCGGCCTTCGGCGCCGTGGTGGCCGTGTTCCAGTGGGGCTGGCTGTCGGACCTGCTCGGCATCAGCCCCGGGCCGATCGAGTCGTTCCTTCCGGTCATGCTCTTCGCGATCCTGTTCGGGCTTTCCATGGACTACGAGGTGTTCCTGGTCAGCCGCATGCACGAGGAGTGGACGGCCCGGCGGGACAACCGCATCGCGGTCTCCCTGGGCCAGGCCGAGACGGGCCGCGTCATTTCCGCCGCAGGCGCAATCATGACCCTGGTGTTCGCCTCGTTCATCCTCGGCGACGACCGGGTCATCAAACTGTTCGGCCTCGGCCTGGCGCTCGCCATCCTGCTGGACGCGTTCGTCATCCGCACGGTTCTGGTGCCGGCCCTCATGCACCTGTTCGGCCGTGCGAACTGGTGGCTGCCGAAGGGCCTCGACCGGGTCCTGCCACGGGTCTCCGTCGAATCCGCGGAGGACATCGAGGAGATCCGCCACACGCCGCTGCCCGCGGACGCGGTCGGTGACACCGTTCCCGCGCAGCCGCACGGCCCCGCCGACGGCCGGGACGCCACCGAGCCCGAGCGCGCCCACTAGGCGGTCGAGCCGACTCGCTGGTTCCGAGTCGGCTCGGTGGTCCTGATTCCCAGCCGGTGCCCGGTCTGGTTCGCCCTCCGACAGAGGCGGACCAGGCCGGGCATCCGCCGTTCAGAGCCCGGCCGGCTCCGCCTCCGTCCTCGGCCGACCGATGCCCCGGTCACCGGGCACCGGTCACCGGGCACCGGTCACCGGGCACCGGTCACCGGGCACCCGGTGTAGTAACCGTCCGCGACGGTCAGGGCCTCGTCCAGGATCGACAGACCGAGCGAGACGTCCTCGGGACCGGTGGTGCACGGCGGCACCACATGCACCCGGTTGAAATGGATGAACGGCCACAGGCCGCGTTCCCGGCAGGCCGCCGTCACAGCCGCCATCGGCGCGGCCGCGGCACCCGTCGCGTTGAACGGAACCAACGGTTCCCGGGTAACCCGGTCACGGACGAGCTCGACCGCCCAGAACACCCCGAGCCCGCGCACCTCACCCACGCTGGGATGCCGCTCGGCGATTTTCGCCAGCTGCGGCCCGATGACCTCGGACCCGAGCGCGCGGGCCCGACCGAGAACATCCTCGGATTCAAAGGATTTTATGGACGCCACCGCCGCCGCGCACGCGAGCAGATGCCCCGAATAGGTCAGCCCGCCGGGATACGGCCGCCGCGCGAACAGGTCCGCGATCCGCTGGGAGATAATCACCCCGCCGAGCGGCACATAACCCGAGTTGACGCCCTTCGCGAAGCAGATCAGATCAGGCACCACATTCCAGTGGTCGATCGCGAACCATTCCCCGCACCGCCCGAAACCCGACATAACCTCGTCGGCGATCAGCAGAATCCCGTGCGCGTCACACAGCTCCCGGACGCCGGCGAGATACCCGTCCGGCGGCACCAGGATCCCGTTCGTCCCGACGACCGGCTCGAGGATCACCGCGGCGATCGACGACGGCCCCTCCAGCTCGATCACCTCGGCGAGATGCGCGAGCGCCCGTTCCCCCTCCTGCGCCGCGTCGGCGGCGTGGAACGACGACCGGTACGGATAGGGGCCGAAGAAGTGCACCACACCCGGGATGCCCGGTTCGCTCGCCCAACGCCGGGGCTCCCCGGTCAGCGTGATCGAGCCGCCGGTCGAACCGTGGTACGACCGGTAGGCGGCGAGGATCTTGTTCCGCCCGGTGGCGAGCCGGGCCAGCCGCACGGCGTTCTCCGTGGCCTCCGCTCCACCGGTGGTGAAGAACACCTGGTCCAGATCGCCGGGAGCGCGCTCGGCGATCAGCCGCGCCGCCTCCGAGCGCACCGCGTGGGAGTGCTGTGGCCCGACCGTGGTCAGCTCCCGGGCCTGCGCCACGACCGCCTCGACCACCGCCGGATGCTGGTGACCGATGTTGGCGTTCACCAGCTGAGAGGAGAAGTCGAGGTACCGCTTGCCGCCCTCGTCCCAGAACCAGCTCCCCTCGGCCCCCGCGACCACGAGTGGGTGCATCGTCTCCTGCGCTGCCCAGGAGTAGAACACATGCCGCCGGTTCTCCGTGTTGGCCGTGCTCGCCTGCGTCATCATCGTCTCCCTGTCCGCGGACCGACTCGGCTGGCGGCGGTCGTCCCCCGCGCTCACCGCCTGGCAGTATGTCCCGCCACCAGGGCGGCCGGAACGGACCGCCCGCGGCAGGGCGAACACTGGTGCGAACCTCTCCCGGAGTCCCATGATCTCTCCATCCGGCGCGGCCGACCCTCCGCGCACCGCCTTGGCCGAGGCTGAGTCCACGGCCGCGGCCGTGGACCCGGTGGCCGCCGTTGTCGCTGCGGCTCCGGCGTCCGGCCCGGCGGAAGCGCCAGTGTCCGACTCTGCGGACTCCGGTGGTCCGCTGCGAATCGTCATCGCCCCCGATTCCTTCAAGGGTTCGGTCTCGGCGACCGAGGCCGCGGCGGCGCTGGCGCGCGGCTGGCGCGCGGCCCGTCCGGACGACGTCGTGCTCACCGTCCCGATCGCCGACGGCGGCGAAGGCACACTCGACGTCTTCGCCGCGGCCGCCCCGCAGGCCGTCAGGAACAACGTGGACGTCACCGGACCGGACGGCCGGCGAGTCACCGCCTCGTGGCTCGCCCTGCCCGACGGGACGGCCCTGGTCGAGCTTGCCCAGGCAAGCGGGCTTCCCCTGATGGCCGCACCGGATCCGCTGGGTGCCCACACCGTCGGGCTCGGCGAGACCATCGCCGCCGCCCTCGACGCGGGCAGCCGCCGGATCCTCGTGGCGCTCGGTGGCTCCGCCTCCACCGACGGCGGGACCGGACTGCTGACCGCCCTCGGCGCCCGCTTCCTCGACACCACCGGCCGGCCGTTGCCCCCCGGCGGCGGGAACCTCCTCTCGCTGGCCACCGTCGACCTGACCGGCCTGCGTACCCTCCCTCCGGACGGTGTGCGCTGTCTGGTGGACGTCGACGCCCCCCTGCTGGGCCCGACCGGAGCCGCGGCCGTGTTCGGACCGCAGAAGGGCGCCGGGGGCGCGGAGATCGCCCGCCTCGACGCGGGCCTGGCCCGCCTGGCCGAACGCATGGAGCACGCGGGCGCGCCGGCGGGCCTCACCGTGCTGCCCGGCGCCGGCGCGGCCGGCGGCACCGCCTACGGGCTCGCGGCGGCGTTGCGCGCCGCGCTGGTGCCCGGCGCGGCCACCATCGCCGACCAGGCCGGGCTGCCGGCGGCCCTCGCAGACGCGGACCTGCTGATCACCGGCGAGGGACGTTTCGACCAGACCTCCCTGGCCGGGAAGGTCGTCGGCGCGGTGTCGGTGCTGGCTGCCAGGGTCGGGCTGCCCGTGGCCGTGGTCGCCGGCCAGGTCACCGCCGACCCGCCGGCAGGGGGCGACGCGCTCGCGCTCGCCGATCTGGCGGGTGGGACGAGTGCGGCGATGGCCCACCCCGCCCACTGGCTGGAGCGGGCAGGCACTCTCCTTGCCCGGCGCAAGTCGGACGGCCTGGCGAGGGCTACCAGCCGGCAGCCGTAGGCTTCGTCGTGGCGCAGGGGACCCCCCGGACCAGGCGCGGTATCCACGTGATTCGAGCCGGAACGGACGGAAGCGAGCGAGACATGAGCGACGGACCGATCGAGATCGAGTCGGCACTGCCCGACCTCTCCGATCTTGATCTAGACGCTCTCGACGGGCTCAAGATCCCAGCCCTCACCCGCGCCACCGAACGGCTTCGGAAGGTGGCGGACGGCCCGGACACCTTCTGGGCCGGATTCCAATCCAGCGCCCAGCCGTAAGCCTGTTCGGTGCGAGCCGACATTGCGGCCGTGGCCCTCGGCGCAGATAGCGAGACCTCCCCGGCGCTCCGCCCGATGGAGGCCGCTCAGAAGGGAGGAGGATCGATGTCCAGGTCGACTCTTTGACCGTCCCGCAGCGCCAGGACAACGGGATGTTCGGCGCCCAGCCTTCCTCCGATCTGACGGAGGACGCCTAACCGCTGGGCCTGAGCGATCTCCGGATCCCCGCCGCGCTGCTCGTCCGCCGCCAGATTCACCGCTGCTATCAGCGTCGCCGGATGGTCCTCTCCCAGCTTGGCCTGCAGGAGATCCCAGGCCTGCTGGTCGAGTTCACGGGCGGCGACGATCCGCCCGGCGTCGACGCGGCAGTTCGCGACGTTCATCGAGCAGTAGACCGTGAACGGGTGCTCGGTGGAGAGCGCGGACCGCAGGCCGTCCAGCGCCTGCTGGCCCAGTGTCTCGGCGGCGGCCGGTTCGCCGCACCGGCGGAGGGCTATGACCAGGCTGTTGGCGGCAGCCAGCGTGTAGATATTCCTGTCGCCCAGCCTGGACCGGGCCCGCCGGTAAGTCTCGTCCGCCAGCCTCCGCGCCGCAGCGGTCTCACCCACCTGCAGGAGAACGCCGACCAGGCAGATGGCGACTGCGAGCGCGTCTGGCTGCCCGGAATCGGCGTGGGCGCGAAACCTCATGTGGGCGTCCTCCGCGATCTCCCGGGCACGATCCGGCTGGCCGGCCCAGCGGAGCGAGACGGCGTAGTTCGTCATTGTCCGCAGCCTGTCCGGGTGGTCGTCGCCCAGCGCTAGGCGAGACCATTCGAGTGAACCTTCGAGAAGAGCCAGCGAGGCGGGGTACCTACCGTTCTCTCGAAGGTCCCGAGCATAACTTTCCAGGTACACGAGCTTCGAGATGTCGTTGGTCTCAGGAAGCCTACGGTGGCGCTCGTAGACCTCCTCGCTCATCTCGAGCGCCAGCTTGAAGTCCCCCAGGAAACGCAGGGAAACGGCCAGGTTGTTCGCAGCCTTGAGCGTCTCCGGGTTGTCGAGACCGGCCGTCTCGCGATAGCGGGCGTAGGTGTCCTCGTCAAGCAGCCAGGCGGACTCGTAGTCGCCGATGCCCCGGTAGTCGCCGCCCAGCGCCATCGCGGCGCGCAGGGCGAGCGGATGGTTCGGGCCGAGGAGGGGGATCAGCCGCTCCCGCGCGCGCAGGTCGAGCACCCGAGCCTGTTCGGCGTCGCCGAGCGCCCGGTGGCTGTCCGCCAGGTCCAGGGCGAGCTCCAGGGTCCGCTCGTCGTCGTCCCCGAAGCGCTCTCGCCACAGAACGAGCGTCCTGCCGGCGAGATCACGGCAGCCGATGTGATCCCGTTGCATGTACAGACATCGCACCTGGTTGCGGACGAGACGGGCGACGTCCTCGCCGCGAGCGGTCGGCGCCCGGGTGGGTTCCAGGTGCGGCCGGATCAGCGCGTAGCGCTTCCAGTTCTCGGGATCGTCCGGGTTCCCTGGGTCGGCGGCCGCGAGGATCGCGTACACCCGCGCCCGGACGCCGGCCCGCTCGGTGGGGGTCAGCTCGTCGCGTATCGCGGTCTGCACGAGGCGGTGCATCACCAGGCTTCGATCCCTGGAGTCCACCCGCGCGAGCGCGTGCTCGCTGATCTGCCGTACGGCCTCGGCCAGCGTGAGGTCGTCCCGCAGCGTCTGGTCCGTGACGTCCGCCAGAACGGCCAGGCCGTCGCCCGCGAACAGGTCGAGGCTGATCGGTTCCGGCCCGAAGAAGGCGCACAGCTGCGCCAGCCGCGCCGACGTGGGAGCACGGGAACGCAGCCGCTCCATCGACAGCAGCCAGGTCATGGCGACCGGCCGCGGGTAGGTCGGGACCTCGCCCTCGAGCAGCAGCGGGCCGGGGCTGCTCTCGAGCAGCTGCAGGTAGCGCTCCGCCGGCATCCCGGTCTCCGCGTGCCAGGCGCCGGCGTGCTCGAGCGCGAGGGGAAGGTCACCCAGGGCCTCTGCGAGCCTGGTCGCGACCTCGGTCGTCAGCGCGGGCGAGCTCCGCTGGAGCAGCTCGACGCTCTCCTCCCGGTTGAACACGTCGATCTCCACCGGGGACTGCCGCCCCCGCCAGCGCTGGTTGCGAGAAGTGATCACCACGTGCCCGAAGCCGTTCGGGATCAGGGGAAGGATCTCGTCCGGGGTGTCCGCGTTGTCGAACACGAGAAGCCAGCGGCGGTACGGCACTCCCTTGCGCAGCGCGTCGACCAGGCTGTCCACCGGGTCCCGCCCCTGTCGGACGGGCAGGCCGAGAGTGTGGGCGAGTCGGGTCATGTCGCTGCGTGCCAGCGCCGCCTGATCGCAGCCGATCCAGCAGACGAGGTCGTAGGTGGGACCGAAACGGAAGACATACTCGGCGGCGACCTGGGTCTTGCCCACGCCGGCGAGTCCCTGCAGCACCAGGGCGTGGGCCGCGGGCTTGTCATCGCCCACGAACCGGTTCCGCATGTCCATCAGCAGCGCGTCACGACCGACGAACATCGGGTTGCGCGCGGGCACACCCTCCCAGATCCCCGGGGGGGAGCCGGGATAGCGGACATCCGTCGTGTCCGCGGGCCGCGGGCGCGCGGTGAGCGCCAGGCGTGACGGCCTGCCGGCCGCGGCCACCAGGGCACGGCGGGCCGGCGCCTCGGCGAGACCGACGAGATCCGCATGATCACGTGCGGCGCCCTCCGGCGGCATGCGGACCTCCTCGACCCGCACCGGGACGAGGAGCCGCTGGGCTCCGTCCGGGTCGAAGGTCAGGCTCCGCCGCCACCGTTCCATCGCCTCGGCCGACCGGAGATAGGCCGCCGACACGATCGCCACCGTACGGCGGATCGGATCCGCCTCCTCTCCGTCCTTCCACGCGGCCCCGGGCTGATCGACCTGTTCGAGGATCACCTGAAACCCGGCCGTCTCCAGCTCGGCGGCGACCCACTCCGCCCAGGGGCGGTCGGCCGAGGCGTGGCTGACGACCATGTCGGTCGGGATCGACACCCTCGAACGCTCGAAGACCGCGAGAGTGCGCCGGCGCCGCGACTCGTCCTGTGGGGGAAGCGCGGCGACCGCTCCGCCCGTCAGATAGGACGCGAGCCTCTCGTACGCGGCGAGCAGGGTGCCCTCCTGCAGCGGCCGGTCACCGAAAACCGCCAGGATCTCCTCGTACGCGTAATAGGGCTTGTAGGGGATCTCGACGTCGCCCCAGTAATGCTCCTTAGTACGCTCGTCAAAGCCGCGCAGGAACGGGTCGAACGCCACCCGCGCCACATCGCGGCCGAGCTCCAGTTTTCGCTGCTCACCGTCCTCGACCCGCATCGGGACGGGAAGCTGTCGAATTTCACGGCCCTCCTTCTGTGCCGCGATGGAGCGGGAGACCGCGACGGCCCCCTCAATGCTCTGCGTGCTGAGGGTAAAGCAGTTGACCACGATGTCGGGCAGCTGGACCGTGCAGATTCCGGCGGTGTCACTCAGCCCCGTCCGACTGTCGATCAGGATCCACTCGTACGAGGACCGCATGTCCTGGCGAAGCGCGTCAACGAAGTCACCCCCGCCCTTGTCCGCGTAGAAGGCGTTCCAGTCGAAGGTGCCGACGCGCTGGGCGTAGGCGGCGTCGTGCCGGCCGGAACAGACGAAGTCCACGGTTCCGCCGTCGGGGAAAGGCCAGTTCAGTGATGCCGCGTACGGCGTGATCGCGGTGGACCGGCTGAACCAGTCGGCGTCGTCCGGCCCCTGCGGCGACATGACCGTCACCGTGAACTCCCAGATCATGTCCATGATCCCAGGAGTCGAGCGAAGGTCGGGATCGTGCAGGAAGGGATGGAAGTAACGGTGGAGGCCGGGCGCCTCCAGATCCCAGTCCACGACCAGTACTCGGCAGCCGCTGCTCGCCAGCAGCCAGGCGGTGTTGGCGAGAGCCATGGAACGGCCGGTGCCACCCTTGTAGGAGTAGAAGGTGACGACGGTCCCGAAATCCGTACCAGACACCGACACCGCCTAGGGGCCGTTGAGCCGGGGAAACCGCCGGGGGTTGTCCCCGGTCGACCGCAGGGCCTGCCGGTACTCGAAGATCCGCGCCTGCGACTCGACGATGATCTGTACCAGGGCCAGATCGAACTCCTCACAGGACCGCACATTCATGCGAAACAGCTTGTCCCGGCGGACGAAGTTGTTCCGCAGCGCGGTCGCCAGGACCGCGATGAGCTGCGCGGAGTTCGCGTGGGTTTCCGTGTCGTGCGGGTTCGCCGGCACCAGGACACCCGACGTCGGCTCGTTGCGGACGTCGTACGTGACCAGCGCCTGGTGGACATTCGCCAGCTTGGCCGCCCACATGTCCACGATGAGGATCACGATTTCGTTGCGCTCTCTGGACCTCTCCAGCAGATCGGAGACGCCGTGGTCCAGAGGAACAATCTTGGAGATGAGCTTCTGTCTCGCCGCGACCATCTGCGCGATCACACACACCCGGTCGTGGTCACGGGGCTTGTACGGCGTCCACTCCTCGAACGTGTCGCCATAGCAGTCGAGCTGACGGCGCAACGCGGCGATCTCCTCGGCCGACGTCGAGGCGAGCACGAAAGTCACGTGGCCAGGCCCGCCCGCGACGGGCCCCGGCGTCGCCGGGGGAACGCTGGGCGGAGCCGGTGGCCGGGGCGGGTCCGGTGACGTTCGCGACTCACCGGACTCCCCGCTCCCGAGGACCTCGTCCTCGACCGGGTCGACCCGTAGCGGACCGGAGGCGACCGCCGCCGGAATCTCAGGCGGCGGATCTTCCTGGTCCGGTATGGTCGGCGGCCCGGCAAGCAGGCGGAATGCGTCGGGCACCTGGTGAAGAGCCGGGATCTCGGGCTCCGCGGTCAACGGCGAGTCGTCAGCGAGCTGGACGATCCGGGCCGCTAACGTCAGCACGAACTCCTGATACTCGTCATGATTGCGTTTCAGCTGCATGAGGTACCGCAGACCGAACTTCGTATACGCCTTCCCCAGTGCGCTGTGATCATACTGCAGCCGCGCGAGCGGCTCGGGCGGATCGCGTAAGGGAGTCCAGATCACGGGGAGCAGCGCCGCCGGAACCTGGCCCGACGCGGCGGCGGAGCGCAGCCGCCCGTCGAACATCCCCCATTCCCGGCCGCAGTACTCGCTGGCGAAGAACGAGGGCGAGCACATCGCCACGAAGGTTCTGCATCGGCAGAGCGCGGCGCCGAGCTCCGCCGACCAGGCCTCCCCCGGCTGGATGCTGCGCAGGTCGAGGAAGCCGACAGTGTTCGGGTCCGGATCGCCCACCCTGCGGCGCACCTCGTCTCTGAGGTCGCGGAAGAACTGCTCGAGCAGCGGGTCGTCACGGCTGTCCGCCCGCGCATAGCTGAAGAAGAAGTACAGCGGCCGCGCGCTCCAGGCCTCAGGCATGCCGGCCGGCGCCAGCCGATGTCTGCGCATGGGTGACCCGGCGAAACCCCTCGGGGTCGCCTCCCGTATGGGATCGGCCCTGGGCAGGCTCCCGCCCGACACTCTCCCCCGACACCGAGTGGCCCCTCTCCCGCGGCCCGCCGTGGCCCGCGCCCCGTAGGCCGGCTCAAGTAGGGTTCACTCGGCCGGATCATCCTCCCGACGGGCGAGAACAGATTCTACGTCGTCTTCCGGGTACAGACCGACCGCAGATTACCGATCGACACCGTTACGGAAGACGCAGTCCACCATGACCGGGAGCGAGCCTTCCCCGCGAGGCGGCAACGATAGGCTACGAAACCAGCAAAGGACGGGATCGCTTCCGTCATCCACAGGCCGCGGGAACCCGCCGTCGAAACGACGGACTTCGACATGAGCGAAGCGCCTGCGGGCGGCACCGGCTAGATTAGAGGATCGGGGACGGCCGAGGAGGACACCTGATGAACGACTCGTCTTCCGACATCGAGACGCGTCTGCCCGACCTGGGCACGTTCCGGCTCGACGAGGTGGTCGCGACGGCGAACCGCACCCTACGGCAAGTCGCCCGCCGCCTGACCAGAGAGGCTTCGGGATCTAATCCGCCGCTCGCTGGATTCAACTCCAGCGCCACGATTTTCAACGAAACCGGCACGCCGGGCAGTCGGATCCCGCGGACCGACCTTCGAACAGAGGAGGAATCCGCCGAAATCAAGCAGGCACCAACAGGGTTCTCGTCCTCTATCGCCGCAGCTTTCTAACGCCGGACAGCGAGACCGTGTGATCGACCTCCTCGACACGACCTACGGAGATCGGGCGGCCGAATGGCCGGCCAACGAGCTCGACTTCCACCGACTCTCCGCCACGGGATGGCGGCCAACACCCTTCCGCCAGATCGTCTTCAAGATCAACAGTAGATGCAATCTTTCGTGTACTTACTGCTACGTCTACCACCAAGCCGACCAGAGCTGGCGGGGGCAGCCCGTCACGATGAGCCCGGCGGTGGTGGAGGTCACCGCGCGCAGGCTCTCCGCGCACGCGAGGAAGCACGAGCTTCCGCGGATGCAGATCATCCTGCACGGCGGCGAACCGCTCCTGGCCGGTCCCGGCTACCTCAGGAACGTCGTGGAGCGCCTGCTCGCCGCGGTCGGCGCCGACACCACTCTGGAGTTCGCCCTCCAGACCAACGGCACCCTGATCGACGAGGTGTTCCTCGAGCTCTGTCGGGAGTTCGGCATCCAGGTCGGGGTCAGCGTCGACGGCGATCCGGCGGTCAACGACCGGCGACGGACCCGTCGCAACGGGACCGGAAGCCACGCCGAGGTCGCCCGGGGGCTGCGGCTACTCACCTCGGAACGTTTCCGCCCGATCTTCGCCGGGCTGCTCTGCGTCGTCGACCCCGTGAGCGATCCACGAGAGGTGTACGAGAGCCTGCTGGCGTGGCGACCGCCGAACGTCGACTTCCTGCTTCCTCACGGGAACTGGACGGCCCGTCCGCCCGCCCGGGGCGGCGACGAGACGTCGACGCCCTACGCCGACTGGCTCGGCGACGTGTTCGACCGCTGGTATCCAGCCCCCGAGCACGAGACAGACGTACGCGTGTTCCTGGAGATCATTGCGCTGATCCTCGGCGGCCACAGTCACATCGAGACGGTCGGGCTCTCGCCCTCGTCCGTCGTCGTCATCGAGACCGACGGCTCGATCGAACAGGTCGACGCGCTCAAGTCCGCCTATCATGGCGCGGCCTCCACCGGCCTCGCCGTGCAGCGGAACGACCTCGACGAGGCGCTCCGCCATCCGGGTATCGTCGCCCGGCAGATCGGTCTGGCCGCGCTCGGCCCCGAGTGCGCGCGATGTCCGGTGCGCCGTGTCTGCGGAGGGGGATATTACCCCCACCGGTATCAGGCCGGCAGCGGCTTTCGGAACAGATCCGTCTACTGTCCGGATCTGTTCGCACTGATCACGAAAATCGGCAGACAGATCCGGGCAGACGTCGAAAAGGCAAAAGCGCAGGGTGAACATTGACTTCCATCGGCTCGCACTGGCCGACTTCGACGACCTCGCGGCCGGTGGAGGTCGCACGGGGCTCGTGCTCGGCCTGCGCAGGACGCAGCTGAGCAAGCGGCTTCTCGCGCTCCACGCGGTGATGACGGACGCCGCCGAGCGTGCCCCGGAAGCCGTCGCCGCCAGTGGCCTGACGAACTCCTACGGAGTGCTGGCGGCATCCCAGCGGACGGTTCCGGAGCCGACGGAGGCGATCCTGCTGTCACCGGGCCTCGGCCTGTGGGCGATGCACTGCCTGCGCCGGCTGCACGGCAAGGCCAGCCCCTCGAACCCCCTCGAGGAGGATCTCGGGATCCTCGGTGGCTTCGCCGTCGCCGCCGCGCTTCGCGCCGGCCTGCACGCCACGGTGGCCGTCCCGCTCCAGGACGGAGACCTCCTCATACCGGCTGTCGGCCGGGTCCGGGTCGGCCGGACCGGCTGGGCCACGGTCCGCATCGAGAGGGCGTGCCTGCGTCTGACTGTCGGCGACGACGAGACAACGGTGCTGGAGGTGCCGAACGCCACCGCCACGACGCCGCATCTCCCGGCCGGGCCACAGGACAGCCGCTGGCGCATGGTCCCGGAGCTGGTCAGCGTCGTGAACGGCCGGCGCATAGCCCTCCTTCTCGACGACGTCGACCCGGCTCGACGACTGCTCGACCTGCCGATGGCGCGCGGCACCGTCACGGAGGACGTCGACGCCTGGCAGCAACGTCTCGACGGCGGCTGGCGCATCCTCGACGACTACGACCCGCTGATCGCGGAGGCCGTCTCGGCCGGACTGGCGACGATCTTTCCGCTGGCAGCCTCGTCGTGGGCCGAGGAGCTCAGCGCCTCCTCCGGCGAGGCCTTCGGCGCGGTAGCCCTCACCCTCCCCCGGGACGGGCTCTCCTTCGCCGCGGCGCTGGTCCATGAGTTCCAGCACACGAAGCTCTCGGCGCTGCTTGATCTGGTCGCCCTGCTCGAGCCGGCCGACGAACGGCTGTTCTACGCACCGTGGCGACGTGACCCACGGCCCCTTCCGGGATTACTGCAGGGTGCCTATGCCTATCTCGGGCTGACCGGCTTCTGGGATTACCGGCGACTCGCGGAGAGCGGGGACGACTTCGCGCACTTCGAGTTCGCGCGGTGGCGGGACGAGGTCTGGCGGGTCCTGAGCACCCTCCGTCTCTCCGGAACGATGACCCCGCTCGGCATGCGCTTTCTGGACGGCATGCGGACCGCCGTCTGGGCCCATCGGCAGAAGCCCGTTCCCAACGGACCCGGTGAACTCGCCCGCCAAGCCGCCGACGACACGCGAATAGCCTGGCGGCTCCGTAACGTCGAACCCGCACCGGCCCAGATCGCAGTGCTGGCCCAGGCCTGGATCGAGGGCGACCCGCCGCCGATCACGCGAATCCCGATCCGGATCATCCCGGGGCACCGTGGCCTGGTAACCAGCTCACGGCTTTTGCTCACCCATCTTCGCCTGCTGGACCCGAAGCGGTTCGAGGCCGCCCGGCAGGGCGTCCCCCACGTCCTCGACGCCAAAGTCTCCGCTGCCGATCAGGCTCTCGCCTTCGGCGATGCCCGTACCGCGGCACAGGCCTACAAGGAAGAACTGGAGCATGAGCCCGACCTGCTCGACTCCTGGGCCGGTCTGGCGTTGTGCCGGCGGCAGCGCCTCTCATCGGGATCGCGTGCCCTGGTCACCCGGCCGGAAGTCGTCCACCGACTGCACAGGAGAATCGAGGAGCTGTCCGGGATCCGCACCGACCCGGATGCTCTGGCCGCCTGGCTACCCGAGCTGGTGCCCTGACCAGAGCAGACCAGGCGGATCATCGCGGCCCACGGAAATCTCCGGCGACCTACAGGGGCGGCGGCTCGAAGTCGAAGTCGAGCCGCTCGCCCCGCTCACCGGCCCTGACATCAGGATGCTCCGGGCCCAGGACCCGGCGGTAACGGGTGACGGTGTCGGCGGAGAGCTTCTGGGCCTCGTCGTCCCGGCCGAGCTGAGCCAGGTCCAGCGCGACGTTGGTCGCGCAGACCAGGGTGTGAGGGTGATCAGGCCCCAGGAGGTCACGGAACGAGCTCAGCGTCTGTTCCCCGATCTCCAGGGCCTCGCCGACCGCGCCCTGTGCCGACCGTGCGGTGGCCAGGTTCGCCCGGCAGGTCAGCGTGAAGTGGTGATCCGGGCCGAGTCTGTTTTCCAGTCCCGCGAGCGCGTCCTTGAGCAGGCGCTCCGCCTCGTCGATCCGGCCGAGCTGGCGATGGACCAGGGCGAGGTTCAGATAACAACCGTAGGTATATGGATGGTCCACACCGAGAGCTTCTCGATACCGGCTGACAGTCTTCTCGATGCGCTCCGCCGCCTCGTTGGGATCGCCGGCGACCCGCTGCGCGTTCCCCAGGTTGATCGCGGCCGCGAGGGCTTCAGGGTGTTCCTTCTCGAACTGCCGGCTCTCCGTGTAGCGACCGTAGACCTGCTCGGCGAGCGTCAAGGCCTCGAGGAAGAGCCCCGCCTTCCGCCGGGCGACCGAGAGATCCTTCGCCTGCGCGAGGACGTGTGAATGATCGGCGGCGAGCTGCCCGCGGTCGACAAGATCTTCAAAAGCCCGGTAGGCGTGTTCCGCCGCATCCCTGGCCTTCAGATAGTGTCCCGCCTGCCGCAGATCGCGGGCAACAGCGGCGAGAGAGATAGCCACCCAGGGGTCCGTGTCACCGCCCGAAAGGTCCCTCCTGTTGGCGAGATTCTCCTGATCCCGCTGCAGCGCGAGCTCGTAGGAGCTGTTGAGGCTGTAGTCCACCGCGAGGTTGTTGACGCAGAGAGATGTTTCGTGGGCGTAGGGGCCGAAAACCCGTTCGTGCCGGGGAAGAGCGTCCTCGTCCAGTTCGAGCGCGGTCCGGAACTCGCCGCGGGCGCGTAGGTCGGCGCCGTGGCCGTTCAGGATGAGGAGGGTCTCCTCGTGGTCCGGCCCGAGGACCTCGGTGATCGCCGCCAGAGTCGGCCGCCGCAGGTCGTAGGCGTCCTGAGATCTGCCCAGCGACCAGAGGATGTTCGCCTTGATTCCCTTCAGCACGAGCACGTCCGGATCGCGCTCGCCGGAGTCCTTCTCCCACCGCCCCAGCGCGCGGTCCGCCTCGTTCAGGCCCGTGGTGAAGTCGCCGACGTTGTACAGGTACCCGATGAGGTGCTCGATGAGCTGGCGGGCCGGGACCTCTGTGGACTCGAAGACACCAGACGGCACGATGTGCGGGAGCAGGTTCTCAAACGCCGCGCGGTTCTTGGTTTCGGAGTCTCCGGGGTCTGCAGCAATGAGCAGCGCATGCACCTCATCCCGCATGCGTGCCTGTTCCTCGACGGGAAGCTCGTCGCGGATGAGCATCTGGACCAGGCGGTGGACCTGCACCGTCTTCCGGCTGGTGTCGATCTTCGCCAGCGCGTAGCGGCCGAGTTCCCGCATGGCGCGGCTCACCAGCAGCCGGTCCTGCATCAACCGGCCGAAGTCGGAGCTCAGGGTGTACTTGCCGCGGTCGAGCATCTCCAGCGAGATCGGCTCCGGGCCGAAGAAGGCACACCGCCGCAGCAGTTCGAGCGCGAAGGGCGCCTGATCGCGCAGCCGGGTCACCGACAGGCTCCACGCGGCCGCCACCGGCTTCGAGTAGTCGGATGGCGGGTTCTCCGCCAGCAGCCGACTCGACGCCTCCCCGAGCAGGTCCAGGTACTCCTCGACGCCCATCCCGGTTTCGAACTGCAGCGCCCCGGCCTGCTCCAGCGCCAGCGGCAGGTCCCCGAGCGCCTCGGCCAGCCGGTTGGCGTCGAACTCCCCGATGCCGGGAACCCGACGATCGAGGAACTCCAGGCTCTCGCGGCGAGCGAAGACGTCGACCTCGATCGTGTCGACGATGCTCTGCCATCGCCGGTTACGCGAAGTTACGAGTACATGGCCGGGGCCGTGGGGCATCAGGCTGCGGATCAGCTCGGGCTGGTCGGCGTTGTCGAAGATCAACAACCATCGGTGGTAGGGCTCGCCCCGGCGCAGGGCGTCGAGAACGGCGGCGACCGAGTCCTCGACCCGTAGCAGGCCGCCCTCGGACAAACCGAGCCGTGGCGCCAACGCCGCCAGGTTGGAGCGGACGAGCGCCGGCTGGTCGGCGGGGATCCACCAGATCAGGTCGTAGTGGGACTGGTACCGGTACGCGTACTCGATGGCGAGGTGAGTTTTCCCGACACCACCCAGGCCCTGGAGGGCGTGCGGCAGGACGGCGGTGACGTCGGTCTGCTCGGAGGAGACACGGCGACGGAGCTCGGCGAGCTGGCTTTCTCGCCCGGTGAAGTTCTTGTTCCGCTGGGGTACACCACCCCAAATCATCGGAACGCCTCGACTCGGCCCGCTCGCCGAGTCGAACTCCACCACCGAAGCCACCTTCGACCGCCCCCGCCCGACTGTCGGTACAGAACAGCCGCCGAGCATACGAGCCGCGCACACTGGCCCAGCACATGCGTCGACGGCGCGCCGCAAAATCTTCGTAGACTCTTCGATGATAACATCGGCTAGTGGCTCTGGCGCCATTCCGCAAGCCCGCCCGCGAGTCGGTCGGGCGATGCTCCCGGCCTTCTTCCGGCCCAGGCCAACCTACCAAAGCCCGGCCCGAATGTCGGGTGCACGACACCCCGGCTCCCAATGACGAACGAGCGGGGCAACGAGGGCCACGTGGTGACTCCCCGACGCGCACCTCCGTACACATCGGCCCACGACGGCCCGCCGTTCCACGGCATCTCCTGAACTGCGCGTTTTCGCAGGTCAGAAGCTATTTCCAGCATTGGGCGGCGAGCACCACACCGACGGTGGGCATCCACGCGGCCGGTTGGTGCGGGGTCAACGGGGTCTCCTTCC
This sequence comes from Parafrankia sp. BMG5.11, assembly GCF_004337455.1. Classification (NCBI taxonomy): domain Bacteria; kingdom Bacillati; phylum Actinomycetota; class Actinomycetes; order Frankiales; family Frankiaceae; genus Parafrankia; species Parafrankia sp. BMG5.11. Next base: position 166,635 of record NZ_SJXI01000059.1, on the reverse strand, counting down.
CTCCAGATTGGGTCTCGGGCCCTCGGCCGACGGAGTGGGCCGGCCAGGCGCCGGATACCGCGATCCCGCGCCGTACCGGCCGGCAGGTTCCGGCCAGTCCGGACTATGCCCACCGATCAGGAGGAGCGACTCCGGAACGAGGACAACGAAGCGCACACACTCGATCACCCGGACCGTGCCACCTCGACCGAGCCCGCGGCGGCGATGACTCCCCGTCCTGCGAAAATCTTGTCATGTGCAGAGGTCGGCTCACAGTGGCCGCCAAATGTCGGAGAATGATGCGGACGGTCCAGGAGCGCGCGGCGGCAGAGCCGGGCCGGGCCGGGTGGATACCATTCGCGGGCACGGTCGCGTCAACGCCGAGAGGCTATCAGTACTGTTGAATAACTACTATCCAACCCTCGCCACCAAATTTCCGCCGAAAGGCGCAGGAAACGCTCAGATCTCCCCAGGCCAGCCGGCAACAGCGGCAAACCCGCCGTCGGCCACCTCGACCGGAGACGAACCCGGTGCAGGTGGCGTACCCGCGCCCGCCCAGTGCGAAGTGCCCTCGCGGCCGGCATCTTCCACGACGACCTGCCCTCGGGACATGTCATCACGGCGCCAGTGGGGCCGGGCCGGCGGATGGTGACCCAGCTGCGGGCCGATCTCCCCTACGTCGGGCTGCGCCCGTTCGAGGAGGAGGAGGCCGGTTCGTTCTTCGGGCGGGACGCCGAGGCCCGCTCCCTGTCGGCCGCATGGCTGCGCAGCCGTCTCGTGATCGCGCACGGCCCGGCCGGTGCCGGCAAGACATCGCTGCTGCGGGCGGGCGTCCTGCCGGACCTGGCCAGGGCGGATGCCGACGTCCTCCCGGTCGGGCGGATCACCGGCCCCGGCCTCACGGCCGCGGGTCCTGACGGGCTCGAGCCGGTTGTCGGGCCTGGTAACCCATTCACCCGGGCGCTGCTGCGGTGCTGGTCCCACGACGACGAGTCGGCGTCCCTGCTGGACGCGCTCCGGGAGCGGGCCGAGCGGCGGCGGCCGCGCGGTGCGTCCCGGCCGGTTCTGCTGGCCATCGACCAGTTCGAGGAGTTCCTCACTCCGCGCTCGCCCCGGCTGGCCCCGCTGCGGTCGCAGTTCGTCGAGGCGCTCGCCCTCGCGGCCACGGCGCTGCCGAACCTGCGGATCCTGCTGGTGCTCCGTTCCGACCATCGCACGGCCCTGCTGCCGTACCGGCGGACCCTGCTCGCGGCCTGCGCCGATCAGGCCGGCTACGAATCAGCCGTGCCGGTCACCGAGGTCGCCGTCGCCCCGCTGAGCCCGGAGTGCGCCGTGACGGCCCTCGTCGAGCCGCTGCGCGCCGCCGGGATCCGGTTCGCCCCGGGCGCCGCCGCGGCCTGCGTCGACGATCTCACGACCAGCCGGACCGTCGACGCGACCGGCGCCGAGTCGCTGCTGGTCGCGGAGACCGTCCAGCCCGTGTTCCTGCAGCTCGTGGCGACGGCACTGTGGCGGTCCCGGCCCGTGGCGGACGCTCCGGTGACCGCTTCCTGGCTCGGCCCGGTCGGGAACGTCACCGCCGTCCTCGAGGACTACCTGACCCGGACGCTGGTCACGATCGCCCACGAGCACAATCTCGACGAGGACGAGCTGCGGGCCTGGCTCACCCGGACGTTCGTGACCGAGCGCGGGCGTCGCGGTGTGGTCGACGAGGGTCTCACCACAACCGCCGGCATGCCCACGCCGGTGCTCGACGCCCTGACCGAGCGCTATGTGCTGCGCTGCGAGCACCTGTCCGGCTCCCGCCGTTTCGAGCTTTTCGACGACCGGCTGCTCGAACCACTGCAGCGGACATCCACCCCGTGGGCGGGCGCCAGCGGACCGGCCGCCGAGGTCGGGGCGGACGACTACCTCCGCGCGGCGCAGGTGAGTTTCGCGGACGGCGACGTGGCCACCGCGTGCGCCCATGTCGAGGAGGCGCTGCGGCGCGACCCGGCGCCCTCGCTCACCCGGGCCGCGACCCAGGCGTTGCGGGCACAGCTCTTCCAGGCCGAGGGACGGCTGGAGCAGGCCGAGGCCTGCCACCGCGAGGCTGCCGAGATCTACGAGTCGCTGTCGGACACCGAGGCCTCCGGGCGGGTGCTGGCCGCTCTCGGCCGGCTCCTGCTGGACGCCGGCCAGGTCGGGCGGGCGGTGGAGGAGCTGCAGGCCGCCGGGGAACGTCTGCCGGGTGACGCGGACGTCCAGTCGGACCTCGCGCATGCGCTCTGGCGGGCCGGTCAGCCGTGGGCGGCCGCGGCCATCTTCTCGGCGGTGCTCACGATCGCCCCCGACGCGGTAGCGGCACTGGCCGGACGGGCCCAGCTGCGGGTCGAGCTGGCCGACGACACCGGGGCGATCGAGGACTTCGACCGGCTCGCCCGCACAACGTCCACGAAGGCGGGCAGGGTGTCAGCGGTAGGCGGGGTCTCAGCGGCGGGCGGGCTCTCGGCCGCGGCAGGCGCGGCGGAGCTGCGGGCGGCGCGGGCACTGTCGCTGGCCCGCCTCGGCCGGGTCACCGAGGCATCCGGCGAGTCGACGACGGCGCTGCGGGACGCCCCGGACAGCGGTCCCGTGTTGTGGCGGGTGGCGGAGGTGATCCGCGCTGCCGGGGACGAGCACGGCGCCGACGACCTGCTCCGCCGTTCCCTCGGTGCCTCGGAGCCCTCGCTCGCCCCGGACCAGCGGGCGCAGGTGTCCCGTCTGCTGCGGCGTTCCGGTGCCCTGACCTGACACACGGGTGCTCCGCCCGAGGCACCGGCGGCCGGCCGTGACCTGGCCGGCCGCCGTCGTCACAGCGGGCCGGCCGGGTGCCGGTCACCGCGGGCGGGGCTTCGGTTACCGCGTCTTCGCCTGGACGGCGTCGGTGATCGCCGGGATGACGGTCTCGCCGTAGGCCTCCAGGGTGGCGCGTTTCGCGTCGTGCTGGAGGTAGACCGCGAACTGGTCGACGCCGAGGCCGGCGAGCTCGGTGAGCCGCTCGATGTGCGCCGCGGGCGGGCCGAGCAGGCAGAACCGGTCGATGACCTCGTCGGGGACGAAGTCGGTGTGGGTGTTCCCGGCGCGACCGTGCTCGTTGTAGTCGTAGCCGTGGCGGCCGGTGATGTAACTCGTCAGGGCTGACGGCAGCGCCGTGCCGCCTGCCGGAACAGGGCCGGCCGCGGCCGGGGTGCCGTAGCGGGCGACGAGGTCGGCGACGTGGTTGCCGACCATCCCGCCGAACCAGCGGCACTGGTCGCGCTGGTGGGCGAGGGACAGTGGGTCGGCGTCGCCGACGTAGGCGGGCGCGGCGACGCAGAACCGCACCGACGCCGGGTCGCGGCCGGCCTTCTCGGCGGCCTCGCGCACCACCCGGATGGTCCATGCGGCGATGTCGGGGTCGGCGAGTTGCAGGATGAACCCGTCGCCGATCTCGCCGGCCAGCGCCAGGGCTTTCGGGCCGTAGGCGGCGATCCAGACGTCCAGCCGGCTGTCGGTGCCCCACGGGAAGCGCAGCTTCGCGCCGTTCACCTCCGCCTCCCGCCCGTTGGCGAGGGCGCGGACGACGGCGACGCACTCGCGCAGGGTGGCCAGTGTCGTCGGCCGGCCGTTGAGGACCCGGACGGCGCTGTCGCCACGGCCGATCCCGCAGATCGTGCGGTTGCCGAACATCTCGTTGAGCGTGGCGAACAGGGAGGCGGTGACCGTCCAGTCGCGGGTCGCCGGGTTGGTGACCATCGGGCCGACCTTGACCTTGCGGGTAGCCGCGAGGATCTGGCTGTAGATGACGAACGGCTCCTCCCACAGCAGGTGGGAGTCGAAGGTCCACACGTGGCTGAAGCCGAGCGTCTCGGCCTGCCGGGCGAGTTCGACCACCCGGGACGCGGGCGGGTTGGTCTGCAGCACCACTCCGACATCCATCAGGGACCTGCCTTCCGACTCGCCACCGACACGCCCGCCACCGGCGTTCTCATCGCAGGCACGCCCGCCACCGTCACGCTCATCGCAGGTACTGGGACAGGCCGCGGCGCAGGTAGCGCCCGTGCCCGGCCCGCCCGTGGAACTCCCCGCCGGCGACGACGACCGTGCCGCGGGAGAGGACGGTGTCGACCTTTCCCGCGACCTGGAAGCCCTCCCACGCGGAGTAGTCGAGGTTCATGTGGTGCGTCGACGCGGAGATGGTCGTGCTGGCCGCCGGGTCGTAGATGACGATGTCGGCGTCCGAGCCGGGGGCGACGATCCCCTTGCGGGGGTAGAGGCCGAACATCCGCGCCGGGGTGGTCGCGCAGGTCTCCACCCAGCGTGGCAGGGAGAGTCGCCCGCTGGCGACGCCCTGGTAGACGAGGTCGATGCGGTGCTCGACGGTGCCGATCCCGTTCGGGATCCTGGTGAAGTCGCCGCGGCCGAGCTCCTTCTGGTCCCGGAAGCAGAACGGGCAGTGGTCGGTGGAGACCACGGCGAGGTCGTCGGTACGCAGGCCGCGCCACAGGTCGTCGTGATGGCTGGCCGTGTTCGTCCGCAATGGTGGCGAGGCGACGTATTTCGCGCCTTCGAAGCCGGGGGCCCCGAGATGTTCCTCGAGGCTGAGGTACAGGTACTGCGGGCAGGTCTCGGCGAACACGTTGTGGCCGGCGCCGCGGGCCGCCGAAACGACCGCCAGCGCCTCGGACGCCGACATGTGCACGAAGTAGAGCGGGCAGTTTCCGGCGACCCGGGCCAGCACCGCCGCCCGGTTCGTCGCCTCCCCTTCCAGCTCGGGTGGACGGGTGTAACCGTGGTGAACAGGGCCCGTCCCGCCACGGGCGAGCGCCTGGGCGGCGAGGACGTCGATCGCGATGCCGTTCTCCGCGTGCATCATGACCATCGCGCCGGATTCGGCCGCCCGTTGCATGGCCCGCAGGATCTGGCCGTCGTCGCTGTAGAACACTCCGGGGTACGCCATGAACAGCTTGAAGCTGGAAATGCCCTCGTTGGCGACGAGGTAGTCCATCGCCTTGAGCGCCTGGTCGTCGACACCGCCGATAATCATGTGGAAGCCGTAGTCGATGGCGCACTGACCTTCAGCCTTCGCGTGCCAGGCGGCCAGCGACTCCTCGACCACCTCGCCGGTGCGCTGCACCGCGAAGTCGATGATCGTCGTGGTGCCGCCCCAGGCCGCGGCGGCCGTCCCGGTGGCGAAGGTGTCGGACGCCGAGGTGCCGCCGAAGGGCAGCTCCATGTGCGTGTGGACGTCGACGCCGCCCGGGATCACGTACTTCCCGGTGGCGTCGATGACCCGGTCGACCGAGGAGTCGGGGCCGTCGCGCAGGCTGCCGCGCAGGTCTTCTGGCAGGCTGCCGGGCACGAACAGAGCCGTGACGGTCTCGCCGTCGACCAGGATCTCGGTGGGCGTCGCGCCCAGCGGGCCGACCAGCGTCCCGCCGGTGATCAGCGTCCTCACGTCGTCTGCCCCTTCACCGGACCTGCTTCCCACCTGGCTGCCGACCCGGGTCGGGACGGCACGCGACCGGTCACGGCGCGGTGAGGTCGCCGTAGGTGTCCGGCCGTCGGTCACGATAGAACGCCCACCGGTCGCGCACCGTGGTCAACAGGCTCATGTCCAGGTCCCGGACCAGCAGCTCCGGTTCGTGCGCGTCCGCGGTGCCGTCGACGAACGTCCCCTCGGGGTCGACGAAGTAGGAGGTTCCGTAGAAGTCGTCGTCGCCCAGGTCCTCGACACCCACCCGGTTCACCGCGCCGACGTAGTACTCGTTGGCGACCGCGGCCGCGGGCTGCTCGAGCTTCCACAGGTAGTTCGACAGGCCGCGGGAGGTGGCGGACGGGTTGAACACCAGCTCGGCCCCGTTCAGGCCGAGCGCGCGCCAGCCCTCCGGAAAATGACGGTCGTAACAGATGTAGACCCCGATCCGGCCGACCGCCGTGTCGAAGACCGGATATCCGAGGTTCCCGGGCCGGAAGTAGAACTTCTCCCAGAATCCGGCCACGTGCGGGATGTGGGTCTTGCGGTACTTGCCGAGAAAGGAGCCGTCGGCGTCCACGACCGCCGCCGTGTTGTAGAGGATCCCGGGTTGCTCCTGCTCGTAGACCGGCAGAATCATCACTATCCCGAGCTCCGCGGCGAGCGCGGCGAACCGGTCGACGATCGGCCCCGGCACCGACTCCGCGTAGGAGTAGAAGGCGGCGTCCTGAACCTGGCAGAAATAGGGCCCGTAGAAGAGCTCCTGGAAGCAGATGACCTGTGCGCCCAGCGCGGCGGCCGACCGCGCGTGCTCCTCGTGAGCCTTGATCATCGTTTCTCGGTCGCCCGTCCACCGCGCCTGGACAAGCGCCGCTCGGATCGTCCTGGACATACGTCACCCCTGTCAGCCGCGCTGGCCGGGTGCAGACGACCGCCTGCCGACCGTCCGCGAGCTGGCCCGGTGCCCTGGGGGCCAGCTCGACAGCCGTCAGCCACGCGTGGCGAACGCCGTCCCGTGCCGGCATCATCGCCCCCCGCGGCCCGGCCGGCATCTCCGCGCGCGGAGGGACCGTCGCCGCGGATGCGGCTACTCCCCGGAGCCGTCCGCGGCGAGCGCCGGATCGGACGGCACCAGGTACCCGCGCTCGAGATAACCGGCGCCGTCGCCCTGCCCGCGCCGCTCGGCGGCGGCCCGGACCCGCCGGGCGTGCATGACGGGCAGGACGTCATCGACCTCGGAGATCGGGGTGAAGGCGCAGTTGATGATCTCGTCCATGTCCACCCGGATCCGCTCCCGCCACGGCTCCGGCAGCAGTCCGCCGTCGAACACGAACAGCAGCATGTCTCCGGCGATCTCGTCGGAGGCCCAGTCGACCGCCAGCAGCGGTCCGATCGGCGGGACGATGCCGATCTCCTCCTCGACCTCGCGGACGCACGCCGCGTACGGCGACTCGCCGGGTTCGATGAAGCCGCCGGGGATGTCCCACCCCGGCTTGTAGGACGGCTCGACCAGCAGGACCCGGCCCTCCTCGTCGAAGAAGAGCGCCCCGGCGGCGGCCCGTGGCCGCGCCATCGGCGGCACACCGCCCAGGATCCCGTTGCCGGCGGCCGGCGCGTGTGTGCTCCCCGTGACCTCACCGGGCCCGGCCGCCACTTCCGCGGGCCTGCCGCCCGGGCCGTCCTCGGCACGGCGCGCGCTTTCGGCGCCGCGCGCGCTCTCAGCGCTCCCCGCGCGCGTCCCCACCTCGGCGGGAATCCCGGTTCGGGCACGGGCCTCGCCTCCCCCGGACACGACCGACGGCTGGCGGGGCACCGCGGCGGTCTTCCCGGGCATGAACGTCGAGCCGGCTGCGGATGACGTGCGGTCAGGCTGACGGGGGCCGGCAGTCATGATGGTCCCTTCTGCTACGGGCGAAGTAGCTGGTACTGGGCTTATTACACGAAACAAGGAAGATTTCCGACGTCAGGTCGCGCACGGTCGGCCGGGTAGCCGGCCGCGGCGCCGATCCGGCCCGGCGATCGGCACCGGAGCCAGGCTCCCAGGGCCGCCTGGAAACATCGACAGGACGCCCGCGTCGGGCAGAGCGGGTCGCCTACCTCGGGAGGATCCCGTCCGCCGGCTCTCCGTGTGGCGAATACTTGAATTGTGAGCATCGGCACTGTGGGGGCGGGCGGTCTCGTGACGGAGTGGACAACGATCCGGGAGAGCCGGAAGATCTTCGAGGACGAGGCGGTGCTCGCACTCGACAAGCCGGTGGGCGTCTCGGTCATGGGCGAGCGCCACGACACCGACCTGGTGTCCATGGCACGGGACGCGGGTGAGGAGCTGTTCCCCGCGCACCGCATCGACAAGGTCACCTCCGGCGTCGTCCTGTTCGCGAAGGAGCTGCGCTTCCACGGCGACCTGACCCGGCAGTTCAACCGGCGCACGGTGGAGAAGACCTATCTGGCACTGACGCGCACCCGCGGGCTGCCGGCGCTGGCCACGATCGACCTCCCGCTGAGCGTCGGGCGCAAGAACCGGGTGCGGATCGCGGCCAACCGGGCCGACATCGTCGCCTGGCCCGGCCCCGCCGGAACACCCACCCCGGACGGCCCCGCCGGCCCGACCGGCCCCGCCGGCCCGACCGGCAGCGGCGGCCGCGGCCCCGCGAGCTGGACGGTGCCCGCCGCCCGGACGTTCCCGAACGTCCGGTCCTACCCGTCCGTCACCCGCATCGCCCGGGTGTGGGAGGGCGCGGAGCACACCCTGGTCGCCGCTTACCCGATCAGCGGACGGCGCCACCAGATCCGGGTCCACCTGGCCTGGGTCGGACATCCCATCGAAGGCGACCCGCTGTTCGACCGTGCGCCGGTGACCCGGACGTTCCTGCACTCCTGGCGGCTGTCCTTCGACGCGGCCTGGGCCGACGGCCGCAGGACACACGCCGAAGCCACACCGGGTGCGGACTTCTGGTCCTCGCTCGGCGCGGAGGAGGCCGCTGCCGCCGCGGCCGCCCTCACGGCGTCCGCCCTGGCGCCGACACCTACACCGGCGCCGGCGCCGGCGCCGTGACGATCTGACGGAACCGGCCCCGAGCCGGCCGGCCGCTCCTGACCGAGTGAGAGTGGAGTCTTCCGGGCATACTGGCCGGGGTCGCGACAACACCGCGACAGCGAAGACCCAGGAGACCACCAATCCCCTGCTTCGGGCCCGCGCCGTCCGGTGGAATGACGGTGTTCACCCCCTGGCCTCGGTGTGACGGCGTCCCCGGGCTGTTCCGAGGAGACGACCAGACGATGGCGTGGTGGCAGCGCCCGATGGCCGTGCTCGATTTCGAGACGACCGGAACCGACGTGGAGACCGACCGGGCTGTTCAGGTCGCGCTCCTGAAAGTCGGCCCGTCCGGGGTGCTGAACCAGCTCTGCCAGATCATCGATCCGGGCGTCGACGTCCCGGAGGCGGCGGCGCGCATACACGGGATCACAACGGAGCGTGCCCGCCGCGAGGGTCGTGATCCCGCCGAGGTGCTCGGCCGGGTCGGCCAGGTGCTGGAGGGCGTGTGGCGCGACGGCATCCCCGTCGTCATCATGAACAGCTCGTTCGACCTGACGCTCCTCGACCGTGAGCTGCGCCGCCACCACGGCCGCGGCCTCGCCGAGGTTGACATGCTCGTCCTCGACCCCATGGTGATCGACCGTGAGCTCGATCCGCGCCGGCCCGGCAAGCGCACGCTGACCGCGCTCGCCACCCACTACCGCGTCCGCCAGGACGGCGCCCACGACGCGCTCGCGGACTGCCTCACCACGGCCAGGATCGCCTGGCGTCTTCCCCGGCTGCATCCCGACTGGGCCGCGATGGGCCTGACCGCGCTCCAGAACTGGCAGGCCGACGCGCACCGCCGCTGGGCCGAGGACTACCAGTCGTACCTGCGCCGCCGCGGCGGGCGGCCGGACGCCGTCATCGACACCAGCTGGCCGTGGCGCCCACCGGGTGTCACCGCAGGGGTCTGATCGGACCCGGGCGCGGTCTACACCATCTCACTCGAGGCGGAAATGTTGGTCCAGGCCTTCACCACGCCGTCGGCGGTGACCGGATAGTCGTCCCGGCGGTCGCCGTCGATGTCGGCGAACCGAAAACTCGTCCCGCGACGGGTTTCGACCCTTGAGAGGCTTCGACAGACGTGCAGAACGAATCGAGTGTCCTCCCGGGCGCCGCCCGACAGTCATAGTGGCTCCATGTCCGATGAGTTGGTCTCGGCAATAGTCGATCTTCTGGATCGCGAGCAGCTACTTGCCGAGCCAGTGAGTCGGAGCCTGCTGCTCCGGTTGACTGACGCCGAACTCGGTTGCCAGCTGCAGGTGTCCCAGCTTCCGTTTCGGCGGCAGTGGCTGTTCGCCTTCGTCGGCGAATGCGCGGCGCAGGACGGCGGCCTCGCGGCGCTGGTCTCGGCCATCGGGAGGATGGACGGCCGTGGACGGGTCCACCGGGCTGTCGACCTGCTGGTTCGGGGCTCCGGTGCGACAGTTGCGGTCCCTGCTGAGGAAGCGGGGCCACCAGCTGGGCCCTCTCCGTTGACGGAGCTCGAGGCGACCGCGCTCGCCGAGGTGTACAGCGACCCCGCAGCCGCCAGGCGCCTGCTGCACCGTTCCGGTCTCCCCTACCACCGCCATCCCGTGGTCGAACAGGACAGCGCCGCTTTCTGGGCTGAGGTCAATCGGCTCCTCGCCGCCGGAGCTCTGCCCGACGGCCGGGTACGAATTCTTCGGGAGGCGGCGCGTGACTTCCCGGCGAATCGGCGGTTCTCCACTGGCTGAGCATCTCCGTCGCACCCTTGGATACCCAGCCGACGATGACACCCGCCGCGCGCCATCGGTCGTACCGAGGGATCGTTCGGACGAACAGCATCCAACGACGGTCGCTTCACCGGCCAGAAGCCCGGAAAGTATTGTGGAACCGGAGACGACTCGGGGTGGCCTCTTCGCGCACGCCGAGAACCGCGCGCTCGGGGGATCGGTGTCGGATCTGAATGCATGGGTGACGCGATGCGACAAGCTCCGGCTCGAGCTCGAGGACCAGATCGTCGATCTCCTTGACCGGACGCCGGCCTTCCGGTCGGAGTCGTCGAGGCGCCAGCTGGTCACGCGGACCGAGAGACATGCGGCGGTGCCCCTGCAGGTTCCGGAGAACCCGCTGCGCCGCCAGTGGTTTCACGGATTCATCGAGGAATGCTCCCGGTGCCCTCGGGGGCTGGCCGCGCTCCGCGACGGCGTGCGGGCGCTGGCGGACACCTCGAAGCTGACGGCACGGGTCACCCATCTCGTCGAGTGCTGGGACACCGCCGACACGGCCGCCACCGCATTCGTGCTGTGGCCGACCAAGGCCGGGGACACCCAGCCGGTCAATGTCTGGGACGTCCTGCACGACGCGCTCCAGCCCTGGCCAGCGAACGACGTCAAGGTGGAGTTCCAGCTGGCCACCGGGGACCGCGAGGCAGCCCCGCCGTGGCACTGCGCCACCGGGTGGCAGGTGTTCGTCCACCTCGTGAACAGGACCACGTCGCGCGGCCTGCCTGCGCCGTACCTGATCTTTCTGGACCAGTTGATCCACAACAACCGTCTCGATCGCACGCTCGAGCCGCTGGCCGAGGCATGGGTCCGGCAGGTCGCGACGGAGCACGGCTGCCTGGCCGAGCTCGACGGGTTGCGCCGGCGGCGCGCGGACCCGCTCGACGGCCGATCGCCCGTGCACATGGTGCTGCGCCTCGAGGGGGCCGGACCGGCCCGGGACCAGTTCGACCTCACCTGGCGGCTCGAGCGCTACCGGCCCGGGCAGATCGTCGATGCGGGGGAACAGCGCGAGCGGCTACCGCGCGACCAGCTCGAACGTGCCGTGAGCGGAGCTGTCCGCAAGGCGGAGCGCATCCTGTCGCACACGGCGGACGAGCTCTCACTTGAGTTCGTCCTGCCGTTCGACCTGCTCGACGCCGAGGTCGAGTGGTGGCGCAAGGAAGACAGGTTCGGACCTCCCAGGCCACTCGTCCTGGACTACTCCGTGACCTTACGGAGCCTCGAGCGGGTGGAGTCACCGGAGCTGCACCGGGTGCTGCGTGAGCGCTGGCGGTACGTCGACCAACCGGCGGACTCCGCGACGTACTGGTGTGCCGCCCACCCGCACGCGGGCGCGCTCAGCCTGGAGGCCGCCCTGCGTGCTGACAAACGGCTGATCGCACTCGTTCTCAGCGGGCCGCCGCACAGCGGGAGCCGCGCCATGGGCGAGCTCCTGGCCGGCCTGCGTACCGGTATCGCCGGCATCCTGTGGCGACGGACTCACGGCCTGGACAAGGCCGATCCTGACGAGAGTCTCCGCGCCGCCCTGGCCCACCAGCGCGCCGCGGACCTACCGCGGGCCACCCGCCACCTGCGGCTCGACGCGCAGCTGCTCCCGCCGGAGGAGCAGCTGCTGCACCTGGGCCGACAGGTCGCGCTGTTATGGGATGATCCTCACCGAATCGCTGACGTTCCAGGGGAGAACGGCCTGTGAGCACCGAAGACGACGCTGCGGCGCGCAGCCCGAAGTGGTGGCTCTTCCAGGGCACCGGTCGCCCGATGGATCCAGCGGAGCGGGACGCCCGCTGGCCCGCTCCCCCGCCGTGGCGAGCCTTCGACGGCGCGCCCTTGCTGACCCCGCCGACCGCTGACCTCCGGGAGACCGAACGGCGCCTCGGACGCGTCCCGTCCCGGCTCCTCGACCCGGTGCACATCTCGCTCGTGAACGCGGCGGTGTACCTTCGGCGTCCCCTGCTGGTCACCGGTCCGCCGGGTGTCGGCAAGTCCGGCCTGGCCTACCTGATCGCCAGCGAGCTCGGTCTCGGTAGGGTGCTGCGGTGGCCGATCACCAGCCGCACCACCATTCAGGAGGGGCTGTACGAGTACGACGCGATCGGGCGGGCGCAGGCCATGGTGCAGGCCCGGGGTTCGTCCCCCTACCGTCTGAGAGTCCGCTCGGAGGACGCCGTCCCCGGGGGCCGCGACTCGGGCGCCGCCTCGATCGGGGACTTCGTGCGGCTCGGCGCCCTGGGCACCGCTTTTCTCCCCCAGCGGCTGCCGCGAGTGCTGCTTGTCGACGAGCTCGACAAGAGCGAGTTCGCGTTCGCGAACGATCTGCTCAACATCTTCGAGGACGGCGAGTTCCTGCTCCCCGAGCTGGCGCGGCTGAGCGCCCAGACGCCCGAGGTGCAGGTGCACACCGCGGACCGGCATCGGACCGCTGTTCTCACGCAGGGCGTCGTGCGGTGCAACGCCTTTCCCATCGTCGTGATGACCAGCAACCGCGAGCGGGAGTTCTCACCCGCGTTCCGGCGTCGCTGCACGCTCCTGGATCTCCCCCACCCCGACACCGCCAGGCTGGCCTCATTGGTCGCCGCGCATTTCCCCGCGGAGTCGGCGGCGCGGGCGGAACTCATCGAGAAGTTCGAGCGGCGCCGCCAGCTGGTCGGCGGGCTGGCCGCCGACCAGCTGCTCAACGCGGCGCACCTGGCCGCAGCCGGCGCGTTCGACGGCGACGAGGAGACCTGGCATCACCTCCTGGACGCCGTCTGGCACGAGCTGTCGCCGCCGCTGGACACCTGGTGAGTGGGCTCGACCGGCACGGTTCCCCCGAGGACGGCGACGCAGGGCTCGGCGATCTCGCCCTGGGAGTCGCCGAGACACTATGGCTGTGGGACAGGGTGGACCCGGCCATCGCCGCGGACGGCGGAGAGGAGACGAGCCACCCGAAGCCGCCCGGATCAGGCCCACCCGGCCAGCCGGAAGCCGACCTTCCGCCGGACCCGGATCCGTCCCATCCACGGACGTCCACAGCGCGCACCGTGCGGGTGGAGCTTTCGGCGGCCCGCCACCAGCTACCCGGGCAGGCCGATCGGCCACGGTCGGGCACACAGCGTTACAAGGCCGAGGTGCGCGCCGAGCCGGCGGTGGCGGATCCGCTGTCCTTCCACCGGGCACTGCGCGGCCTGGACCGCCAGGTTCCCTCGGTCGACCGGTGGGAGCTGGACGAACTGGCCACCGCCGAGCGGTTCGCCATGGATGAGCTCGGTATTCCGGTCCGGCGGGCGGAGAGCGAGCCGTGTTACGAGATGCATCTGGTCGTGGACGACAGCCCCTCCATGACCCTGTGGCTCGACATGGTGCCCGGGCTGGCGAGGCTGCTGGAGCAGGCACGGTTCCGCGACGTCCGGGTCAGCTACCTCGACACCACGACGCAGCGTCCGGAGCAGGTGCTGCTGCGGGCGACCCGCACGGGCGAGGGCGCACCAGCGACGTCGAGCCATGTCCCGTCCGGCCGGCAGATCGTCTGGATCGTCACCGACACGCTCGCACCAGGCTGGCACGCCGACGCGATTGCCCCGGCCCTGCACCGCTGGGCCCGGTCCGGGCCGGTCGCGTTGATCAATCTGCTGCCGGAGCGAATGTGGCGCTGGGGCGGGCTGCGCACCCACCGTGTGCGGATGGTGCCCGCGAGAGGCGGCACCGCTGGTACCGCTCCCCGGTGGGTCTTCAGCCGGCCGTGGGGGCGCGCGTTGACAGGAGTGCCGGACCTGGAGCTGGCCCGTGCGCTGCCGGTGCCGATGATCGAGCTCGCTCCCGAGTGGCTCGCACCCTGGGCGGAGATGGTGGGTGCCGAGCCAGCCCGGCCGACCGAGCTGCCCGCGGTGCTGGCCGGGCCACTACCGCGGTCGCGGCCGGCCGACCAGCACCCACCATCGCGCACGGCTCGCCTGCAGCTGGACCGGTTCCGGCAGCTGGCCTCGCCGGTCGCGTTCGAGCTGGCTGTTCACCTGGCCGCCGCGCCACTTACGTGGCCGGTGCTGCGGCAGGTGCTGGACATGGTGCCGGCGGCCGGTCGCCGGCACCTCAGCGAGGTTCTCGCGAGCGGCGTCGTCATCCCGGTGCGCAGGCGCCGCGACGGCGCGAGCTCCGGGGTCACAGCCGGCGCACAGATCGCCCTCGAGTTCGCCGACGGATTACGCGAGGAGCTTCTGGCTCATGGTGACCGGGCGTCGGCGTTACGCGTCCTCCACACAGCCGCCAACACCCTGGGCGATGATGTGGATGCTTTCCGAGAGATCGATCTCGTGCTGACCAGCGAGCACCCGGAGGAGGTCGGCCTGCCGGCGGTCACCGAGGCCAATCGCCCCTTCCTGGCCGTGGAGGAGACGGTGCTGGCGAGCGTGGCGGGCCGTTTCCTACGGCGTTCCCGCCGGCTCGGCGCCCTCATCAGTCCCCTTGCGCAGGGCACCGCAGCGCCATCAACTACCGATAGTGTCCGGGGTATGACAATGAGTAGCGACACGCAAAGTGGGCACGCGCCCACACCTCGGCCTGATCCCGATGTTTCCATTACCCCCGGCCACAGGTCTGAGCCGGGCACCCAGAGCCGAGGAGGCAGGGAGTTCGTGACGTCGAGCACTGCGACGCCGCTGGTGGAGTCGCGCCGAGGCCAGACCACCTGGCCTATGGTGCTGGGAGGGGCTGTCCCGCAACGCAACCCGAACTTCACCGGCCGCGCCGACCTGCTGCGGGAACTGCATCGGCGGCTCGGTGAGGGTGCCACAGCCGTGTTGCCGGAGGCCCTGCACGGCATGGGGGGCGTCGGGAAGTCCCAGCTCGCCGTCGAGTACGTGTACCGGTACCAGGCCGAGTACGAGCTGATCTGGTGGATACCCGCGGAACGCAACGCGCAGATCGCGCAGGCCCTGGTCGACCTCGCCCCGTCGCTGCGGCTCGAGGTCGGTGGCGAGGTGAACGCCGCGCTTCCGCTCGTTCGCGAGGCGCTCCGGACGGGCCGCCCGTTCGGACGATGGCTGCTTGTGTTCGACAACGCGGAGGACCCGAGCAGGATCGTCGAATACTTCCCCACGGCCGGCGCCGAGGGCCGGGTGCTCGTGACCTCACGCGACGCGCGGTGGGCCAGCGTCGCCCGCCCTCTCGAGGTCGCCGTCTTCGCGCGGTCCGAGAGTACGGCACTGCTGCGGCGCCGGGACACGACACTCACCGAGGACGAGGCAGACCGACTTGCCGCCGCCCTGGGCGACCTGCCGCTCGCCGTCGACCAAGCGGCCACCTGGCGGGTCGAGACCGGCATGCCGGTCGACGAGTACCTCGAGCTGCTGGAAACCAAGACGAGCGAGCTGTTCCGGGAGGATGAGCCCGCCGAGCCCGGCCGTCGCGCCGAGCAGTCGGTGACGGCCGCGTGGAGCGTGTCGCTCGACCGGCTCGCGGAGAAGAACCCGGCCTCGCTGCGACTGCTGCAGGTCTGCGCCTTCCTCGCACCCGAGGGCATCTCGCGCCAGTTGTTCACCCGTGCCCGCAGCACGATGATCGTGCCCGAGCTCGACGCCGCCCTGCGCGACTCGGTCGCGCTCGGTCGCGCCATCCGTGAGGTCACGCGCTACTCACTGATGAAGCTGGACCACCGGACCAGTTCGTTCCAGATGCACCGGCTCGTCCAGAAGGTGCTGATCGACCGGATGCCCGAGGCCGAACGCGAGACGATGCGGCGAGGCGCGCAGGCACTGCTGGCGGCCAGCGATCCCGCCGACCCCGTCAGTCGGGAGAACTGGCCGCGCTACGGCGAGCTCTATCCGCACGTGCTCGCCTCGGAGACCGTCCGCAGCAGCGACACCTGGGTCCGCGAGCTGTATCTCAACGAGGTCAGATACCTGTACCAGTGGGGTGAGCACCAGGCAGCCCGAGCCCTCGCCCAGGATGGCTACGACATCTGGTCGCGGACCCTCGGCGCGGAGGACCGGCACACCCTCGACATCGGCGGATGGCTCAGCTTCGTGCTGTTCCTCATCGGCCGGTTCCAGGAGGCCGCCGCCCTGAACACCCAGCTGCTCGACATCTGCGAGCGGGCACTCGGCGAGGAGCACGAGGTCACCCTGGAAGCGCTGGGCGCGGTGGCGGCGGACAAGCGGGTCGAGGGTGACTTCGCGGCGGCGCTCACCCTCTCCCAGCAGGTGTACGAGCGATCGGTACGCACCCTCGGGCCGGACGAACCACAGACACTGGAGGCCGCACACAACGTCTCGGTCACGTACCGGCTGCTCGGCCGGTTCGGGGCCGCCCGCGACCTTGCCGTCGAGACCCTGGAGCGGCGGGAGGCCCAACTGGGGGTGGACGCCATCCCGTGTCTGATCTCCACCAGCGGAATCAACACCGACCACCGCGAGCTGGGGGACTACCCGGACGCCCGCGACAAGCAGGAGGAGGTCGTGCTCCGCTTCCGCCAGGCCTTCGGCGACCAGGGCGAGAGCAATCCCCAGCTTCTCCGAGCCCGCCGCAACCTGGCCGTCGCCCGCCGCAAGGCCGGTGATCACCAGGGCGCCCTCGAGGAGTCCCGAGACGTCCAGACCCGTCTGGCCACCCGGTACAACCTGGACTATCCCGACGCGCTGGCCGCCTCGCTGTGCCTGTCCATGGACCTGCGCCACACCGGCGAGCTGGCAGAAGCCCGGGACCTGTGTGAGGACACCCTCGAGCGTTACCGGGCAGTCCTGGGGCCGAAGCACCCCCATACGCTCGCGGCCGCAGTCAACCTCGCCGTGACGCACCGGCTGGGTGGGGACATCACGGCGGCGCACACCATCGACGTGGACGCGCTGGCGGGGCTGCGCGAGGTTCTGGGCGAGCAGCATCCGTCGACCCTCGTCGCGTTGACGAACCTCGCCAGCGACCATTACGCGCTCGGGGACGCCGAACGGGCACGGGAGCTGGATGTCGACGTAGCCGAGCAGTCGACGGCGGTGCTGGGCGACAGCCACCCGGCCACGCTGGCCGCACAGTCCAATCTCGCCATGGACCTGCGCCGCCTGGGGCAGACCCGGGAGGCCGAGAACCTGCACACCGAGACGGTGCGGCGGATGGGCCAGGTGCTCGGGGTGGAGCATCCAGCCACCAGGAACGCCGCCAGTTGGGTGCGGGCCGACTGCGACATCGACCCGATGCCGCTCTGATCGCTCGGCCGGCACGGGAGGGTCAGGCCCCCAGGCCCGCGCCGACCCAGCCGGCCAGCTCCCGCCTGCCTGGCGCGCGGCCGGCGTCGCTCAGCGCCCGGTGCACCGCACGGACGAGTTCCGGGCGCACCGCGAGCGCACGGGCGGCGCTGACGTCGCCGGCGTCACGGGCGGCCAGCCCGAGACCGCTCCAGGCATGCGGGTCACCTGGCGAGGTGTCGAGCGCCCGGTCGAACCCGATCGCGGCCGCGTGCGCGTCCCCCTCCAGCCAGGAGACGTCCGCCGGGATCGCGCCGCGGACCTGACGTCCCAGCTCCATCGCGGGCGGCCACTCGCCGGTCTGACGCCGGTCGTACAGCAGCATGCGGACCAGAGCCTCCCGCGCTTCCAGAGCGGCGACCGACGGATCGGCGGACATCCGCGGCGGGACGTGCAACGCGGCCGCCGGCGGAGGCTGGCCAGCGCTCCAGGCCTCGGTCAGCATCGCCACGGCGCCGGCATCAGGTCGAAGGTGGTGAAGTCGCCACCCGGACCGGTGATCGGCGCTCACGGCGCTCGCCCACCGCGCGGCGGTGCCCGGCACGGGCTCAGCGAGCCAGCCCGCCAGCACCACGGAGATGTTGAGCAGGCAGCGATGCCCCAGGGGAGTGAGGTCGGGGGCAGCGCGGACGTCCTCGATCGCCCGCCAGACGCCAGCGCGCCACAGCGCGAACTCGAAGTGCGCGGCGGTCGCGGCGCCACCCGCCACGACGGTGCGCTGCCGCCGCCAGAACCGGGTGACGCCGAAGAAGGCGAAGATCCCTTGGAGCAGGGCGGCGAGCGGTCGCGGGTCGTCACGCCACGGGGCGTAGAAGCGCTCGCCGTTCCCCGGCGTGTAGAGATCGACAAGATGTAACAGAGCGCCCAGCTTGGCGTGCTGCATCTCGTGGACGAGAGTCGCGGCCAGTTGCAGCTTGCTGTCCGGCATGGACAGGAGTGCGCCGCCGAAGCCATCGCCCGACGACGCGCTGCGGGGCAGGAAGCGCCGGGCACGAGCCGTCGGCACGACAGCCTGCAGAAGCTCGGCGACCTCCGTGGCCTGGTCCGGGTGTTCACGCACCAGGACGCGCCACGCCCCGTCGATCAGCTCCCGCCAGCGTTCCAACTCACGTCCGCGCAGTGGGACCGGCAACGCGGTGTGGACGACGTGCCGGTACGGATCCGCGTCCTCGACCGTCACCCGCAGCCTGCGGCCGCCGTGCTCGGCGCTGAGCACCGACAGCGGGGACCAGGCCCCGTGCGGCCCCCCGTCACGGCGGATGGTGACCACGCCCCAGGGCCCACGCAGGCGGGCCGGACCCTCGTCGACAACCAGTTCCGCGGCCTCCCACGGATCACCGCACGGGACTCGTGTGTGCCCCAGGGTGGGTAACGCCACGTTGCCTCGGCGCACCGGCAGGACGGCACGGAACGAGATCCCCGCCCGCATCGCGGCCGCGGCGGCGATGGCGTGGAAATATCCGACGTCAACCCAGAGAGGAGCATCGTCGTGGCGCAGTCCGCGCAGCCGCCGCAGCGTCAGCGCGGCCCACAGGCCGGTTGTCGGATAGTCGAGAACGGCGGCCACCTGCTCGGCGTCACTGTGCTCGGCCCGAACAAGCAGGTCCCAGGCATGGTCGGCGGTGGCCAACGGCCCGCGGGCGGCCGGCCGGCCGCGGGCCTCGTCGAGCAGGGCGCGGAGCAGCACGAGCCGCTGGCTATGCTCGGACGCCCACAACAGCCGGAGCACAGCGGCACCCGCATTCCCCGAGACGAGTGCGTCGAAGTCGCGTTCGGCAATACGGTGCGGGGTTAGAAGAGAACGATCCGGTGAACTGGAACGGACCGTTTCCGGACCCATCAGCGCTGACGCTGCTTGTTGTAACCGCCAAACCGGTTGTCCGGGTCATCGATATGGTCGATGAGGCGGGTAACCGCGTTACGCAGGCCGTCGCCGTCATGGTTGCGCAGGTCCGCGAGACTGGTCGAACCCAGGTCGACGAGCGGCGACTCGATCAATCGCTCGGGCATGAGACCTCACTTCACCACGGTCCCGCGCGACGAGCCCGCCCGCGGGCGTTTTTCGCGTTCCGGATAGCCAGCTGGCTCCGGCCGTCGATTCGACCCCTGACCGCCTGACAAGTGTCGCACATGTCCTGTCGTGATGCGCCGACTTGTCGTCCCGCTCCGCGCGGGCGCCGGGCCCGCCGGCTCTGCCGCGCAACGGTTGGCGGGTCACCGGAGCCCGCCGTGTCCGGAGGCGCCTCCTGCCCCACCCCGTCCCGGACCAATGGCGGGATCGAGCGACAGCGGTACCCGTTTAATCCGTCCCGGCCGGTCCCGGCGTTCGACCAAAGCCTTCCAGCGTGCCGCCGGAAGATGGCCGGGAGGCCGCGGTCCCTGATGCCGGCGGAAAGGAGTACGAGGTTATTGTCCGCAGCCGCCGGGTGGACATCACCCGTGTACCGAATACTGACACTGGAGCAAGGCGGTCGAAACAGGCGGTGGCCGGACGGCGGGCCGCCGCCAACGCTGACGCCGGGGCGCCGTACTCGACGGAACACGGGTGCCGACCATGCGGATGCCGTCGGCGCGGCTCAATGATGTCGATGACGCCCCGCTCCGGCGGCTTTCTCCCCGGCGCTTCGGCGAAACCGACGAGCGCCGGGCCCACCGCAGGGCCTGATTGCGCCGATGCGACCGCTCCCGCCCGGGTTTCGGACGGTAGCGCCGCGGGTGGTGAGCGAGACCTATCGGGGTATCAGCCGAGCCTGGCGTCACGGGCGGCCACCACTGCCTGTGCACGGTCGCGCAGGTCGAGCTTCGCGAAAATGTGCCGGACATGCGTCTTCACTGTGGCCATGCTGATGAACAGCTCGCTGGCGATCTCGGCGTTCGACCTCCCGGCCCCGATCATGGCCAGAACCTCCCGTTCGCGGTCGCTCAGTTCGTCCAGGCCGGCTGGGAGGCGGGGCTGCTCGGGCGGGCGGGTGGCGAAGTGGTCCATCATCCGGGCCAGGACGGCGGGCGCGACGACCGGCTCGCCGGCCTCGGCGCGCCGCACCGCGTCGACCAGCCCCTCCGACGTGACGTCCTTGAGCAGGAACCCGGCGGCACCCGCGCGCAGGGCGTCCACCACGTTCTGATCCACGTCGAACGTGGTCAGCGCGATGACCCGAGCGTCACCGGCGGCGACGATTCGGCGGGTGGCCTCGACGCCGTCCATTCCGGGCATCCGCAGGTCCATGAGGACGACGCCGGGCCGGTACCGCGACGCCGCCCGCACGGCGCTGTCCCCGTCCCGTGCCTCGCCGACCACCTCGATCCCGGCCAGCTCCAGGATCATCCGCAGTCCCTGCCGCACGAGATCCTGGTCGTCGACGATCAGCACGCGGGTCACCGCGGGCTCCCCGCCACCGTGGCGCCCCGTGCGCCCCGTGCGCCCGGGTCGGCCTCCCGCGCCTCCCGCGCCTCCCGCGCCGCCGGCCCGGTGGTCCCCGTGGCGGCCGGATCGGCGGTCGGTGTGGCCGGCCCGGCGGTCTGCGTGGACTGGCCGGCCGCGGACGTCGGTGACGCCGCTGGCAACGTCACCCGGATCTCGAACAGCCCGTCGTGGACTCGGGAGTGGAACGCTCCGCCGAGCAGGTCCGCCCGGTGACGGATCCCGGAAAGGCCGCGGCCGGGGGTCGGCGGGCGCGTGGGCGCGCCCGGGTTCACCGCCTCCAGACGGACCTCCCGAGCGGTCCAGTTCACGGTGAGGCTGACCCGCTCCCCCGGGGCGTGCCGCCCCGCGTTGGTCAGGCACTCGCGCACGATCCGGCCGACCGCGAGCGACGCGGGCGACTGAGCGGGCCACGGATCACCCGTGACGACGAGCGTGTTGGCGATGCCCGCGTCCTCGGCGCGGCGGGAGATCTCGGCGATGTCCTCCCGCGCGGGCTCTCGGCCGCCCCGGCCATCCCGGCCGCCGGGCGCGAGGATGTCGAGGACGGAACGGATCTCCGCGAGCGTCCGGTGCGCCGTGGCCCTGATGGCCTCGACCGGCTCGGCGGCCCGCTCGGGTCTCACCCGCAGCGCGGACGCGGCGGCTTCCGCCTGGATCGCTATCAGAGTCACCTCGTGCCCCACCACGTCATGCAGTTCCTGGGCGATGCGGGCACGCTCGGCGCCGACCGCCGCCTCCTCGGCGTTGAGCCTCTCGCGCCGCAGGTCCTCGGTGAGCCTGGCGAGTTCGGCGTTCTGCCGCCGCAGCCGCGCGACGACCTGACCGACGCCCACCGGCGCGGCCACCGCGAGGGCACCGCCGATGGCGGCAACCGGCGCCTCGGGACCGAGCAGGGTGCCGACCACCGAGACCGCGCACGCCCACAGGGTGGCCAGCGCGACCGCGGCGCGCGGGGTCCCGCGACTACCCAGGGCGAAGAACTGAAGGATCACCACCACGTAGCCGAGCAGCGGGTAACCCTCGAGCGGGATCAGCCAGAACGCCGACGACACCAGCGCGGACTCGACCGGCCGGCTACGGCGCCAGGCGAGCGGCAACGTGGAACCGAGCACATACAGCGGGCCCAGCGCGCCGCCCGCCATCGGGTAGATCGCCGTCTGCGCGAGCCCGGCGAGAGTGAACCCCGCCGCCATGGTGGCGTCGGTCCTGGGCGTCCGGAGCCATCGCGGCAGGCGGTCCTGGGCACGGTCCACGATCGCGAGCGTACGGGCGCGGGGCGGCCGTGGCATCAGCCCGAGGGCTGAAACCCACGTCATCCCGGATGAGCCGCGCGTCATCCCGGGCTGACTCCACGAGCAGCCCCTCGGTCGATGTGGGGCCGGGCGCCCGACTCCTACCGTTCTGGTGTCGGCGCAACGGCCGGCGAAACCCGGCTCGATCCGGCTCCGGACGGGCCAGCAGAAAGGTGGATCATGACCACGGTCAGCCCTGTTATGGCTGTTCTGGAGGACGCCGCGTCCCACCGTCACGCCCCCGACCGGGCTTCCGGTGGCCGACCGGCCCACGCCCGCCCCGGCGCCGGCCTGGACGTCGGTCGGCTCAGCGCTCGCTTCGGCATCGCCTTCACCGTCTGCCAGCTCGTCGTGATGGTCTGCATGGCGGTGTTCGTGCTGCCACACGGTGGCTCGCCGGACGATCCGGCCCTCGAACGCGGCACAAATGTGCTCGACGCCGAGACCGCCTACCGGACCGGCAACTACGTGTTCATGATCTCCGGGTCACTGCTGCTGGGCTTTCTCGGTGTGGTACACCTGCGCCTGCGCCGGGTGGACGGCACCGGCGTGCTCGCGGCGGTCGCCGTCGCCGCGGGCACCCTGCTGGCCCTCATCTGGCCGTTCGCCGGGGTGCTGCACGACATCGCCCTGGAAACGGCGGCCACGGGAAGCGACGTGAGGATTCTCGCCGGATGGGACTCGGCCGCGCCGTTCGCCCTGGCGTTCTCGGCGCTGCCGCGCGTGTTCTTCGTTGGCGCGATCCTGCTCGGCCTGGGCGCGGAGGGTGTGGCGCCGTGGCTGCGACGCACCGGCGTCGCGCTGCTGCCGGTCAGCCTCGTCGGCAGCGCCACCCTGCTGGTCGGCGGCCTGTTCCCGCTGCTCGCCCTGAGCACGCTCGGCTTCGAACTGTGGCTGGGGGCCCTCGCCTGGCACTGGCTGCGGCAGGGCCGCGACCAGTGAAGTGATCTCAGCGGTCAGGCCGGTAGGCCTGACCTCCGCTTCGCCCCTCGGAGCCCGCGGCCACCTCTGGCCGCGGGCTCCGACTAGTCGGGGGAGTGTCAGCAGCGTTCGATGAGGGGGGCCAGGCCGTCGAGAAGGCGGGCAAGGCCGAAGTGGTAGGCGTGGTCGGGATCGTGGGCGCTGCCGCGTGCCTGGCCTGCGGCCGTGCCGACTCGGCTGGCGAGCGGATAGCGCTGCTCGTCCAGCACGCGGGCCAGGAGGGGGCCGACCCGCGCCCACCACCGCGTGTCGTCACCGTCGGGGCCAGCCGCCGCGCCGGTCGCTTCGTGGGCCGCACGGGCGTTGGCCTGGACGAAGGACAGCAGGTAGGTCAGGCAGTCGTCCATTTCGGTGTCGGAGAGGCCGAGGGCGTCGAAGGCGGACAGTTCATGCTCGTACTTGGCCATGAGGCCCGGTCCCAAGGGAGGGCGCAGGGTGGAGACCTCGGCCGCCCAGGGATGCGCGGCGAACAGGGCGCGGTTCTCGTCGGCGACGGCGGTGAGCCGCTCCCGCCACGGCGCGCCGGCGGTGTCCGTACGCGACATCCGAGCGTAGGCCGCGTCGAGCATCAGGTCCAGCAGCTCTTCCTTGCCCGGCACATAGGTGTAGAGCGTCATGGGGACCACGCCCAAGGCACGGGCGACAGCCCGCATCGTCACCGCGGCGAGGCCCTCCTGGTCGGCAAGATCGGTGGCGGTCCTGACCACGGCGGCGAGGTCCAGCGCCCGGCTCGGCCCCCGGCGGGATGCCGTCGACGCCTCTCCCCACAGCAGAGCCAGTGTGCGGGCCGGATCACCGGCGCCCGATCGTTCAGCCGTCACGTAGCCATCATCGTCCGCGAAACTTTGTACTGTGTATTATGTACTACGTACAGAGTTAGTCGCACCAGGTCTCGGAGGATCCCCCATGAAGATCAGTTCGTCCGCGGTGTCGCTGAACGTCGACGACGTCGCCGCTTCGGCGGCCTTCCTCGCCAGGCACTTCGGCTTCACGGAACTGATGGCGGCCGACGGCTTCGCCTCCCTCGGCCGCGATGACGCCGGCATGAACGTCGTCTACCTGCGCCGCGGGCTGCCGACCCTGCCCGCCGACCAGCGCGACGACCACGCGACAGGGCTGATCCTCGCGTTCGTGGTGGACGACCTGGAGGGTGAACTCGCCCGACTTCAGGGCGAAGGCGTGGCCATCACGATGCCACTGACGGTCGAGGAATGGGGAGAGCGTGCCTTCCAGGTCCGCGATCCCAACGGCATCATCGTCCAGCTCGTCGACTGGAACGGCCCCGGCGGCCACCCCACCACCGAGAACGCCTGACCCGCGCCGGGCATTGCGCGGCCGACCGGCGGTGCGGTGTCTGCGGCAACCCGCCGGACCACGGTTGGCGACCTGCCAGACGGGTTCTGGGCATTCCGGTCCACACCTCGGTCGCGCGCTTTCAGGAATCCTCGTCGCCTCGGCCTTCAGGGGACCGTTCTTCGACAGCTTCGACGAAGACCGAGGCGACGAGGGCGACAGTGCGGTCGCCGTCGTGGGTCAGTTGGCGCAGGACCTCCCGCGCGGCGGTCCCCGGCAGCTCGACCAGCGCCTGGGCCAGGCGTATCCGCACCGCGGAGTCCGCAGCGTGCGCGGCGAGTTCGTCTACCAGCGCGCTGATGATCCGGTCCGCGCAGCCGGGGTCCAGGGACAGCGTTCCCAGGACCTCCGCCGCGTCGACGTCGTTGACGCCCTCGACCACCATGCCGACGAGTACCGGCACGGCCGCGGTCCCGCCGCGCCTGCCCAGCGCCAGCGCGGCGTGCCTGCGCACCGTTGTGTCCGGATCCCCGAGCGCGTCCGCAAGCGCAGCGGTCGCATCCGGGGCCTCGGAGATCTCGGCGATCGCCCGCACCGCGCGCTGCCGGATGCCGACATCCTCCGAGTGCACGCCGGCGGCCAGCGCTGCCACGCCGTCGGCGCCCGATCGGGCGAGCGCCCAGCGCAGAGCGCCCGCGACGTTGGGGTCGGATTCGGCCAGGACCGCCTTGACCAGCAGTTCGGCGGGAACGGACACGCCCTCCGGTCGGGCCAGGACGGACTGCTGCCTGCGCGCAGCGCTGGTCGAGTCGAGCCCCTGGATGAGCTCGACAATGCGCAGGACGTCCTGCCAGCCGGTGGGCGCCGACGCGTCGATCGCGCGGAGCCGCTCGAGCAGCTCCTGTTCCCGCTCCAAACGGTCTTCGGTCCACCGGATGAGATCGCTGACCAGGGCGGACGGTGTGAAGGCCGGATCCTCCAGCGCACGCCCGATCTGCTTGAGCGAGAGCCCGAGGGACCGCAGGCTCTCCACGTGGAAGATCCTCCGGACGTCCTCGGCGGAGTACTCGCGGTAGCCGCCGAGGGTGCGACCGGTCGGTCGCACCAGGCCGAGGGCGTCGTAGTACCGAAGCATCCGGGTGCTCACCCCCGAGTGGCGGGACACGTCGCCGATCAGCAATCCACGGCCTCCACGGCATCCACAGCATCCACAGCCCCCGTCGATTCGGTCGTCTCCGTGGGCTCGCCGATCGCCGCGACGCAGGCAGCCTTCGAAGGCTCGGCAACCTCCGAAGGCTCGGCGACTCCCGCCGCGGCGGCAGCGGCAGCAGCGGCTCGTTCCGGGCCGAGTGCGATGACCCGCCTCGCCTCATCGATGGCCGCGTTGAAACCGGTCTCCGGGTCCCGCAGGAGCAACTCGGTGGCACGGGCATGCGCGGCCACAGCCGGGTCGGGATTCGCCGCGGCCTTCTCCAGGGCGGGCTCGATCACGTCGCCGAGGTCGACGAGTGCCCGGCTCAGGCTCAGCTGCACACTGCGGTCGCCGCGGCCGAGCTGCACAACCAGTTCGTCGGCCAGGGCCTTCTTCTCGCCCTCGGGCACGAGGGCGACCGCGACGCGCCACGCGGTCCGCGCGACCTCGTCGTCGGCGTCGCGCAGCATGTCGCGCGTGATCCAGGCCCACGCACCCTTGTCGCCGATCTTGCCGAGCGTGTGCAACGCCTGACTGCGGGCCTGAGCGCGCTCGGAGTCGAGTTCCTGGCGGATCCGGGGCAGGGTGATCCGCGGCGAGAAGCGGGTCAGCGCCCAGGACAGCATGTCTCGCACGAAGAAGTCCGGCTCGACCGCGCACCGCTCGACGAGCGTCTCCAGGAGGCCGGGGTCGGGGTTCGAGCCGACCGCCAGGGCCGCCTGAAGCCGGACCGACGAGTCCTTGGCGCCCAGAGCATTGGCCACGCGGGTGTTCAGCGGGGTTCCGCTTGTCGTGTTGATCAGGACCACCTCCGGTACCCAGTGGAAGCCCTATCACCATGTCAAGGTCAAGCCCGTGACCGACGGATCACACGATCGCCTGACCCGGGTGCACCGGCATGGTGGGTGACGCTTGGCGAGGCGCGGCTGGTGACGTGGATGTGAGCGCGTCCTCGGCGGCGAGGCGCTCGCGACGTCGCGTCCCCCACTCACCCAGCGGACGGAGGGCCTCGTTGAGCGATGTGCCGTGCTCGGTGAGGGAGTACTCGACCCGGGGAGGCACCTCGCGATACATCTCGCGGTGGACCAGGCCGTCCTCCTCCATCTCGCGCAGGTGCTGGATGAGCATTTTCTCGCTGACGCCAGGAAGGCCGCGCCGCAGCTCTCCGAACCGCCGGATTCCGTGGTTGTTCAGCTCCCAGAGGATCAGCGACTTCCACTTCCCTGACACCACGTCCATACCGGCATCGATGCCGCAGACGTAGGGACCGCGCCGCGTGCTCGTCACCATCAGACCCTCCACCTGGCCCCAGCTGGACACTAACTTCCGGGTAAGTATTGAACAAAATAGTAGGTACTTGCCGGTGGGAAAGGTTAGCGGGGAGGGTCGGGACAGCGCGCCAGTCAGACCACCGAGCGGAGCAAGGGACGATTTGATGACGACCCGTACGACCTTCCTGGGCCTGGGTGCGATGGGCAGCGCGCTCGCCGCCGCGGCTCTCGACGCCGGCCGACCCTCCGTGGTGTGGAACCGCACCCCGGGCAGAGCAGGAGCACTCGGCGAGCGCGGCGCCACCATCGCCAAGACCGTCGGCGAGGCGATCACCGGCGATGGACTGATCATCCTGTGCCTGCTCGACCATCAGTCGGTGCACGCCGTGATCGATCCGGTCGCCGCCAGCCTGACCGGACGTGCCGTGATCAATCTGACGACAACAACACCGAACCAGGCCCGCGAGCTCGCGGCCTGGGCGACGGAGCACAGCATCACCTACCTGGACGGCGCGATCATGGCCGTACCTGAGATGATCGGCCGTCCGGATGCGGTGATCTTCTACAGCGGTGCCGAGGCCGCCTTCGAAGAGAACCGGGAACTGCTCGATCTGTGGGGGCAGAGCGACTACTTCGGGACCGACCCCGGTATGGCCTCGCTCCGCGACATGGCGATGCTCGTCGGGATGTACACGATGTTCGCCGGCTTTCTGCACGGCGCGGCGATGGTCGGTGCCGAAGGGGTGTCGGCTGCCGAGTTCACCCGACGGCAGACACCTTTCCTCGCCGCCATGACCGGCCAGCTGGCCGGTCTCGCCGCCACAGTGGACGCCGAGGACTACGCCGGGGCGGGCCAGCAGAGCCTTGAGTTCACCGAAGCCGCACTGGCCTCACTGGTGACGGCCAGCCTCGAAGCGGGCGTCCATGTCGACGTGCTGCGGCCCGTCCACGACATCGTTCGCCGGCAGATCGCTGCCGGCTACGGTCGGCAGGGCACCGCCCGCATCTTCGAAGAGCTCAGGAAGTCCCGATGAGCGGCGAGGACGGCCTGTCTCCTGTGACGGTCATCGGCCTTGGCCCGATGGGCCGAGCGATGGCCGCGTCCCTGCTGCGGTCCGGCCATCCGGTGACGGTGTGGAACCGCACCGCGCGGCGCGCCGACGACCTCGTCGCCGGCGGCGCCACGCTCGCACCCACCCCGACGGCCGCGGTCGCCGCCAGTGGGCTGACCATCCTCAGCCTCACCGACTACCGGGCGATGTACGACATCCTCGGCCCGGTCGCCGAGAGTTCGGGGCCCTCCGGTGTTCTTGACGGCAAGGTCCTGGTCAATCTCAGCTCGGATACGCCCGACGCCTCCCGGGACGCGGCGGCATGGGCAGCCAGACACGGGGCGACCTTCGTGACCGGAGGCGTGATGGTGCCCGCGCCCGCTGTGGGCGGCCCCGGGGCGTATGTGTTCTACAGCGGGCCGCGCGCGGTGTTCGACGTCCACGAACCGACGCTCGGACTGATCGGCGAGCCCAGGTACCTCGGGGAGGACCCAGGCCTGGCCCAGCTCTTCTACCAGGCGCACCTCGACGTCTTCCTCACCGCCCTGTCGAGCCTGCTCCACGCGACCGCGCTCGTCACCGCCGCCGGTGTCCCGGCCGCCGACTTCCTGCCCGGCGCGCTGAACATCCTCACCGCTATCCCGGCGATGATCGGAGACGGGTGGGACCTCGCCCGGCGCCTGGAGGCCGGCGAACACCCCGGCGACCTCAGCACAGCGCGGATGATGGGCGCCACAGCAGACCACATCGTGTGGACGAGCAAGAAGGCGGGCATCGACACACGGCTGCCCAAAGCCGTCAAGGCGCACTACGACCAGGCCGTCAGCGCCGGCCGCGGCACCGAGAACTGGACCGTTCTCTACGAGATACTCAAAGCTGGCGGCTGAACAACGACCAGAACCGTGGTCCTACGACCAGGAGACGAAGCTGCATACCTGGCGCCGACCGGCCCCCTGTCACTACGCCGTGTAGTCGAGGTCTGTTGGTGCACTTGGGGAATCGAACCAACCGATCAAGACCCCGACCTGGACATCTTCTATTCGATCAACCTCTGATCTCATAGGGTTCATCAATTTGCCCAGGTCAGGGCATTGTTACGCATCGTGGTGGAGGTGGCGGGAATCGAACCCGCGTCCTCCGGCCCCGACACAGGGCTTCTCCGGGCGCAGCCTGCTTGTTTTTTCTCAGCCCCGCCGGTCCCGCAGGCAAGCCGGCGCAGGCTCAGTCGCTGTTAGATTTCCCGACCTACCCCGCGACCGGGTGGGACGGTGATCCTCCTGTCGACGCCAGATCCTGGGCCGGAGGAACTCCCAGGCTGACGGCTAGTTGGTCTCTACTCAGGCCGCGAGGGCGAAAGTGGAGCTAGCAGGCTGCGTCTTAGTGGCAGCTGTGTTCTGAACGGATCGTTAACGAGATAACCGCTCATCCTCGGCCCGCTTCCCCTGCCTCGACGTCCGGAGTCGAAGCCGGTCACCCCCTGGTATGTGCCGTGTTGGTGCATGCGTGCTGTTCTGTGCCAGCCGGACCCGCCGACGACTCGCCAGCGTGCCCAGACGGTTCAACGTCGACCGCCGACCACATGTTCCCACACGGCGCCGCGGCTCGACCACCCGATTACGGCGCGGCGGCCCGCGGGCGGCACCGCCGCTCGCCCGCGGGCCGGGCGAGCGCACCACCACCGACGGCCGACCGGAACGGGTGGCGAACGGGTGGCGAACGAGCGGCGGGAGGACGGAACAGACCAACCGTCCATATAGTTGAACGTTCAAGACAGAGGCAATGTGATCAGGGGGAACGCAATGGAGATCAAGGAACTGGGACATCTCGTGCTGTACGTACGCGAACTCGAGCGCTCCGTCGCCTTCTACCGGGACGTCCTCGGCTGGCGGCAGGTCTTCCCCGAGGTTGGCGGGCCGGCCGGTCTGGGCATCCCCGCGGCGGCGTTCTCCTCAGGCCGCACGCACCATGAGCTGCTGCTGATCGAGGTCGGGGCGGATGCGGCCGCGCTGCCGCCCGGTCGGCGCGTCGGGCTCTACCATTTCGGGCTGAAGGTCGGCGACAGCGACGACGAGCTTCGGGAGGCGCTGGAGCGCATCGAGCGGGCCGGTGTGCGGCTCGTCGGCGCGTCGGACCACACGGTCACCCACAGCCTCTACATCTCCGACCCGGACGGGAACGAGATCGAGCTGTACATCGACGTGCCCGGGGTCGACTGGCGCGGCAACCCCGCCCTGATCGCGGCGCCCATCCGTCCGCTCCGCCTCTGAGCGGCCCGGGCGCCGGCGGTCACCGCGCGTCACGGCCCGGGCCCGGCGCGGATTCAGGACACTGGCCGGGTGCCCCCCGCAGGCGAGCGCGCGACGGGCTCCGAGCGACGGACGGTCGTCCTCCTCCTCGCGATGACCTCGCTGACCGGTCTGGTGGACTCGTTGACCTTCCTGGGGCTCGGCGAGGTCTTCGTGGCCAACATGACGGGCAACGTCGTCGTCCTCGGCTTCTCGCTGGCCGGGGCCACCGGGATCTCCGGAATCCTGTCGTTGACCTCGCTTGGCTGCTTCGTTCTCGGGGCGCTGGCCGGCGGACGGGTCGGTACCCGGCTCGGCCGGCGCCCCCGGCTCTGGCTGGGAGCGGTGACCGCCGCCCAGGCCGTCCCGGTGGCCGCGGCGCTGGTGGTGGCGGCCCGCTGGCTCGGTGACGTTCTGGCGCTGACGGTGGCCGCCGGCGGCCGGTCGGATCGGGCGCATCCCAGCGGCGCCGAGTACGCGATCGTCTCGATGCTGGCCGTGGCGATGGGCCTGCAGCATGCGACGGCGCGGCGCCTGGCCAGGCCGGAGATCCCGACGAACGTGCTCACCACCGCGATCACCACGTTCGCCGTCCAGACCCGGCTGGGCGGGGGCCGGGGTCGGGTGGGCCCCGGCAGCTGGCCGGGCCCGTGGTGATGTTCGCGAGCGCCGGCGCCGGCGCGCTGGGTTTCCTGCGCGTGGCGCCGCTGCTGCCGCTGTATGCCGGGCTGACGCTGGTCGCACTCAACCTCGCGCTCGCCACCGCCGGCTCCGCGTTCAGTCCCTGGCCGGACCGCCCCGGGCCCCAGCCGTCCGGTCCGCCAGATCCGGCGGATCCGCCCGCCCGGCCCGATCCGCCGCATCAGCCCGATCGGCTTGATCCGCCCGAGCGGTCTGCGTGACGTCGGTACACAGAAGAG
Organism: Parafrankia sp. BMG5.11; assembly: GCF_004337455.1. Taxonomy (NCBI): domain Bacteria; kingdom Bacillati; phylum Actinomycetota; class Actinomycetes; order Frankiales; family Frankiaceae; genus Parafrankia; species Parafrankia sp. BMG5.11. The sequence goes on along the minus strand of NZ_SJXI01000059.1, from coordinate 135,432 downwards.
CCCACGGCTCGTCCCGCACCCGGGTCATCACCACCGTCATGGTGCGGCCCCCCGGGACCAGGTGCCGCCGGGCCGGCATCAGCCGCCGCCGGATGGCGTCCACATCCCCGGCGAGTCCGCGCCGGCGCACGTCGAGTGCGCCGATGCCGGCCTCGCGCACGGCCGCCGCCACCCGGCGCACGTCGAAGGCCATCTCGGCCTCGACCCGCAGCGTCCGCGCGAACGGGGTCGCCAGCGGCCGGTCAGCGCCGAGAAACGCGATCCTCGGGTCGATCTGCCACCCGCCGACCAGGCGGCCGAGCGTGCCGACCAGCCCGGCCCGGGTGACGGCGGGATTGGGGTCGAAGAGGTACTCCCCCGGCGGCCGGACCGGGAGCGGGACGGGCCCGCCACCGCCGCTGTGACCGCCGCCCGGGCGGCCGTGGTCGCGGTCGTCACCGACGGGGTCCGGCTCACCGGTCAGCGTCACCACCCGTGGCCCGGTGGTCCCGGGCACCGACCGGTCACCCGGGCCGAGCAGCACCGTCGCCCGCCGGGACGCCGTCGCGAGCGCGGGCGAGAACAGCACGGACTCCTTGAGGCCACGTCTGTCCGCGACGAACTCGATCTCCCAGCCTGGCGGGACGAGCTCCACCGGGAGCCCCGGAGCCGCCTTGACCGCGACGGCCTCGACCCGCTCGGTCAGCCCGAAGCACCAGGCCAGCGGGGGCTCACCGGCGCCGGCGGACATCCGCCGCTCGCCGCCCCGCCGCGCGGGATCGACGAAGACGCCGTCGACGCCCGTCAGGCCGACATCCCGGACGTCCGCCGCAAGGGCCTCGACCCCACCGGACCCACCCTCCCGCCCGCCGCCCCGGAGCGCGTGCGCGTTGTGGACGGCCATCCGCAGGTGCAGTGGGTCGCGGTCGACGGCGAGGACCGGGTGCTCGGCCGCCAGGGCGAGGAGGTCACCGCCGATGCCGGTGCACAGGTCGGCGAGGCGGCCCAGGCCGGCGAACCTCGCCGCCCGGTGCGCCGCCGCCCGTTCGGACGAGGCCTGCTCCAGCCCATCGCGGGTGAAGAACATCCGTTCGGCCTGGCTGAACTTCGCCGCGGCCCGGGCCCGCAGCTCGGCCTGGGCGAACGCGGCGGCGACGAGGTCGGGAGGATGGCCGGCGGCGCGCAGCCGGGAGCCGGCGCGCAGCTCCGTGCCGTCGGCATGCGCCACGGCCGCCGCGGCGAGCAGCTCCGCTCCCGTGGGGGTCAGCAGCGCATCGAAGGTGGCGAGCGGACGGGCCGCCTGTTCGCCGTCATGGTCCGGCGCCGCGGGTCGGTCAGACACGGCCCTTCGCCTGCCGGCCCATGATCCGGCTCATCTCACGCGCCGCGTCCCGCTCGGCGAGGGCGTGGCGCTTGTCGTAGTTCTTGCGGCCGCGGGCCAACGCGATTTCGACCTTCGCCCGCCCGTCCTTGAAGTAGAGCGAGAGGGGGACGACGGTGAGGCCGCCCTCGCGGGTCTTGCCGATCAGCTTCTCGATCTCGGCGCGGTGCAGCAGCAGCTTGCGCCGCCGCCGCGGGGCGTGGTTCGTCCACGTGCCCTCGGTGTACTCCGGGATGTGCACGTTGTGCAGCCAGATCTCACCGTCGGCGATCTGCGCGAACCCGTCCACCAGCGAGGCGCGGCCGGCGCGCAGCGCCTTGACCTCGGTACCCATGAGGACCAGCCCGGCCTCGTAGGTGTCGAGGATCTCGTAGTCGTGGCGGGCGCGCTTGTTCTGCGCGATCAGCTTGCGCCCGGTCTCCTTCGGCACTGCTCCTCAGCCCTGCTTCCCGTCCGTAACGTTCCCGTCCGTCGTCCCATTGTGGGGCGCCGTGTCGTGGGACGCCGTCACACCCGCAGGTGCCGGCGCAGCGCGACGGAGGCCATCCCCGCCGCGGCGGCCACCCCGACGGCGAGCACCACCGCGACCGCCGTCCACACCGCGTCCCATCCGAACAGAGGGAACATTGTCTGATGGGCGAATCGTCCGTCCACCAGATATATCTTGGCCAGCACCAGGGCGGCTGCCGCGAGTAGCCCGCCGAACAGGCCGGCGAGGGCGCTCTCCAGCACGAACGGCGCTCGGATCGTGGCGTTGGTCGCGCCGACGAGCCGCATGATCGCGGTCTCCTTCCGGCGCGCGTGGGCGGAGATCCGGATCATCGTGTAGATCAGCGTGAACGAGGCCACGGCCTGCGCCGCCGCCAGGGCGAAGGCTCCCAGGGTGAACGCGTCGAGAAAGCGGTAGAGCGGCCCGAGGAGGGCACGTTGATCCCGAACGGCCTCGACGCCGTCCCGGCCAGTGTACGCATAGACGATCTCTTCGGCATCCCGTGGATCGACCAGGGTCAGCCGGAAGGAGGCGGGGAGGTCGTCGGGGCCGATCCCGGCCACGACGTCCGGGGAGCTCCGGAAGTCACGGCGGAACCGCTCGTAGACGTCCTTCTTGGTCTCGTAGGTGACCTTCGTTACCAACGGGTCGGCGGCGAGCTCGGCGCGCAGCGCGGAACGGTCGGCGTCGGTGAGGCCGTCCCGCAGATCCACGACCACCTCGATCTGGTCGAGCAGGAACCGGTCGACGGTGCGTGCCTGAGCGCGCAGCAGCAGGCCGGCGCCGAGCAGGGCCAGGCAGATCGTCACGGTCACGACCACCGCGCAGGTCATCGCGAGGTTGCGGCGCAGGCTGGTGGCCAGCGCCGCCAGGAGCGGGCCGGGCCGCATCAGCCCGCCGCCCCACCGGCCGGGCGGACGGGCTCGGTCCGCTGGTCGGGGATGGTGACCGGCCCCGCGTCGTAGCCGCCGCGGCGCTCGTCGCGGACGAGCGTGCCGGCGTCGAGCTCCAGGACCCGGCGGCGCATCGCGTCGACCAGGCCGGCGTTGTGCGTGGCCATGAGCACGGTCGTGCCGGCCTGGTTGACGTCCTCCAGCAGCTCCATGATCTCGGAGCCGGTGGCCGGGTCGAGGTTGCCGGTCGGCTCGTCGGCGAGCAGGACCCGCGGGCGGCCGACGAACGCCCGGGCGATGGCGACCCGCTGCTGCTCGCCGCCGGACAGCTCGTCCGGGAAGCGTTTCTCCTTGCCGGCGAGGCCGACCAGCTCGAGCACCTCGGGGACAACGGTTCGGACCACATGCCGAGGCCGGCCGACGACGTCGAGCGCGAAGGCGACGTTCCCGGCGACCGTCCGGTCCGGCAGGAGCCGGAAGTCCTGGAAGACGCAGCCGACGGTCCGCCGCAGCTGGGGGACCCTGCGGTCGGGGATACGCGCGACGTCCCGCCCGGCGACCTCGACCAGGCCCGCGGTCGCCCGTTCCTCACGCAGCAGCAGCCGCAGCAGGGTCGACTTACCGGAGCCGGAGGGGCCCACCAGGAACACGAACTCCCCCACGCCGATCTCGAGGGTGACGTCCGAGAGGGCAGGTCGGCTCCCGGTGGCGTAGCGCTTGGTCACGGAGGCCAACCGGATCATCAGGACCTCCCCATCCTCAGCGCAGCAGACCCATCACGATACGTAGTCGGATGGGCCAGGTCCCGCATCTCGGGGCGCGCGCGTCCGTGGTGGCCCGTCCCGCCCGGTGGCTTACCGCGGCGCAGCGCATCAGCCGGGCGTACCGTGGAGTCGTATCGCGTCCAGCCGGTGACGGACCAGCGTGCGCTGGTCCGTCGGTTGCCGGACCGGGCCGAAGGAGGACGGCATGTGCTGCGATGACCTGGTCTGCGCGAGGTGTGCCGCTCCAGTCGCCGAGGGGCGCTGCCCGGCGTGCCGCGCCGCCCGCGAGTCCCTGCACCACTCCTCGTTCACCGTCTCGCCACAGCTGCTGATCGCCCTGCTCACGGTGCTGCTCGCGCTGATGCTCCTGGCCGGCTACCGCGTCTGAGCCCGCTCGGCGGTAGCGGTCGGCCTGCCCTGGGACGTCGCCGTCCGTAGCGGTGGTCCGGTCGCTCGATGTGGCACACGGGGCCGGGCGGGCACGCTCGGCGGCTGGTGACCGTTTCAGGTGTAGAGCCCGCCCGCCGATACCGCCGTCAGGCCAATACCGCCGTCAGGCCGATACCGCCGTCAGGAGCATCATGCGCGTTCCGTCCGGTGCCCAACGGCTGCTCGCGGCGGTCGTCGCCGTGCTCGCTCTGCTGGTGGGCTGCGGCTCCGCGGACACGGACGGGCCGGTGGGTGCGGGCGGCCCGGGGGAACCGGAGCCGTCCGCGACCGGGCCCGCCGGCGGAGCCTCGGCTGCGGCTCCCCCGGCCGCGTCCGCGGGCGGCGCGGGCGGGCTCGGGGAACCGTCACCGGTGGTCACCGGTTTAGCGGCGCCGTGGGGCCTGGCGTTCCTACCCGACGGGCGGGCCCTGGTCGGGGAGCGCGACAGCGGCCGCGTCCTGCTGGTGCCCGCGGGCGGCGGCACCCCGGTGGACATCCTCACACTGCCCGTGACGCACCGTAGCGAAAGCGGTCTGCTGGGCCTCGCGATCTCCCCACACCACGAGACGGACGGCCTCGTCTACGCCTACTACACCTCGGCATCGGACAACCGCATCGCGCGCTTCCGCCTCGACGGCGCCCGCGCCGGCGCCGTCGAGGACGTGCTCACCGGTCTGCGCGCCGCGCCGAACCACAACGGCGGGCGAATCGCCTTCGGGCCGGACGGCCTCCTCTACGCGGCCGTCGGCGATGCCGGGAACCCGGGCGCCGCGCAGGACCCGTCCAGCCTGAACGGGAAGATCCTGCGGATGACGCCGGAGGGCGCGGTGCCCGCCGGCAATCCGACGCCGTCCTCGCTGGTCTACAGCCTCGGGCACCGCAACGTGCAGGGCCTCGCCTGGGATGCCGGCGGCCGGCTGTGGGCATCGGAGTTCGGCCAGAACACCTTCGACGAGATCAACCTGATCACCCCGGGCGCGAACTACGGCTGGCCGGCGGTCGAGGGAACCGGTGACACCGACGGCGGCCGCTACACGAACCCGCAGGTCACCTGGACCACCGCGGAGGCGTCCCCGAGCGGGATCGCGATCCGGGACGACATCCTCCACGTCGCCGCGCTGCGCGGGGAGCGGCTGTGGGTGGTGGAGCTCGCCGACGGCCGGGTCACCGGCGAGCCGAAGGCGCTGCTCGCCGGCGAGCTCGGGCGGCTCCGCACGATCGTGACGGCGCCCGACGGCGGGCTGTGGCTGACGACGTCCAACACCGACGGCCGTGGCAGGCCCGCCACCGGCGACGACCGGATCGTGTCGCTGAGATGAGCGAGCGCGTCGCCAGCGCGGCATCCGATCACGACCCGGGCACCGGATGGTCGATGGTCGTTCCAGCCGGCGGCGTCCTGGTCGTCGCGGGCATCCCGGGCGCGGGCAAGAGCACACTGATCCAACGGCTGTACCACGGTGCCCCCGGCCGCGGTGCCGGGCCGGCGGGCGGGCGGGCGGACGACCCGCTCGTGCTGGATTCCGCGCAGGTGCGGGCCGCGCTGGCCCGGCGGCTCGGGCATCTCCCGTACGCGCTCTACCGACCGGTCGTGCACACCGTCCACTACTGGCGGATCGCGGCCTGGACGGCCGGTCCGCGCCGCAACCTGGTGATCCACGAGTGCGGCACCCGGACGTGGGCCCGGCGCACGGTGGCCGCCCTGGCACGGCTGCGCCACCGTCCCGCCCACCTGGTCTTCCTGGAGACCTCGCCGGCCGCGGCGCTGGCCGGGCAACACGCACGCGGACGGGTCGTCCCCCACCGGTCGTTCCGGCGGCACGAACGGTCGTGGGCCCGGATGCGCGCCGCCCTGCAGGACGGGTCGCTGGCCCGGGAGGGCTGGACGTTCGCGCGCGGGATCAGCCGCGAGGAGGCCGCCCGCCTGACCGAGATCCGGTTCGAGTGAGCCCTGCTCACCCCACCTGACCGGGGCCGTCGTCCCGGGCAGGGCCGTCGTCCGCGCGATCCGGGATGCGACCCACGGCGAGCTGGTCGCGCAGGGCGACGACCTCGCCGATGACGATCACGGCCGGCGAGGAGACGTCCGCCGCCAGCGCCAGCCGGGTGATCTCGCCCAGCGGGCCGGTCACCAGCCGTTCGTGCTCCGTGCCGCCGGCGTGGATCACCGCGGTCGGGGTCTGCGGTGACCGCCCGCGCTTGATCAGCTCAGCGCTGATCCGGGGCAGCGCCGCGACCCCCATGAGCACTACCACGGTGCCGGGACCGGTCGCGAGCGCGTCCCAGTCCGCCGTCGAACCGGGGTGGGACGGGTCGAGGTGGCCGCTGACGATCGCCACGTCCTGGGTGATGCCGCGGTGGGTGACCGGAATCCCGGCCATCGCGGGCACGGCTACCGCGCTGGTCACCCCGGGCACCACCTCGCACGGCACGCCGGCGGCGGTGCAGGCCAGCGCCTCCTCACCGCCCCGACCGAAGACGAACGGGTCGCCGCCCTTGAGACGGACGACCCCGAGGCCACGCAGCGCCCGTTCCACGATGAGGGCGTTGATCTCGTCCTGGGTGAGGTTGTGGCCGTGCGGTGCCTTGCCGGCGTCGACGATCTCGACGTCCGGCCGTAGCTCGTCCAGCAGCTCACGGGGAGCGAGGCGGTCGACGACGACCACGTCGGCGCGCCGCAGCAGGCGCAGGCCGCGCAGCGTGATCAGATCACCCCGGCCCGGCCCGCCTCCGACAAGCGCTACCCATCCCGCTTGTGCGTCCACGCCCACTCCCCACCTCGCGTCGTCCCACCTCGTGTCGCCCCGCGCCGCGTTGCCCCACCGGGCGTCGCGCCGCGTCACGTTGCGGACCGGGCGCGGTGGCCCGGCCGCGGAGGCCGTGTGGTCAGTGTGCGTCCTGGCCGACCTCGGCGGCGACCGGTCGCCGCACCGGCAGCGGGTGTGACAACTCCGGCCCGCCTCGCGCGATGATTCGGTCGTACAGATCGTCATCGCCGTCGACGACGACGATCTGATCGGGACGGTGTTCCTGAGCCGCGAGCGAATCAAGCGCCCGGATCAGCAGGTCCCATCGCTCGACAAGATGACAGCAGACGATGACCGCCGTTCTGGGCGGCCCGCGCTCACGCAGTTTCCACACCCAGGCGCCACCGGATCGAACGGTAGGCACGCCATCCGGCCCGGAGCCTGCGCCGCGCGGCGAGAGCCGCGTCGCGATGCCCCTCCGTCACGAGCCGCAGAATGTCGGCCGCGCCGACTGACCGGCCGACGATCAGGCGGCTGACCTGGAAACGCGAACGGCTCCGGCGATGGATTCTGTATCCGACCTCGCACGCCGAACCGAATCCGGCACTTTCGACGATTTGTCGGACACCGGGTGAATGGTAACCGAACGGATAGCAGAAACTGTCCGGACGGTGACCGGTCTCCTCCGCGATCGTGCGCATGCTCGCCGTGACGTCGTAACGCGCGATCGCGGGCGGCACGACGTCCAGCTCCACGTGCCGGTGGCCGTGGGCGCCGATCTCGATCCCCCGGTCGGCCAGCGCGGCCAGCGCGGGCCAGTCGAGCAGGGCCAACTCACGCTCGGCGTACGCCTCCAGCCAGCGCGCCCGCTGACCGACGTAGGCCGTCGGTACGTACAGGGTCGCCGCCGCGCCGAACTCGGCGAGAACGGGCAGCGCCCTGGTGACGAAATCCTCGAAGCCGTCGTCGAAGGTCACCGCGACCTGGCGCTCCCGCGGGTTCGCCAGCGCGTCGGACAGGCTGGTGACGGTGTAGCCGTGCTCCACGAGGCTGCCGAGCTGCTCGGCGAAGACCCCCGCGGGCACCTCCCACCTGCGGAAGTCGGCGCTCACCGAGTCACCGATGCTGTGGTACATCAGCACGGGGAGCGCGGACCGGCACGGCGCCGACGGCGAGCCGTCGCCCGGGGAGCTTGTGGGCCACGTTCCGTCCGGCGAAGCCGCCGTGGCCGTCGACATCCCGGTCATCGGTTGTCACGCCCCGAAGCGACTACCGTGAGTTCGGACATTCCACCCGCCGTATCGTCGAAGAAGCTCAGTCGGCAGTACGTGGAACGACAGTACTTCGACCGGGTGTGCCACGAGCGGCAGAACCGCGAATCCACGTGATGCCCCCATCCCGCGCCTACCGACCGGTCCGAGGGAACCACGTCGAGCGATGACGCCAAACGGAGCGTCACTCTACACGCGCAGGGCCGGAGAGCCAATCCCTCGATGTCCACCTCGACAGGGTGGAGGGTAATGGTCCGGTACGCAAACGTGGCCGGCCAAAGATCCGCTTCCCGTGCGGTGACCGATCTGTTCACGCCAGTGAACGGGATTGGCTGGGAAAAGTCCGCAGCTTTCCGACTGATAACGACCGGTGGGATTACCGAATCATGGCCGGAAGCCACGGAAAAGACCTGTCAGCCCTGCTTTTCGGTGGCCCTGCGCCACCTGATCTCACCGTCGATGAAGTCGTCGATATCCCCGTCGAGAACGGCGTTCGTGTTCGACGTCTCGACCTCGGTCCGCAGATCCTTGACCATCTGGTACGGGTGGAGCACGTAGTTCCGGATCTGTGAACCGAAGGAGACATCCTGCGGGCCGCCGGTGAGGCGCTGCTTCTCCGCGGCCTCCTCGGCGCGGCGCCGCTCGAGCAGCTTGGCCTGCAGGACCATCATCGCGGCGGCCTTGTTCTGCAGCTGGCTGCGCTCGTTCTGGCAGGTCACGACGATGTTGGTGGGCAGGTGCGTGATCCGCACGGCGGAGTCGGTGGTGTTGACGCCCTGGCCACCCGGTCCGGAGGACCGGAAGATGTCGATCCGGAGCTCCTTCTCGTCGATGTCCACGTGGTCGGAGACCTCGACGGCGGGAGTCACCTCGACGCCGGCGAACGACGTCTGGCGCCGGTTCTGGTTGTCGAAGGGCGAGATGCGCACCAGCCGGTGCACACCGTGCTCGCTGCGCAGCGTTCCGTAGGCGTAGGGGCACTTGACCTGGAAGGTGGCCGACTTCAGACCGGCCTCCTCCGCCTCGGAGGTGTCGAAGACCTCGGTGGCGTACCCGTGCCGCTCGGCCCAGCGCAGGTACATCCGCAGCAGCATGGCGGTCCAGTCGGCCGCGTCCACCCCGCCCGCGCCAGCCGAGAGCTGGACGATCGCGTCACGCTCGTCGTACTCGCCGGAGAGCAGGGTGCGGACCTCGAGCGTGGAGATGTCACGCGCCAGCGCGGGGAGGTCGGCGGCCGCCTCGGTGAGCAGGTCGTCGTCGCCGAGGTCGAGGGCGGCGATGAGGTCGTCGAGCCTGCGGCGCAGGCCCTCCACCCGGCCGATGTCACCCTTCACAGCGGACAGCCGCCTCGTCACCGCCTGGGCGCGATCCTGGTCGCTCCACAGGTCCGGGTCGGCCGCCTCCTGCTCCAGCGCCTGAGCGCGGCGACGCAGACCCTCGACATCGAGCACGGTCGCGATACCTGTCAGCGTCGCGTCGAGATTCTTGATCTCCTCGGAGAGGTCGACGGCCATGTGACCCAGCCTACCGGCGTGCACGCGGGAGCCGACGAACGGTTGATCCGGGCCCTCCACCAGCCCGCCCACGGGCTGCCGCGATCAGCCGGCACCTCGGCCCGGAGCGGCTCTCCCGCGTCTCCCACGCGCGGGACCGGCGGCACCACCGGGCCGGATCCGCACCGCGGTGCCGGCTCCGCACCGCCGCGGGACGCACCGCCTCCGCGCCGTCGCGCGGCGGTACCACCGCCCGTCGGCGGTCCCGTCGCGCCCGGGACGGACGGTCCGTTGGGACCGCCTTTCGAACCATCGAACACCCCGAGAAGCAGGTCACGGGGAAGAAACATGCAACGGCACGCCGAAATATTCGGTTAACATCGCGGCTCCGAGGTCACATCAAGCGCACTAAATCGAGCGCGATGTTTCCTGGACGGCAACGGGCAAGGTGCGTTCCACATCACGCCCCGCACCCGAACCACTCCCGAGACAGCGCGAAGCGATATCGTCGATTGCATCGCGGCGCGGTGAGAAGCCCGGGTACAGCTGGTGGAGCCTCGGTCCGACTCGGCAGATGGTCCAAACGGATCAGATCCGAACGGATCAGGGCGGCCTTCCGGGCCCACCCGGGCGACGCACGGCGCGGCGGTTCCCAAGCCGGTGGACAACGAGGTCCGCGGGCCCACGGAACCGCCGGGCGACATGGTGCCGGGGGGGAGCCCGCGCCGGTTGATGCCTGCACCGCCGCGGGCACCGTTCCGGTGGGTGACGGCATCGTGCACGGGCGATGAAGCCCTGGCGGCGACGAAGCCGCCGGATCGGCCAATGCGTCGAGGATGACGCCGACCCTTCCTTACTCGCGACATCGTGGGTTCTCGCGGCATTGTGGGACGCCAGGTGTTTCGGACAGCGCGCCGCGTTTTCGGACGGCGGCGCCGTCCGCGACGGCGGCGTCCGACGACAGTCGCAGCGGCCGGCGACAACAGACCTACCGCATCGGCAGCCGGCATCGGTCGGCGGCCACCGGCGGCGCCCCGTCATGGCGCGGCGCCTCCGTCACCGGCGACGGGACATGCAGACGACACAACGGCGACAGACGTGAGGTCAGCGGATATGCGCACTCGCAACAGCCGGCCGCCGACGCCCGGAAGACACCCGAGCGGGCACGGGCGAGCGGATTGCGAACGGAGGGTCCCCTCGTGTCGATTGGCGTCGATCGACGTGCGGTCCTGCTCACGACCGGCGTACTGGCCGTGGTCCCGATGAGCCCCGAGAGCCCGACACCGGCCGCCGGTCACGAGACCGCCTCGAGCCTGCATGACGCGTGCCTCGGGGCACTGCGCGCGGCCGTCGCGAACTACGAGACCGTCGATCTCGCCACCACCGCGTCCACCCTCGAGCCGCTCGAGGAGACCAGTCGGACCATCCCGCAGCAGTACCGGCTGCGGGGGCGCGCCGCCATCGACTGGATGTGGCTGCACGCGGCGGTCACCACCGCTGCCGCCACCGCCTCGTACGACCGGGGCCGGCACGGCGAAGCCGCGGCCCGCGCCGACCGCGCCGCGTCCCTGGCCCGCGCGGCCGGGGACGGCCCGCTCGCCGCCCGCGCACTGGCACTGCGCGCCCGGGTGGTGCGCCCGCACAGCCCGGCCGTCGCCCTGCAGATCGCCGGCTCGGCCGCGCGGATCGCCGGCCGCAGCCCCACCCGGGCCCTGATCTCGGGCAAGGTCGCCGCCAGCGCCTGTGCCGCCGCCGGTGACGCCGCGGGCGTGCGCGACTCCGTGACCCGGGCCTGGGCCACCATGGCGGAGCTCGGTGAGGACGTGCACGGACGTCCCGGGTTCAGCCTCGACACCTATTCACCTGCCGACCTGGCCCTCGCCTGTGCAGAAGCGCTCACCACCGTCGGCGCGGCCGACGAGGCGGCTCCCTACCTCGACCGGGCCGCGTCGCTCATCGCCCGCAGCGGCCAGACCGGCATGATCGTCTCGGTGCGGATGGCTCAGTCGCGGGCCGCGATCGCCCGCGACTTCCCGGACCGGGACGAGGCGGTCGAGCACGCCTCCGACGCGGTCGCCCTGGCCGCCCGCCGGCCGGCCGAGTGGGTCGCCCGCCTGGTGCGCGACGTCTCCGACCTCGCCGAGATCCGGACAGGTCACGGCTTCGACGATCTCGTGGCGGCCACCGCCGGGTGGATCGCGCTCCCGGCAGCGGCACCGAGCCCCGGCGACGAGGCCTGCCACGACGTGGCCCTGACCCACGCCGGCGGGTCGACGGCCGTCCCGTCGCCGCGCGCCGAGATGATGTCGGGCCGCAAGGACCTCTGAGCCGCGGCCCGGACCGCGGACTCGGTGCTCGGTGGACTCGACGCTCGGCGGGCTCAGGGCCGGCGAGCTCAGGGCCCGGCGGGCGGTCTGACCAGCGACCGGGCCTGCGCGCCCGCGCGCACCGTCACCGGGCCGACACCGAGGAAACCGACCACCGGCAGCTCCACCGTCCGGCTGCCCTCCACCCGGACGGTCGTCGCGTCGACGAGAGAAGCGTCCAGGGCGGTCCGGCCGGACGGGTCCGCCTGCGCCTCGTACTCGTCGACGGCGTCGACGATGTCCGACAACGGCAGTGCCTCGAAATCCTCGGTGGCGGTGTAGATCGCGTTCTCGTCGATACGCTGTACGGCCGCGAGGGCGGCACCATCGGCGGCCGACGCGACGGACCGACGGGCGAGATACAGCGCGGACACGTCGGTGACCACCACGGCGAGCATCGCGGCCAACATGAGATATCCCAATGTCAGGATGAGAATCGTCCCGCCGTCACGGTCGACCGGTTCGCGCGCGTCAGCCATCCCATGCTCCCCAGGTGCCATCCGCCGGTCGACGGATTCCCGGACCGGCCGCGGTACCGACGCCGGCCACCGCCGGGACGTCCGCCGCGCAGGAAACGAGCCGGACATCCACCGCCGTAAAGAGACGTGTCTGGACTTTAACGCCGCGGCGGCACGCACACGGCCCGCACCGGTGTGCCGGGTGTGCGCCGGCCCGAGGACAGCAGCCGGATTCCGGCGTTCAGCCCACCGGTCCTATCCACACCGGGATGCCGTTGAGCACGGCGGTACCGGAGAGCGGGTCGATCCGCGAACTGTCGGTGAGAATGTTCGTGTTCACTCCGGGGTGTCCGGCGGCGACCGACATCCGGGTGCCGGCGAGGCCGTGGCCCCAGCCGTGCGGCAGGCACACGACACCGGCCATCATCTCGTCGCTGACCTGCACCCGGACGTCGAGGGAGCCGGCGGTGGACGTGATCCGGGCGGACCCGCCGTCGCGGACGCCGTGGCGGGCGGCGTCGTCGGGGTGCACCAGCAGGGTGCAGCGATCTCGTCCCCGGGCCATCGCCGGGACGTTGTGCAGCCAGCTGTTGTTCGTCCGCAGGTGACGCCGGCCGATCAGGGTCAGTCCCGGGCTGCCCGGGCTCTCCGGTGCCTCTGGGGAACCCGGGGTCATGGAGGGCTCGCGGCCCTCAGCCGCCTCGTGGGCGTCGAGGGCGGCGCGCAGGCGGGCGGCGTCGGCCACGATCGGGTCGGGGCACAGCTCCACCGTCGCGCTGGCCGTCCGCAGCATTGCCGGGATCCGCGGCTCGAGCGGTCCCAGATCGATCCCGTGCGGGTTCGCCCGCAGCGTGGCCAGGCTCAGCCCGCCGGGCCGCGCACCGAACGCGTCACCGAAGTGCCCGGTGCGAAGCGCGATGTCGAGCAGGCGTTCCGGTGCGCCGTCGCCGTCCACGAGAGCGCCCAGTTCGGCGACGTCCCGCCCGGCGACAGGTGAGCCGGGCTCCGTGACCGCCCGCCGCAGTGCCTCCTCGATCAGGTACTCGTGGAAGGCCGCGACGGCGGTGTCGGTCCAGACCGCGGCATCGGCTGGCCGGGGGTCCTCGACCGGCAGCTCCGCGTCGGTTGTCGCGTCGGCATCGGCCGGCTCGGCGGCGAGAGCCAGTGCGATGAGGGTGAGGCGGGCCAGGATGTCGTGCTCGGCCATCCCGCCCGGGTACGGCGGCAGCGCCGGCGGCGAATAGGTCGCCACGGTGCGCACCGCCAGCGCGCCGAGCGCGAAGTCGTAGTGCCCGACCCGGGCCGGATCAGCCGGCGGCAGCACCACGTCGGCGTGCCGGGACGTCTCGTTGAGGTACGGATCGACGCTCACCATGAAGTCCAGCTGGGCCAGTGCCGCGGCGAGCCTGGCGGAGTCCGGTGTGGAGAGCGCCGGGTTGCCCGCGATGGTGAACAGCGCCCGTAGGCGGCCGTCTCCGGGGGTGTCCATCTCCTCGGCCAGCGCCGCGGCCGGCAGCTCGCCCATCACCTCCGGCAGACCGCGGACGCGGGTGTGCCAGCGCCCGGTGCGCCACCCGCGCCCACCGCCCCGCCCGCCGGGCACCCGGTCGGCGCGGCCGTGCGCACCCCGGCCGAACATGGCGCCGCCCGGGACGTCGAGATTGCCGGTGATCGCGTTGAGGGCGATCGTCAGCCAGCTGGTCAGGGTGCCGAACTCGACCGTGGTCGTGCCCATCCGCCCGTAGACGGCGGCTCGCGGCGCGGCGGCGAGCTCGCGAGCAGTCCGCCGGGTCGTCTCGGCCGGGATTCCGCAGCTCGCGGCGACCCGCTCCGGGGTGAACGGCGCGGCAAGCTCGGCGACGCTGTCCGCTCCGGACAGGTGCGCGGCGAGCGGGCCGAGGCGGACGAGCCCTTCGGCGGCGAGGACGTTGACGATCGCGAACAGCCACAGCGCGTCCGTCCCGGGCCGGATCGGCAGGTGCTCGTCGGCGAGGGCGGCCGTGCGGGTGCGGCGTGGGTCGACGACGACGACCCGCCCGCCACGCGCGCGGATTCCAGCCAGCCGGCCGGGGAAGTCCGGCGCCGTGCACAGACTGCCGTTGGACACCGCCGGATTGGCACCGAGCATCAGCAGGTGGTCGGTGCGGTCCAGATCGGGCACCGGGATGAGCGAGGGGTGGCCGAAGACGAGGCCGCATGCGACGTGCATGGGCATCTGGTCGACCGTGGAGGCGCTGAACACGGCGCGGGTCCGCAGCGCCCGGGTGAACGCCGGCCTGTGCTGGGCGCCGGCCATCGAGTGCGCGTTCGGATTGCCGAGATAGGCCGCGACCACGGCCGGGCCATGGGCGGAGACCACCCGCCGCAGCCCGGCGTGGACGGCGGCGAACGCCTCGTCCCAGTCGACCTCACGGTGCTCACCGGTGGCCCGGTCGCGCAGCAGCGGACGGCGAAGCCGGTCGGGGTCGCCGAGTAACTGCGGCAGGGAGGCTCCCTTGGCGCAGAGGTAGCCACGGCTGAACACATGTTCCGTGTCGCCGCGGGCGGCCGTCACCCGGCCGTCCGTGATCCGTAGCTCCAGCCCACAGGTCGCCTCGCACAGCGGGCAGACCCGCAGGGCAGTCACCGAGCCGGCGGCCGTACCCGTACCCGCGCTTGTTCTCTTCATCATGTCCGGCAGGATCGCATATTCCCGGCGCACATTCCGGGTGGTGCGCCCTGGTGTACGGACGCTTCCGATCAGGCGGATCCGACGAGGAACGAGTACGTGCCGGAACTCACCAACCAATGGCCGTCGACGCGGACGGCTACCACCTCTCGTCTGATCTGGTACCCCCATTTCCTGCCGAGTTGGGGGTCGGTGTGGGTGAGGATGATGGTCGCTCGGGCCTGGTTGCCGGCGATCAGCGTGATGTTCTCAAGCTGTACCTTGAGGTTGCCGACGACACCTGGATAACGCTGGATGAAACCCCGTGTGATGTCGCGGTACCGCTCGCCGTTCTGGACGTAGGCCAACCCGTCGTCGATGTTGTCGTCCCCGTCGAATGCCTCGGTGAACGCCGTCGTGATCTCGTCCACGGTGGCCTGGTCCGGCGGCACGGGGGCGGCTGGCGGGACGGTTGCCACGCCGGCCGGCGGAACGCCCGGATGCGTGGTCGCGCCGGTGGCCGGTCCGGGGAGCGGGCTTCCGGCCGCCGGTGTGATGACGTTCAGCCCGCGGTCGGAAGGGAGGTGTCTTTCGACGGTCAGGCCGCCGATGATCACTGAGCTCGTGGCCAGCGCCGCCGCTACGAGCACGAGTGCTTTACGCCCTCCTCGCTGATGACGCGGCGGAGCCGGTGCGCACACCCTGACGGTCAGGTCGGCCGGTGCCACGACGGACCGTGTGGCCCGGTCGAACAGTTCGCGCAGCGTCTGTTCGAAGGCCAGATCAGATGCGGAGGTAGACCCGGACCCGGACCCGGAATCGGAATCGGAATCGGGGCCGGGGCCGGGGCCGGGGTAAGCGTTGTCGGCCGGCATCAACGCCTCCTCTCGATTCGGACGCGGACATCCCCCAGATGCTGGCTCCCACGCAGCCGGGCCAGCGCCCGTGACGCGTGGGTCTTCACCGAGCCGACGCTGCATCCGAGGATCTCGGCCACCGCGGCTTCCGGCAGGTCGTCGAAGTAACGCAGGACGACCACCGCGCGTTGTCGTTTCGGTAGTTCGCGCAGGGCCCTCAGCACCTGGTCCCGCATCGCCAGATCCGGCATGCCGTCCGCACCGGCCCGTTCGGCCGCCGCGTCCAACGGCTCCTCCCGGAACTGTCGCGACCGCCACCGGCTCGAGGCCGCGTTCACCAGCACACGGCGGACATAGGCCTCCGGAGCGATGATGCGTTCCCTGCCCCAGCGCTGGTAGGTGCGCTCCAGGGCACCCTGGAGCAGGTCCTCGGCCGCGTGGCGGTTACCGGTCAGCAGAAAGGCCGTCCTCATCAGACGGTCGGCCGAGGCAGTGACGAAATCCTCGAACGACTCGTGGGACGCGTCGTCCATCCAATGCCCCCATTGATTGGCCCGCGCCGCCCAGCACCGCTGCGTGCACGTCGATGGGGCGGCGGCCCGCCATGACGCGAGCCGCCGCCCCGCTGGGCGCGCCGAGGCCGAGAGTCGGCCGGCAGTCACTGGCTCCGGCGGCGCGGCGCCCCCTGGCCGCGCGGCTTCCGGGGAGCCGCCGGTCGACGGGCTAGGCGGGAGCGCTGCCGAGCAGGGACGCGAACCCCAGCACGCTGTGGTAGGTCTCCTCCGAGACCTTCCACGAGCCGTGAGTGAAGACCGCCTCGCCGGTGCTGCCGATGGAACCGGACCGGCCCTGGTAGGTGTAGGCGACCGTAAACCTGACCGAGGCGTGGTCCTGCGCCCAGAAGTAGATCTGGTTGACGGTGACCCGCGCGCTCAGCCCCGGGTAGGTGGTGCGGAACTTCTCCAGCACGCCGACCAGGCGCTGGCCGTTCTCCACGGCGGCCAGCGGCACCCGCGGCGGAGCCTCGGAGCTGTTGAGACCGACCGCGAACGCGACGCGGATCAGCGGCTCCGACAGCCTCTGCCAGGCCGTCGGCGTCGGCGCCGGGCCGACGGTGAGCGACTCGGCGATTCGGAGCAGGTCGGCCTCGGGCAGCAGGCCCGGCGGGGTGGTCCCGTTCTCACCGACCCGGCCGCTTACGGTCAGCACGACGGACGGGTCGCCTTCCACCCAGGTCATCTCGGAGATACCGCCGCCGCTGGCCAGCAGGGTGACAGCCTCGGTGCCCCGCAGCGCGACCCGTCCACGCTGGCTGCTGGGGTAGTACTGCGCGTAGGCGCTGGCCACGTCATCGAGCGTCGCCTCGGGCGTATCCCGCTGGACTGTCAGACGAACAGTGGTGCCGCCACCCTCGAACGTGCCGATGATGACTTCGCTCTCGATCCGGGTGCTCGGCACGGCGCTGGTGAAGCTGACGCCGCTGGGCAGCCAGCCAACCCTCACCCCGTCCACACTCGGAGCCGGCCTCCCACCGCCATCGCTTCCCGGGCCGCCTCCCGGACCGCCTCCGGGGCCGGCGGCCGTCGCCGGGCCGGCGACCGCCACGGTCACGAGCCCGGTCAGGGCCAGTGCCGTCAGTCTGCCGAGGGTGCGGGACAGCCGACGTGCCGTGGGACGCCGCCGGGATCCATGGGATCCCTCCTGATTGATCCCTCGCGCCGCGTCATCCGGCGGGACCGTTCGCTTCGACAGGATGGTGGAAGGGCCGTCGGAACAATCCGTCATTGACGCTCCTGCTCTGGTAGGCGCTGGCCACGGCGGCGCCACGCGCCGAGATAGCCCAGCTGCCGTTCGGGTGTTTCCCCCTCCTAAGAGCGGCGGTTGACGTAATTAGGTTGACGCGTTCGACCAAACCTTTCCACAACACCCGGCGTCACTACGCAACAACTCGACAACCGCGAGGGTGCTCCCGGTTACGCAAGGTTCACCCCCACGCGTAGGTCAGACGTTGTCACCGAGATTGTCTCGCCAGCGGGTGGTCCTTAGGTGAAAGCCGGGCGCGCAGACGGAAGGTGGAGGGACACACCATTGCCACTGCCGTACCCGTGAGCTGCGCCTTAGCGTGATCCGGGGTGTTCTGGGCGGGGCGCCGCAGCTCGGCGGGGACCGGGCGGCGCTGTTTCCCGGCACCACACTCGGATTCATGTCGGATAATTGTTCGTGGGGCCGTACACGGCGCCGGTTACCGCGGCCCCAGGCCCCAGGCCCCAGCGATAACGACGCCGGGAGCACCCACCGCATCCCGCCGGGTCGAGGTTCTCAAATCTGGGCTGGTAGAGCTATGTCGCCGGCCCGGATCGAGCAGCGGGTCCACTTCAGCGTCACGGCGACCGAGGCCGGTGGCCTGAGCGGCGTTGACGAACGGCGAGCCGTGCGAATCCGCGACCGGGTCGAAGCCTCGGGCGGCCGGGTTCGCTTGGACGGCGCACCTTGACGGGCGACCTCCCGGTCTGACGCGGCCCGGTGCCCGGCGGGGTCGTACCCGCGGGCGGGTGCCGTCGCGCGGTTCAGCCGCACCACGGCGGAGGGTGGACGCCACCGGCCCGCTGCCCGGCGCCTACGACAGGATGCCGCTCCAGGCGCCCGTGCGCTCCAGGCCGTCGGCGGTGGCACGCTGGTCGCCCTCGCCGCCCTGGACGGGATCACGGACCTTCGGGCGCCGCTCCCCGGACCCGGGCGATAACCGGGCTCGACAGGCGGGAGTGGCCGCAGTGGCGGTTCAGGCCGGAACGCCGGAGGAGCGCTTGACCAGGGCGTCGAAGGTCCGGTCGGGCAGGATCTTGCTGAGGAAGATGAGCGGCCGGGCACCGAAGCCGACGCGGTAGCGGGTGTGGGGTCGGCGGGCGGTGGCTGCCTTGGTGACGGCTTTGGCGATGACGCTGGTCGGTGAAGTCATCCTCGCGTCAGGGCGTGAGCTGGACTCCAGCGACGCAGCCATGGCGTTTGCCTGCTCGGCGTACGGCCCCTGGCCGGAGGTGGTGCGTAGCTTCTCGGCAGCGATCGCGCCCCACTCGGTCCGGATCGAGCCCGGCTCGATGAGCAGGACAGCGATGCCGAACCGCTTGAGCTCCAGGCGCAACGCGTCGCTGAGTCCTTCGACGGCGTACTTACTGGCGTGGTACCACGCACCCATGGGTGTGGCGAACCGTCCACCCATGGAGCTGATGTTGATGATGGTGCCACTGCGCTGGGCACGCATGGCTGGCAGCACCAGCTGAGTCAGATGGGCCAGACCGAACAGGTTGACCTCGATCTGCGCGCGGGCCTCGCGCATCGGGACGTCTTCCAGCGCGCCGTATGAGCCGTACCCGGCGTTGTTGACAAGAACGTCAATGCGGCCTTCAGCGGCGAGGATCTCAGCGACCGCGTTCTTGGTCGAAGTCTCATCGGTGACGTCGAGCGAGAGCGTACGTACGCCCGAGGCCGCCAACGCCGTCATCCGGTCGGCTCGGCGAGCAGCGCCGTAAACGATGAAGCCGGCCTCATGGAGTTGACGGGCGGCGGCCTCGCCTATGCCGGAGGAGGCGCCGGTGACCAGAGCTACCTTCTTGGTCATGTCAGTTCCTTTCGCCGTGTCGTGGTGTTGCACTCCGGCCAGGCCGGGGGCGCTGTCCGAGCAGGTACTGGCCGACACCCAATCGGGTCGGGAAGCATCTATCAGACCATCGGTCTCTACTGTAAGAGACCGATGGTCTCCAGTCAAGAGACCGCCGGTCTGTATCGCGTCGTACAGTTCGAGGTCGGCGCCGCAGGCGGTTCCTGTCGGCCGTCGTCAGTGGCGGGACGTGGGTCCCGACTTCGGGCGCGCACCCTCGAGCCGGCTCAACCGTCGCGAGTGAACAGTGGAGCGCGCGCCCCGCGAGTGCGTTGAACGCGCGACCCGACAGGGCGCGACGCAGGGCGAGGAGGGTTCGGCGCCGTAGCCGACGGCATAGCTGCGACGATCTTCGTGCCGCACGCAGGGAGGGGTCCGTGCGATCGGTTGCCGTTGCCCGCCAACGGGAGGTGCGCCTCCGACCGGCAGCCCTCGACCCTCGATCGGACCACCGACCCCCGAAGAGTAAGAGACCGACGGTCTATAGCCAAGAGACCGGCGGTCTCCTAGAATGGGTGGTGTGACAGCTTTCCAACGCGCCAGGAGCGAGGAGCAGCGCACCGTGCGGCGGCAGAGCATCCTCCAGACTGCCGCCACGATGCTCGATGAGATGCCCGTCGCAGCGCTGAGCCTGAACGAGCTGAGCCGCCGCGTCGGACTGGCGAAGTCCAACGTGCTGCGCTACTTCGAGTCGCGTGAGGCCGTGCTCCTCGACCTCCTCGACCACGCCGCCGCCGAACTCCTGGCAGAGATCGACGAGGCACTGCAGTCGAACGTCGACCCATCCGCCCCGCCGCACAGCAGGGCCCAATCCGTGGCCAGCGCACTCGCCACCTCGTTTGCAACTCACCCGATGCTCTGCGAACTGCTCAGCGCACAGGCCGGAGTGCTGGAGCACAACGTCTCCATCGAGGTCGCAACCCGGTACAAGCAGGGTGCACGCGACAGCCTGGTCGGACTTGCCACGCTCCTCCAACGCCTACTCCCCGAGCTCAAGGAAGAACGTTCCGCCCGAGCAGCCAGCATGATCATAATCCTCGTGGGAGCCCTGTGGACCCACAGTCATCCCGCCCCCGCCGTCCTCGCCGCCTACGACGCCGATCCGAGCCTGGCATTCATGCACGTTCCTTTCGCCGAGGCACTTGAACAAACAGTCGCGACCTTCCTGGTCGGCATGCTGATTGAGGGCGCCCACACTCCATAACCGCTGATTCCGAAGGCAGTGTTGCGTTCGGAGGGTCGGTAGCCCGGCGGATGTCTCACCCGAGACCGACAGGGAGGGCCCGTCCCGCGGCGCCCCATGCCCTCGGCGCCACCCCAACGCGGTCCGGGCGTCCGTGTGTGGAGCGGGCTCCACCATCGCAACCGGGCGGCCGACAGGGAGAAGAGCGTGGAGTCGTTGAATGCCGGGGAGGAAGTCATTGTTGCAGGGCTTCCACTTCCACCGATGCTTGCCGCAGTCAGGTGTGAAACGGGGAACTGCGCAGGAGCGCATCAGCGGCGGGACGTGCACCGGTGGCGGCGCGGCGGTGAACGCCTCGTAGGCGGCGCTTTCGCGGGCGAACCGTTCCCGCCACGGCTGTGCCTGGTCGGTGAGTACCTTCAGGACGGCCGGTTGATCCCGATAGGTGCCGGCGAGCAGAATCGCCTTCTCGGTGGCCCTTGACAGCCAGCGTCTGCCGGGGGTGGAAGTCCGGGTAGCAGTGAGCCCGGCTGTTCCCTCCCAGCAATCCGGATCAGCAGATCGCGCAACGTGTTCGGGTGGAGCACGCTGGCGTCGTAGACCACCACCGTGAAGGCCATCGGTCAGTGCATCCCCAGCTCCTGGGTCAGCCCGGTCAGGTCGTCGGCCGCACCCCCGCGCTCCAGGTCGTCGCGGCTCCGGTACTCGTGGAGGTCACGGAACCTGACCCGCCGATGGGTACCGACCAGACAGAACAGGATCTCGCCGGACTCCAACAGCCTGATCGAATAGGGCCGGGACACGGTCAGGAAGTCAGCCGCCTGCTGTGTGGTCACCTCAGCGGAGTCGGGCATGACGTTGATGCGCTTCCCCTCCGTCAGGTACGACGTCGCGCAGCACGACCTGGAGGCAGTATGACCACCACCCCGGCCCGCATCCGGCTGTCCCGCGTCCCGGGGTGGCGCATGCCGGCGGGCGCCGAGAAGGTCGACCGGACCACCCCGTGGGGTAACCCGTTCGATCACCGTGAGTGTGGCCGGGCCGACGCCATCCGGCGGTACGCCGCATGGCTCGCCGGTGAGGGACCGGACGAGCTGCCCGGGGGCCGGCGCGTGGGGATGGTCTCCCGCTCCTGGGTGCTCGACCACCTGCCCGACCTCGCCGGCCATCAGCTGGCGTGCTGGTGCCCGCTGGACGAGCCGTGTCACGCCGACGTACTCGCTCGCCTCGCCACCGAGAGTGCCGGGGCCTGACAGTCCCCGGTGCGGCTGGGTGTCGGCCGCACCCCTGACCACGCTGGCCGCGAAGATGGAACCCGGTCACAGCCGGCTACCCCGCAGCGGGACGCAGATCGGACAGCACCCCGACCTCGATTTCGAGCATCCGGAGCCTGTCCTCGGGAAGCAGCGCGAGGATCGCCTCCACCTGCACCCGCAGGCCGGGATCGGACGTCCACCTCACCGCCGGAGGCTGGCCGGCCGTCGCTGTCGCCCGGCCTCCACGGCTTGCCTGCCGGGCCGCATACCTCGCCGTCCCTCGGTCCCGCACGAACCGCTCAGCCCGATCGTCATCGGACCTTGGAGGATCTTCGACATGAACTGATCATCCGTCAGGCCACCGCGCGCCTCGCGCCCCACCAGGTCCCAGGGGGTCACTTCTCAGGAAACTGCGACACAGGCCCCCGGCGTCATCCACGGTGGCTTCGTGGCCCGCCCGCACATACCACGCACCGTGGGGTTTCCTGCACGACGTGTACGGGGCGCTCGCGGCCGCGCTCGAACCGTCGATCTCCAGGGAGAGCGTGTGATCAAGATCGTGTCCCTCATGAGCCGCAGGCCAGGCCTCACGATGGACGAGTTCATCGCCTACTACGAGGAGAAACACGTTCCCCTGGTGAGCAGGCTGCTGCCCTTCTATTCCGACTACCGGCGCAACTTCGCGGTGGAGGGCACCGAACACCGGACCGGTCACATGGCCCCGGGTCGCGCCACGGAGCGGCTGTTCGACGTCATGACCGAGCTGACCTACGAGAGCGAGGAAATGTACCGGAAGACGGTCGACGCCCTCGCCGGCGAGGAGATCGGGCGGATCATCGCCGAGGACGAGGCCCGTTTCCTCGACCGCTCGTCCATACGCACCTACATCGTCAACGAACGCCGATAGCGACGTTTGGAGCACCCACCACATCCCCGCCGGATCGAGGTTCTTGGTCGTGGTGGGACTCCCCCAGCCAACGACGTCCCCCACAACCGAGAAATACCAGGTAACAGCATTTGCCAATTCTCATGATCCTCGAGACGGGCAGAGGTGCTCTGGTACACCGCCGAGAAAACGCAGGTTAATGCTATGGACGGGAGATCGCGAGTGTGGCTACAACGCCCGCGTGATCGGAAGGCCACAACCCAGAGAGGGTCCGGTCGCGCAGTTTGTTGCCGATTACGGTCGCCCGAACCACCTGAATGTGTCCGGAATCTGAATCTTCGGGACGCATAGAATTGTACAGCACGTAGTCGATGCGCTCGTAAAGAGTTGACGGCACCGTATCAAGGTCTATCTGAGTGGCGGTGAAGCCGCCATCGGGGCCATGGATCGCCGTCCACGCGTCCGTATACCCGTCCTGAGCGAAAAGAGCGTACGGGCCAGTGGGGTCACTGGGCGGTGCGTTCAGATCACCGAGCAGGACCACCGGGTGTGCCGCGGTGGCGAGCTTGGTACGCAGCTCTTCCGCCTGGGCGTTACGGATCTGCGGGCTGTCGGGGTCAAGATGGGTATTGGCGACTCGTACCGTCCGGCCCCGAGCCGTCACGTCGACCGCTGACCAGCCGCGTGGAATCGCGATCGGTCCCGCCGCGGTCGGGATGGTCAACCGAGCCATGTAATCATGCGACTCGGAGTGGCTGACTCGCCACCGGCCGGTGGTGCCGGTTCGCACAAGAATCGCATCGTGATCGGTCAAGCTCACCTGTCGGGTAGGACCGATCGGCGACTGGGCGGTGAAGTTGGTGTTCTTCGCGGCAACCTCGTAGTTCAGGCCCTGTTCCCTGAGCGCCTTGAGCAGGATCGGCAGGTAGTCGACAGTGGTGCGCAGCGGACCGCCGATCGGGCCCTCTTTCCACAGCGCGACCTCCTGCAGGCCGAGCACGTCGGGCCGTTGCCGGGCGAGCAGCCTGGCAATCGCCCGCGCCCGCGCAGGGAAGTCAGCCCACAGCACGTGCCGGTAGGCGATTCTGGTCTGGCGGATCATCTCCGCTAGATTTGGGGCGGTGATGATTGGGGAGAGGTCGGCGCCAAGATACAGGTTGTAGGTGTTGACCTTGAGGTGTTTCGCGGCTGGCCCATCGGCTGGACGGCCGTCGAAGCCGGCCATGGCCGTCCGGATGGGAGTCGTTTCAGCCAGCGCCGGCACAATGAAGGAAAAACTAGCCAGCAGCACCACTACCAGTAGCATGAGGTGCCGCCGCACACGGAGTTCCATATATCCATTCCTTAATTCCGGAAAATGACGCACGGAACAGGATGCGAGCGCAGGGCATCCGCCAGGCGCGGACGGTACCGAAGTCGCGTGAACCACTGAAGCGACGCGCCGTGACGCGAAGAAGAACCGAAAGCAGCTGGATCTGATTGTTCCGCATGAGATTCCGGTAGAAATTTCACAACCCGCCGGAGAAGGCGGTCGTGCTCTGCGCCGACGAGAAAAGCAAGATCCAGTCCCTCGACCGCTCCCTGCCGATGATGCCCGGCATGCCCGAACAGCGCACCCACGACTACCTGCGCCACGGCATCACCAGCCTGTTCGCCGCCTTCGACATCGCCGACGGCACCGTCGTCGGCGAGCTCCACCGTCGCCACCGCGCCATCGAGTTCCGCCGCTTCCTGACCCTCATCGACAAAACCGTGCCGGCCGACCTCTATGTCCACCTGGTCTGCGACAACTACTCCACCCACAACACCGCCGAGATCAGGACCTGGCTGGGCCGTCACCCCCGCTTCCACGTCCACTTCACCCCGACCGGCTCCTCCTGGCTCAACCAGGTCGAACGCTGGTTCGGACTGCTCACCGACAAACGATGTCGAGATCACCGGTGATGTTGGGAGAACCCTGCAGACGGGTACCGACCCCACCGACGATCACATAGCTCGCCTGATGGTCGGCGAGGCGTCGCAGCAGACCGCGAAGACGGAACCCGGTCACGGCCGGCTACCCCACAGCGGGACGCAGATCGGACAGCACCCCGACCTCGGATTCGAGCATCCGGAGCCTGTCCTCGCCCTACCCGTGCCAGCCGCCTCCGACAGAACGCGACACCCACCGGGCGAGAACGAACGCCCCCTACCCGTCCATCGATGGCAGGCGCGGCGACCCAGGACCGCCCCAACGCGGACTCGGCCGACGTGCATCAGCTCTCAGGCGCCGGAGCGGCCGGTGGCCTCCCAGCGCCGGAGCATGTCGGTGAGTTCCCGGCGCATGAAGTCGAAGAAGGCCAGGGACTCCGCCAGCCGTCGGCCGGCGACGCTGTCCGGCCCGGCGACCTCGATGCCCGCCCGGATCTGCTCCTCCCAGCGGGCCAGCGCCACGTCCCGGCTGCGCATGATGTTCAGCCACACGTCGGCGTCGACGCGAAACCGATCCTGCCGTTCACCGGCCGGCCGCTCGCGCACGATGATGCCTGCTCCGGTCAGCATCCGCACCGCGCCGGAGATCGACGCGAGGCTGACGCCGAGGCGTTCGGCGAGCTCCGCGGCGCTCAGGCTCTCCGCCTCGGACGCGTACAAGCAGACGAACACCAGGGCCGGCATCCGCGGCAGACCAGCCTCGCGCAGCACGCCGGCGAACCGCTCGGTGTAGCGGAGCACCGCCTTACCGTCGGGCTCGGCAGGCGTCTTCCTGGTCGGCACAGCAGGACTCCGTCCGCGCTAAGTTTTCAGAAATTTTCAAAAAATTTGATACAACCAGCAGGCAGTGGCCTCGGAACCGGTCACACCCGCCGTCACTCCGCCCGGCACTCCGCCCGTCGCTCTCCGGCCGTCCGATGGAGGATCATCGCAGGTGAGTCGCTACCGACGAGACCTCGCAGCCGCACGCCGTCGGCTCGCCGCCCCACCCGCGCCGCTGCGCACCGTCTCGACACCGCAGGGCGCCGTGGAGTACCTCGATCTCGGCGAGGGAACACCGGTGCTGGTCGTGCACGGCAACAACGGCGGCTGGGACCAGGCGGCGGACTGGTCACGCCGGCGCCTCGGCCCCGGTCACCGCACGATCGCGGTGTCCCGGTACGGCTACCTGGGCTCCGAGCTGCCCCCGGGCGCCACCACCACCGGCCAGGCCGACGCGCTGGCCGCGCTGCTCGACGCCCTGAGCCTCGACCGGGCCCACGTCGTCTCGCTGTCCGCCGGTTCGATGGCCGCGGCGCGGCTGGCCCTCAGCCACCGGGATCGGGTCGAACGACTCGTGCTGGAGTCCCCGGTGCTGCCCGCGGCCAGGCCGCTACGGCTGCCCCCGACGTTCGTCCTGCGGGCGATGCTGCGCTCGGAGCGGCCGACCTGGCTGACCACCGTCCGCCCGTCACTGGTCGCCCGCGCCAGCGGCGTCGGCTGGACGAACCTGGACGCCGACGGCCAGGCCGAACTGGCCGAGATCATGACCACCCTGCTGCCGGTGCACCCCCGCCGCGCCGGCATGATCTTCGACAACGTCGTGACCGCACCCGAGATGCTCGCCGACCAGCTGCCCTGGGAGGAGATCAGCGTCCCGACGCTGGTCGTCACCGCCGAGGACTCCCCGCTTCCCCGGCCCGCCGCCGCGCGGGCTGTCGTCGACCGCCTGCCGCGCGGGAACCTGCTCGTCCTGCCGCGTGGCGGGCATCTCCTGCTGGGGAACATCGGGCCGCTGCGCGCGGCGCTCGCCGCCTTCCTGACGGACATCACGCCCAGGTGAGGAGGGATCACCCGGCGGATTCGGTCACGTCCGCGGCGGTGAGACGTCCGGCGATCTCGTCGGGCTGCCAGACGCCGTGGGCGCCGGGCAGCCCGGCCAGGTAGGCGGCGATCCGCGCCGGCGGCCAGCCATTGCCCTCCCGCAACCCGGCCGCCAGCATGTCCAGGTAGGCCCCGGAAGGAGCGGTGAGAGCGACGTCGGCCAGCCCCCACGGGGCGGTGAACGTCAGCAACGGCACCGGACCCCAGTGGCCGACGAGCAGCACCGTCTCGTACCGGCCGGGCCCGAGAACAGCCCGGCCGGCGCCGAGCAGAGCGGTCAGGTCGAGGTCGAGGTCGAGGTCGAGGTCGCCGCCGGGTTCCCGGTGCATCTCCTGCGCCGCGATGTCGACGAACTGCTGGCGGCTGAGCAGGTACGCGCGGGCCGCGGCCAGACCGGGCACCGCCGGGTCGTAGAACGCCATCCCACCACCCCAGACCTTCGACTCCAGGGCGAAGTACACCGATCCCGGCAACAGGAGCGGCGCGGTGGCACGCGGCGGACGACGGTCACGGCAACCCGGGTAGACGTGGGTCGTACCCGGCATCGTCCCGCCCGCCAGGTAGTAGGCCAGCCGCGACGACCGCAGGTTCGACCCGTAACTGACGTACCAGACCAGTGGCGTGCCCGCCCGATCCACCGCCACCTCGGCCTCCTCGACCACCGCTCGCCGCCCGGCTGACGTCCACGCCCGTCCCATCCTGGACCGTCGACAGTTCTCACCCCCGTCTCACCCCCGGATCAACGCCCCTGCGGAGACGACGGCAGCCCAGGCTGGCGTTCCTCAGGTGGTGGTAACCCAGGCGGGTGACCAGCTGTACCGGGCTGGCCGGGTAGCGGACCTGGGTGTCGGCGCGGCACACGACGGTCCGGCTCCGACCACCGAGTCCCTGTCCGCCGCGCTCAGCACCGCTCTGAACCCCCGAGACCCGCGCACGCGCGACAGCCCTGGGCTGCACGATTCGCAGCGACGGGGTGACCGTGGCCGCAGCGCTGCTGCTCGACGCGGTCAGCCGAGAAAGGCCTTCCGTGTCCGTGTGAACCCCCCGAAGCAGCCGGCAGGTCTCGCCGCGCGCCCGCCGGGCGTCGTGGACTACCGAGACCGCCACCGCGATACCCTGACGGGCATCAGCTCAGCCCACGCCGTGCGCTCGTGGAGGTCCCTCCTGACCGAGATGATGGCGCCCACGTGGATGCGTGCGGTCGCCGGCTCTCGGCCGCGCACACCGATCAGCGGCCGCGCTCGTCACACGCGCACGAACAAGGCACCTCGCCGGAGTCCGAGCTCGCCGGGGCCGGCGCTTGACCCGGCGACCTGGATCGCCGAGGCACGCGGGCGCGCTGGCAGGGGTCCTGAGGGCCGGCAGGCGGAGTTGACCTACTCTCTCGTGACGCCACGCCGCACCGCATGAGCGTCGTCGACCAGTGCCCGTGCGGCTCCCACCGGGAGTACGCGGAGTGCTGCGAGCCTTTCCATCTCGGGAACCCGGCGCCGACCGCCGAGGCGCTCATGCGATCCCGCTACAGCGCCTTCGCCCGCGGCCTCGCGCCGTACCTGCTGCGCACCTGGCATCCCTCGACGCGCCCCAAGCGCCTGGACCTGGACGCCGGTATGACCTGGCGCGCCCTGCAGATCGTCGACACCGTGAACGGCGGCCCGGGCGACGACACCGGTGTCGTGGAATTCCGCGCGATCGCGCGCTCGGCGGACGGCGAGCGTCGCGTGCAGCACGAGCGCAGCACGTTCACGCGGATCGACGGCCGCTGGCTCTATGTGGATGCCGGGACGGGACCGCTGGTCCGCGACCGGTGATCATGCGGCCGCCTCCAGCCCGGCTTTACAGCCTCGCCAGTGCTGCCCTCGAGCGACACTGGCAGAACAAGGGTGCCGGTCCTTCGGTGCTGCGGCTACGCGATCCTCGCACCCTCCCAGCAGGTCCGAACGGGGGACCGAGGAGAAATGGCGGCGGCGCCGGTCTGATGACGGTCCGCCAGATGCCCGCGACCGCAGCAGGGAGAGCCACCCATGAGACCGCTCCGATACTCGATCAACATCACCCTCGACGGCTGCTGCGACCACCGGGTAGGGATGATCCCGGACGAAGAGTCGCATCGCTACTGGGCCACCAATCTGGAACGAGCCGATGCCCTTCTCTTCGGCCGGGTGACCTACAAGATGATGGAGGCGGCGTGGCGGCAGCCGGCGACGGGAACGTGGCCTGACTGGATGGCTGACTGGATGGTCCCCTTCGCCCGGACGATCGACGGGGCGAAGAAGTACGTCGTGTCGGGCACCCTGGACCAGGTCGACTGGAACGCGGAGCTCGTGCAGGGTGACCTGGGGAAAGCTGTTCAGCAGCTCAAGCGGGAGCCTGGAAGAGGCCTGTTCGTGGGAGGCGTGACGCTCCCGCTGGCCTTGGCGGATCTGGGATTGATCGATGAGTACGAGTTTGTCGTGCAGCCCATCCTGGCGGGCCACGGGCCGACGTTGTTCGTCGGTCTGAGCGAGCGACTCGAGCTGAAGCTCGTGGGGCGCCAGGAGTTCCGGTCGGGGGCGGTCGCTCTGCGGTACCAGCCCGGTCGAGTCTCGGCTTGAAGGTCGGCTGCCTCTGGGCACGCGGGCCTGGCAACTCCGCCACAACGCCGAGGTCGACACAGGCGTGCCCTCGAACGCCGGGTCCGTGACCACCGTCGTCATGGAGTGTGCAGGTCAGAGACCTGAACGATCTTCTCTGTAAGCGCCGATGACCACGGTGAACTGGCCGTTCATTGCACGTTCTCCGCCGTGCTGAGCAGCGAGGACACCGATCGGACGCGAACGGAAGTGCGCCAGTTCACCGTGGTGTCGTCGATCTTCCATCAGCGTCATCCTCCGAGCCGGAGGGTGGAAGATCGACCCTGAGCGCGGCCGCTCCGAGCTCGTAGTCGTCGCCCTGTTCGACGAGACGCGCCGCCGCCCTCCAGAGGCCGGGTAGCGCAAGCCAGCCCTTGCCGCGACCCGCGGCCCGCGCGGTTCCGCCACGGCCACGCCCGCTTCTCGACCGTGGACGACATCGCGGCATGCCTCAACCAACATCGTCCGTCCACGTGCACCAGGCCAGCCCTCACCTGAGAGGAGACTAGAATTCTGGTCTATGCAGACGCTACCGCTGTCCGACGTGAAGGCCCGGCTGTCCGAGATCGCCGACGAGGTCGATCGGACGCACGAGCGCGTGCACATCACCCGTAACGGCCGCGACTTCGTCGTGTTGATGGCCGCCGAGGATCTGGAGCGCCTGGAGGAGACAATCGCGATCTTGAGCGACCCGCTGACGATGCGTCAGCTCGCCGAGTCGGACGCCGAGCTTGCTCGCGGCGAAGTCGTGACGGCAGAGGAGATCGCCGAGGACATGCGGCGCAAGTTCGGCGCCGCATGACCGACCCCGTCGGCCGCTACGTCCTCCAAATGTCTCCAGCGGCCCGCCGCGCACTCAACGAGAGTCTCCCCCACACCGTGGCCGCAGCGGTCTACGAACTGATCACCGGGCCGCTCCTGGACGCTCCCTACCGGGTCGGGAAACGGCTCATGCCACCGCTCGATGACCGGTTCAGCGCGCGGCGGGGGACCTACCGGGTTATATACCGCATCGACGACAAGGCCATGACCGTCACGGTCGTCGCCATCGACCACCGCCGCGACGTCTACCACCGCTGACCGCCCGAAGAGCACTGGTCAGACGCCGGACCGATCGGCCCGGTAAGCGCCGATGACCACGGTGAACTGGCCGTTCAATACACGTTCTCCGCTGTGCCGAGCTGCGAAGTCACCAATCAGAGGCGAACGGAAGTGCGCCAGTTCACCGTGGTGTTATCGATCTTCCATCCAGGTCGCCATCCGGGCCGAAGGGTGGGCGGTCGACGCGGAACCAGGCTTGCCCCCGACAAGGTGAGCAGCTTGTCGTGCGTGCTCGGCGGCGCACGCCACGTCCTAGACGTCCGCGCCTGGTGGGCGGACCGCGCGGGCGTTCCTGCTCCTCGTGCCGTGCTTCGGCGCGTTCCTGACCGCGATGGCACCTCGCGGTGGAGTCCACGGACGTGAGGGGGACGGCCAGCAGTCAGGCCACCGGTCCCCACGCCGAACGCTCTCCCCTCCGAGGCAAAGGGGAGAGCGTTCGGCGTCTTCGCGTGAGCGCGGCTCGTTATCCGCTCGAGCAACGTTACCGGCGGCTCTACCAGCTGAACCAGTAGAACCAGACGGACAGCGGTGCGACGTTTGCACCTGTCGACGGGAATTTGTTGTGCCAGACCGTGGCCGGACCGAAGGAGTAGTAGTTGCTGACGCCGGCTACCCCGTACTGCGACTGAGCGACCCACGCGACGAGGTCGGGATACGTCGGCAGCCAGCTGATGACGTCGTCGCGGCCGTCACCGTTGAAGTCGCCGGCGCGCGTCCCCGCCCCGGAGACACTCGCCGCGTCGGCAGTGCCGACGAAGCCCGAGCTCACGGCCGCGGCCACGAGGACAGCAGGCCGATCCGTCGGATCCAGCCCCGATTCATGACGCCATCCTTGCTGTCGTAGATCCGCTCACGGTGGAGTCAGCAGCCGGTGGAAGTGGTGGCGGCGGTGCGGGCGTTCGCCGCACGGCCAGTGCGCCGAAACCGATGACAGCGGCGATGCTGTCCGCGATACCGAGCGCAGGGACGTCGCCGATGTTCGCGACCGGGAACGCCAGCGCAGCCAGCCCGATCAGGGACACCGTCCATCGCGGCGCGACACCTCGCAGTGCGATCGCGCACAGGAGGAGCATCAGCGGGAAGCCCAGGCCGAGCGGTTTGATCAGGGTGGCCGCGCCGTCCCGATCGACGAGGGAGACGTCACCGAGAGCGACGTGGATCGTGTCGAAGCCGTAGGCGACGTTGCCGGCGATCCCGATCGAACCGACGGCCAGCAGCACAGCCGTCAACGTGCCGGATGTCCAGGTCGCGACCCGGACCAGGACGAGGGTGTAGGCGGTGGCACCGAGCACGTGGAAGACCCCGCCCGCGGAGTCGGACTCCCAGCCGCGCAGGGCGTAAAGAATGTTGGCTACCAGGTAGAGGACGGGCGCGACGACGAGTGACGCCGTCAGCAGCCGGTCGGCGGATGAGCCGGGAACGGCGTTCACGGGACGCTCCTCGGGGACTGACCGAATCGGACCCGATCACGGTCGCGGTTCGGCCGCGGCGACACATCCAAGCCGACCCGGCGGGATGGCAAGGGTTGTCCCTGTTCCGCACGGCGAGTGCCCGGTACACCATGTCGCAATGCTTCGGATCCCGCCACGCATGTCGGGATCGGCGGCCGCCGCCGCTGTGACCACGCTGGTGGCGGGTGGGTTCGCCCTCGGGTTCCGGCTGGACGACCTGCACAACGGCCTGCTCGCCGTCGTCTTCACCGCCGTCGGGCTCTACGTGGTGCGGCAGCGGCCGGTCAACCGCGAGGCCTGGCTGTTCGTCGCCACCGGGGTCGCGCAGGCGGCGATGTTCGCCGCCCGCCAGTACGGCCTGCACTCTCCCGCGTTGCCCGCCGCCTCCTGGATCGGCTGGCTCGGGGTGTGGCCGCTTTCGCTGGTGTTCGTGCTGACCGCGGTGACTCTCATGAGCTTCCCGACCGGGCGGCTGCCCTCGCCGGCCTGGCGGGCGGCCGTCTGCGCGCTGGCCTTGCTGGGCGCGGTACTCGCGGCGATGTCGGCACTGTGGCCGGTCGAGTACGGACGGGTGCCGCTGGCCGCGCCGCATCCGCTGCACGTCCCGGGCGCCGCGACCGCGGCCGCCGTCCACCCCGTCGCGATAGCGATCGGCTACCCGGCGTTCCAGCTCGTCTGGGTGGTGTGCGCGATCGGGCGGCTGGTACGCGCCGACGGCGACGAGTCCCGACAGCTGCGCTGGTTCGTCCTCGCCGTGGCGGCGACGGGGATGGTGATGGCCGCGGGGCTGATCGGGTGGGGAACACCCGTACCCGGGCTGCTGGCAGTACCGCTGGTGCCGCTGGCTGCGGGGGCGGCGATCCTCAAGTACCGCCTTTACGACGTCGACCCGGTGATCAACGCGACGCTCGTCTGGGGCGCGATGGCGGCGGTGGTGACCCTCGGGTACGCCGTCGTCGTCGTCGCTGTCGGCAGCCTGATCGGCGGTTCCGGCACTCTGCTCGCGCTGCTGGCCACCGCGTTGGTAGCCGTGGCGTTCGAGCCGTTGCGCCACCGCGCCCAGCGGGTGGCGGACCGGGTCGTCTACGGCCGCCGAGCCACCCCGTACGAGGCCCTGTCCCGGCTTTCCGCCCAGCTGACGGGCCCGGCGAGTGGGCTGCTCGACGGGCTGTGCGCCACAGTCGCCGAAGGCACGGGCGCACGGCGGGTGGTGCTGTGGACGGGACCAGCCGACGGGCTGCGCGCCGTGTCGGCGTGGCCGGCGGGATACCCGGACGAGGTCCGGACCCTCGACGAGCTGACCCTCGGCGGGCATGCGGTACCGGTGGCGCACGGGGGCCGAACCGTCGGCACGCTCGCCGTGACCATGGGGGCGCGTGGTGCGCTGACCTCCCAGGAGCGCGGCCTGCTCGCCGACCTGGCAGCCCAGGCGGGTCTTGTCCTCGAGTTGCGCGCGAGCGCCCAGCGGCTGGTCGTCGCGGGCGACGAGGCCCGGCGCCGGTTGGAACGCGACCTGCACGACGGGGCCCAGCAGCGGCTGGTCACCGTCGCGCTGGAACTGGGCGCGCTCGCCAAGGCCGCCGACGGCGCCACCGCGTTCGCCGAGCGGGCCGAGTCCGCCCGCCAACAGCTGCTGGCGGCCACCGCCGAGCTGCGCGAGACCGCGCGCGGGCTGCACCCGGCCGTGCTCACCCAGGACGGACTGGAAGCCGCGCTCGACTTCCTCGCCGACCGGTCGGCCGTTCCGGTACGGCTGCACGTCGCCGTGGACCGCCGGCTGCCACCCGCCGTGGAGGCGACGGCGTACTTCGTCGTCAGCGAGGGCCTCACGAACGCCGCCAAACACGCCCAGGCCCGGATCACGACCGTCACCGCGCGGCTGACCGGGCGCGGGCTGCTGCTCGAGGTCGGCGACGACGGCGTCGGCGGAGCACAGGCCCGCCCGGGATCCGGCCTGGAGGGACTCACCGACCGCCTCGCCGCCCTCGACGCCCGGCTGATCGTCGACAGCGGACCCACCGGAACGCGGCTGCGGACGGTGATCCCGTGCGGGTGATGCTGGCCGACGACGCCATCCTGTTCCGCGAAGGACTGGCCCGCATCCTGACCGAGATGGGCTTCGACGTTACCGGCCGGTGCGGCGACGGGGACACCCTGGTCCGTATGGTGCACGGCGACCCACCCGACGTGGCCGTGCTGGACCTGCGGATGCCACCGGGTTTCGCCGACGAGGGCATCGAGGCGGCGAGAGCCGTCCGAGCCGCAGCACCCTCGGTCGGGCTGATGGTGCTGTCACAGTACGTGGAGGTCCACCACGCTCTGCGGCTGATGACCGACTTCGACGGCGGGGTCGGCTACCTGCTCAAAGACCGTGTCTCCGACCTGCACGTCTTCGGCGCCGAGCTCCGCAAGGTCGCTGCCGGAGGCACCGTGATCGATCCTGACCTGGTGGTCCGCCTCGTCGCACGGCGCCGCGAGGACGACCCGCTGGGCAGGCTCACCGAACGGGAACGGGCGGTACTCGCCCTCATGGCACGCGGACACTCCAACACCGCCATCGCCACCGACCTCTACCTCGCCGTGAAGACGGTCGAGGCGCACGTGACCTCTATCTTCGCCAAACTGGACCTGGCACCGGGCGAGCGCGAACACCGGCGCGTACTCGCGGTCCTGCGCTTCCTACGCGCATGGGCCCCGCGCCAACGGCCAGGGCCATGGGTGCGGGCCTGCTATGTCCACCACTCACGCCAGATCGGGGCGTGCTGGACGGATCGGGACCTGCTCGCCGCGCTCAGGTATTTCGCTTCGGCCACCGGTCTGGAATCGCTGCACGGCCTCGACCGGTGACCCACCGCAGACCACAGCGGCTGGATAGCCTCTCCAGATCGTCGTCCCCGCGGAGAGGCATTCCCGTGTTCGGACCGCCCACCATCGTCATGACCTTCGCCGACGATCCGAGGAGTCCGCACGCCGGTGGGCCGGCGTCCTCAACGCCCCGGTGCACCTCGACGTCGACGGCGACTCCGTCTACGCCTGGCTGAACGTGTCCGGCATCGAGCTCGGATTCCACCAGGCCGACGACGACCGCAACCCACGCGGCGGATCCCCCGTCATCTACTGGTCCGTCACCGACCTCGACGCCGTCCGCGGGCAGCTCCTCGACGCCGGCTGCCGGCACCACCGCGGACCGCTCACCGTCACCGAAGGACGACAAATCTGCCAACTCGTCGACCCCTTCGGAACCATCATCGGCCTCGAAGGACCGTGATAGCGAGCCAGCGGGGAAAGGGCGGGTGCTGGTAGGCCAACCACCCTGCCCCCCTTTGGCCCTGCCTGCTGTCCGATGACCGGCGGATGGGGACCGCGAAGGGTGGCTGGCGTACCGGTGCGGTCGCCGTACATCGACCGCATCCACGTAGTGCAGCCTCAAGACTAGCGCCACGCACGCGCCGCGGGACTGGATCCCGCCGACGGACATATGGTCGACGCGATCCGATCGCGGTCGAACGCAGCGCTATCCACTGGCGCCTTCTTCTGGGTGGACGGGCCGGAGATGGCTGCCGCGAGCCGGGCGAGGTTGTCAGGAGTCGGTTCCGGAACGATGTCGAGATCACCGGTGATGTTGGGGGAACCCTGCAGACGGGCACCGACCCCACCAACGATCACGTAGTTCACCCGATGGTCGGCGAGGCACCGCAGCAGACCGCGAAGATGGAACCCGGTCACAGCCGGCTACCCCACAGCGGGACGCAGGTCGGACAGCACCCCGGCCTCGGCTTCGAGCATCCGGAGCCTGTCCTCAGGAGGCAACGCGAGGATCGCCTCGACCTGCACCCGCAGGCCAGGATCGGACGTCCATGGCCGCCCGACATAGCGGCGTGCACGCGCCATCGCCTCAGCGGCCCGTGCACGGTAGTAGGCGGCACGTTCGCCGTTTGCTCGCTCGCTGCCCGCCGTGGCCGACGTGGCTGGTGAACGGGAAGCGAGGGCATCCGCCGGGATCTCCACCCGGTAAGGATGCCAGCTGCCACCGACAGAACGCAGCGACCGCCAGGCAGGGGTGCCCGCCTCTCCATCAGAGGCGGGTGGCGACAGCACGGGTGACCTCGACGGCGAGGGGACGGAGACGGTCCAGGCGCGCGGCGAGGGCCGGGTGCCGGTCGGCCTCGTCACGGTGGATGCGGATCTCCCGGGCGAGCAGGACCGCCGCGTTGAGCCAGAAGGCGTCCCCGTCGAGGCCGGAGGCGGTCCGGGACTGCAGGTCCGGGTCGTCCACGGCGAGGACCCACAGCAGGGCGTGGTCGTAGCCGGGCAGGTAGAGCCCGGCGTACTCCCAGTCGAGTACCGCTGAGACGGCGTCGTCGTCGAGCAGCACGTTGGCAGGCAGGAGATCCCCGTGGGCGAACTGCCACCGGGCCCGAGCGGTGACGCGCCGGTACAGAGCGAGCAGTGCCATGACGCTGTCAGCGCCGAGCACGCCATGTCCACCGGGGCCGTAACGGAGAATGCGCTGCGGATAGTCGACCACAGGAGTGAAGACCACCGGTGCCGTCCAGTCCGCGAGCGTGTCGGCGGCGTGCAGGAGCGCGTCGGCAGCGGCCGCGGGCAGGGTCGCGTCCAGGTAGCGATGGCGGGCCACCGGTAGGCCGCATATCCGCTCGACGAGCAGCAGCCCAGGGGAGGGTGGCGCCAGCAACACCGGGACACGCACCGGTGGAGGTGCGACGGTGAACACCTCGTAGGCGGCGCTCTCACGGGCGAACCGCCCCCGCCACGGCCGCGTCTGATCGGTGAGTACTTTCAGGACGGCCGGTTGATCCCCGTAGGTGCCGGCCAGCAGAACCGCCTTGCCGGTGTTCGCCACCGTCCGCCGGGGACGAAAGTCCGGATAGCACCGTCGCGCATGCCGCAGCTGATCGGCGTTCAGACCGCTTCTCCCCCACCCTGCCCGCACCTCGGTGTCCGCCATGGGATCCTCCGCGACTCCAGCCCGTCACCCACCCTTGTTCCAGCAGGCACCCCAGCAGTAATCCCCACCGATCCCACCCACAGCCCGAAGATCAGAACTCGGCGTGGTAGCCGACAGCCATCCACCACGCCGACCGCAGTTCACTCCCGCGGCGAGCGCAGTGCCACGAGACCCGGAAGTCCCGAACCAGGAAAACACTGGTCAGGCACCCGACCTGTCGGCCCGGTAGGCGTCGATGACCACGGTGAACTGGCCGTTATTTTGACGTTATCGCTGTGCTCAGCTGCAAAGACGCTGATCCGGCGTGAACGAAAGTGCGCCACTTTACCGTGGTGTGAAAGATCTTCCTTGAGCGTGGCCTCGCCAGACCGCTGACCCGGCTGTCCGCGACACCAAGAGGTACATCGGGACGATCATCCGTCGCCCCGCCATCCGGGACGGTTGAGGTCTAGCCAGTGCTCGACGTCGCCGCGGTGCCAGAGCCTCAGCTTCGGATGATCCAAGATCGGATCCGGGAAGCCCTTCGTGGTCGCGACCCGCACCGCGTACGCGCGGGATACCCGCTGCCGCTGGCGTGAGCCGCGCCCGATGAGGTCGCGTAGCGCGTCGACGTCGACCGCGTCGGCCAGCTCCGCCAGCGAGATCGTCTCCCGCCTCGGCCACGACTCCATGTGCGCGCACGCTAGCGACTACGCTAAGTAACCTACGCGCATTGGTTATTCATGGCGGTTACGTGCGTCACCTACTCGCGGTACCCTTACCTCCCGGTCGACCGCGACCAGGGGCCAGAAAGACGAACTCGCCCGGACGCCGCATGTCCGGGCGAGTTCTCGGCGATCGCCTTCACAGAAAGGATCACGCCGTGCCCCACAGCCAATCAGCCAGCCCTCACCCCCGGGTACCGGCCGCAACCACACCCGACTCCCATCCGGCCGACCTGTCCGCACCTGGAGGTGCCTCCGATCCGGCAGCGGTGCGGGTCCGCGAGACGGGCACCGGGCCGTTCCGGTACGTCGTGGTCGACGTGCCGGCCGGCGCGCATCCGGCGAGTCTCGCCGCGGCTCTGCGGGGGCTGCCGATCGGATGCGAGTTCGCGAGCATGGCGGACCTGTCCGGTACGCGTTCCGGCGGCGAGCTGCACTTCAGGGTTCACGACCAGCACCCGCGCGCGACCGGCGGGCTTGCGCCCCGTTTGCTACGGCTGGCCGATGACGACCCGTTTACCGAGAGCGGGAGCGTCTTCGGCGGAGGCGACGGGTCATGAGCGCGCGGATGGTGCTGCCGGTCACCGGCGCCCACGGTGGCCTGGTGACGCGTCGGCGAGTGGTATCCACGACCGGGCGGCGCCCGTTGATCTATGGCCTGGTGGTGCTCGACGGCGCGGGCGCGCTGGTCGAGGTGGTGAGTCCGTTCGGGAGTGAGACTGCGGCGCG
Source organism: Parafrankia sp. BMG5.11 (assembly GCF_004337455.1). Taxonomy (NCBI): domain Bacteria; kingdom Bacillati; phylum Actinomycetota; class Actinomycetes; order Frankiales; family Frankiaceae; genus Parafrankia; species Parafrankia sp. BMG5.11. Next base: position 97,280 of record NZ_SJXI01000059.1, on the reverse strand, counting down.
GCAGTGGGCTGACCTGTACGGCGTCGAGTCGTACCAGGTGCTGCCGGCCCGGATCGCGGGCGGACGACGCTGAGCCCGTCCGTCGCCTGCACTCGGCCCTCTGCCCTGTTGGGCGGGGGGCCGTTCGCGTGTTCGGGGGCCGTTCGCGTGTTCGCGGGTCGCCGCGGGGTTCCGGCCGGTCGGGACGGGGTTGCTGGTGCCGGCGCGCTCGGCCTGCCGGTCTTCCGGTGCCGTGGTTGGCCCTCGGTCCGGCGCCTGGGAACGATCGTCACGTGACGATCGTCCGGGATTGGCCTAGCATGCCGGTCATGGGCGATCGTCACGTGATGACCGATCCGGTTCCGGCGGACGGGCTGTGTGGGTGTGGCTGCGGCCGGACATGTCCGGCCGCGCCTGCCAGTGGGGGCCGGGTACCGCGGTACGCCTCTCGCGGCTGTCAGCAGCGCGCCTACCGAGTTCGCCAGGCCGCCCGCGCCACTCCCCCGGTGGACCCGGCGAGCGTCGCCGGGCTGCTCGACGCCATCCGTGCTCTGGCCGGGGTGCTGGACGCTGGTGGCCGGCCCGACGATGCGTTGCTCGCCGTGGTGCGGGACGGCACGACGGCGCTGCTTGCCCGCGTCGCTCCCGCGCCGACGGCACCTCCGTCGGATACTGACCGTCTCGCGCCCCTCCCACCGGCGGCACCGTCGTCGGGCACGTCGCCCGATCTACGATCGTCACGTGACGATCGTTCCGAGCAAAGCGGTCCCGCTCCCGCGGCTACCGTGCCGGCCCTTCCCGACGATCGTCACGTGGCGACCGCGCCGGCGAGGCCGGTAGCCGGCCCGGAGGAGGTTGCACCACGGCCGGCCGGTTCCCGTCGACGGCGGGAGCGGCCGGTGGTGATCCGGACAGACCGCGGGGACAGGCCGCTGTCCCCCGAGCTGTCCGCGGCGGTCCGCGCCGTCGCCAACGCCTCGGAAGGAGACACTCCCGTCGTCCGCCGCGTGGACTCCGACGTCAGCGGCACGCAGGACGTCCACATGGGCGGTGTGCTTCTCGGGACGGTGCGTCCCGATTACGGCCCTCATGGCGGGAAGGCGTGGCAGGCCCGTGACGTGGCGGGCAGCGTGGCACGGGCCTGGCGGAAGGGTCGGATGTGTGAGACCCATCCCCGCCGCGGTGATGCGGTCGACGCGCTTGTCTCCCACCTTGCTTCCCTCGCCGAGCGGGCCCGCCGCGCCTCCCTACGCCCCCGGGCCGTTGCCTCGACCGACACCGCCCCCACGATCGTCACGTGACGGTCGACGGCCACGCGGGGGGGTGTCCCCACCCGCACTCGGATGTGGCCAAGCCGCCGAGCGGCCCTCTGCCCGCATGGGTGGAGGGCCGCTGACGTTGTCCGGCTGTCACCCCGTTACCGTGCGGCCGGTCACGCGGGGCGCAGGAGGACATTCTGGCCGGTCAGGGCCGGGGTGGGGTGTCCTGCTTCGGTCTGGCGCGGTTCTTGCGTCGTGCCTGCGCCGAGCGCAGTGCGAGCGCGGAGAAGTACGCGCGGCGGGCGTACTCAGCTCGGCGGACGCGTTCGGCGGGTGGGAGGGTGCCGTCCGGGTCGACCTGGCGGTCGAAGCGGTCCAGGAAGGCGGCGCGTCCGCGGGCGGTCCGCGCGGCCCGGTCGGGGGTGTTCGCCCACGAGGCGTGGGCGGCGAGCCGGGCGATGAGTGCCCTGTCCTCGGGGTTACTAGCGGCCATGGTCAGCTCCTGAGCGGTTCTGTGACGGTCGTGGGCGACTCGGGAAAAGGTCCACCGGGCTCGGGAGCGGAGGGGCCAGTCGCAGGAAGCTCCCGCGGCTTTGGTTCGGGTTCACGGACCGCGGCGAGCAGGACCGCGGCCCGGTCGGTGGAGCAGCGGTGCCCGCGCTGGCGGACACCGCGGGCAAGTGCGGTCCGGGTGACCGGTCGGCCCTGGCGGGTCAGCTCGACGGCGACCGCCCGCCCGGCCGCCAGGAGATCGGCCGGCAGGGCCGCTGGTGGCGGACCGGTGGCATCGACGTAGGCCGTCCGGTCAGCCTGCGGGCCGTCGCCCGCCGCCCGGTCACCGACCGGTGGTGCGGGGCCGCGGGTGGGGTTGATGGCCGTCGCCGGTGTGGGTGCCGGGTGGTCGGGCCGGGTCGCTTTGAGCCCGGCGACCAGGCCGAACGCCGCGACTGGCCACAGCGCCATCGTGGGCACCCAGACACCGGGAGCACCGGTGAGCGCGTCGGGTCCGGCGGCGGTGAGGTTCGCCGCGCCGGACATCCCGACACCCGCAACCAGGGTCGTGACGGGCCAGCGGACCCGGGCGCCGCTGCGGTGCCGGTGGCGGATTTCGATGATGGACGCCAGCGCCATCAGCTCGACGGACACGGCGATCAGCCAGGCGGCCCAGTCAGGTTGCCCAGCCCAGGCGGCGACATCGTGGACGTGAACAAACGCGACGCAGAACACCCCCACCGCGAGCACCACCGGCAACGCCGCGCCGAGCACACGTTCCGCGCGTCCCTGCCTCCCGGACGTGGTGTCGGCGGGGACAGGCCCGGCCCGCGCCGGATCGTCGCCGCTTCCGGCCGCGGTGGGGGTTGTCGGGGTGGCCGCGGCCGGGTCTGGTGCGTCCTGGGCGGCGGAGTCGGGGGTCACGGTCATGTCGAGCTTCTCCGTTCCGGGAATTATGCGGCTCGGGTGAGGGATTCGGGAAGTGCGAGGCTGGAAAGGACGGCGGCAGCGAGAGCGGGCGGGACCGCGTTCCCGGCCTGCACCTGCCGGCTACTGGCGGTTCCCTGCCAGGGGTAGTCGCCGGGAAAGGACTGCAACAAGCCGAACTCGGCGAAGGTGAAACGGTCCGTTGGTCCGATCCACCGGCCGTTCTCCATCGCCGCTCGGAGGTTTTCGCGGACGCTGGCACCACCCCAGGAATTCCCACGGGTAGTCACGGTGAACGCCGGCCGGTCGATCAATCCTCGACCGATCGCGTCGGCCATGCTGCGCCACGACTTGAGAGGCGGCGTGAATCGTGCGGCGCGCTGCCGGTAGCGGGTGTGGGTAGGCTGCGGCGGGCCCACGGTGTCCTTGGTGCGGGAGGCGAGGAGGAAGGCACGGCGGCGGGTCTGCGGCACGCCGTATTCCTCGGCGGACAGAATTCCGGTCCAGGTGGCGTAGCCGGTTCGGCGCAGTTCGTAGGCGAAGCGGTCCCAGATCGGCAGGACGGCGGGAACCTCTTCCATCGCGATCCAGGCCGGGTGAAGCGCCCGCGCGAACCGCATAGGCTGGTGGATGAGCCGGCCGCGGGGATCGGCGAGCCACATCCTGTTTCCCGCCACGCTGAATGGCTGGCAGGGCGGGGAGGCAATCAGCCCGGTTACTCCGATGTAGTCATCGGGGCGTAGTGCCTCGACGTCGCTTTCGATGGTGGGCAGTCCGGCGGCGCGGCGGGTTTCGCAGGCCTGATGGTCCCACTCGACACCGATTTCGTGGAGGCCGAGTTGTGCGCAGGCCAGGGACCATCCGCCGGCACCGGCGAAGAGGTCAAGCACGGTCGACATTTTCTTTCTCCGGTTCAGAGGAAGACACGATGGATAGCACAGAAAGGCACGGAACGGCGATCGAAAGAAAGGCCGGCGGGGAGCCGACGAGAGCGGTTACCACGGCATTCTGTGGCATTCCCGGAGGCGCGGGGGCGTCGTGGCCGTCGAGCGGCTTCCAGCTGCGACCGCGCGCTTCGATCACGCAGAGTGGCGCAGGTCGGTGGGGAGTGGCGAGAGGGCAAGCGGGAGGGCGGAGGGGGCCTGGGAGGCCGGTTTTCGCGGGTTTCGGCGCCTGCTGCGACCAGGCCGCTTACCGGTGTTCTCCCTGTTCAACGGGCATTTTTGGCGCTTACAGGGGGTGCTTGCGCAAGCAGGGAGGCCGCTTGCGCAAGCACCCGCCTGACCTATCCGCGGACCCCGTTTCGGTCACGTTCAGCCACCACGGCGGCGACGTCGTGGCGGACGATGCCGCGCCGGTTGACGACCTTCCCGCGCACTCGCCGGTTGATCTGGCTGGTCTCGATGCCGTATGGCTTCAACACCACCGCGAGCTGTTCCGGACCCCATCCGCCGTACAGGTCCGGCCGCAGCTCGGCGAGCCGGGCGACGACGGTTTCCGACCACACCCGGTTCTCGGCGTCGGCTATGACGGTAAGAATGTCGTCGAGCAGGGAAAGCGTCACAGGTTCCGCCGCCGCAATCTCGCGTGGGGCATGCTCGGCGAGCCGCCCGGCCGCTATCCGCGCGGCCCGCGCCCGGTCCGCTATTTTCTCCGCGGTGGGGGTGTCGATGTAGGCGGCGCGGACAATCATCGGCTCATCGGTCGCACCGACAAGATAGCCGATTCCCTTGTCCGATGGCCGCAGGGTGGACGCCTGGATACCGTTCTTGTACATCGACGTGCCGAGAATCATGTCGTTCTCGACCTGTCCCATCACCCGCAGGCAAAACCGGATAGATGCGTTCGATGACACCCCGGTGGGCAGTGATGCGGCGTCGGGTCGTTGTGTGGCGAGGATGAGGACGACGCCGAGGGCGCGGCCGAGTTTGATGATGGCGGTGGCGAGTTCCCCGGCTTCTTTGCCGTAGTCGGGGTGGGAGAACAGGTTCTGGCATTCATCGATGATCGTGACGAGTGGGTGCAGGCCCTGGGAACGTAGCCCGGCTATCTGCCGGGTCACTTTCCCGTCCGGACACAGATCCTTCGGCAACCGGCGGATAGCCTCCGCGCGACGGGCAATATCGGCCCGCAGCTCTCGCAGCGCTGCCAGTGTGGTTTCGGCGGTGGCGTCGTCGAGGCCGGTGGCGTAGCGAGTGGCGAACTTCTCCGCCGCGTCGAGGTCGGCGGTGCCTTTCAGGTTGAACACCCACAACTCACAGGTCGGGTCCAGCCCGCAGCCGAGCATGAGCACCCGCACCGCCGACGTCTTCCCCGCCCCGGGCAGCGACCCGACCAGCACATTGTTTTCCACCAGCGAGATGGACACCGCCCGGCCGCGCGGATCAGACCCGAACGGCAGCGGGGCGAACACGTCGACCAGGCCCCGTTGCGCCAGCGGCCACGGCGCGGCCGGGGCCTGCGACATGTCCTGGTCCCCCACCCACAGGATCAACCGGCCGGCGTGCGCGTCATGCCCCGCTTCCGGCCAAACACAGCCGAGGGGGCGGCGCAGGCCGGAGGCGAGCCGTTCGCGGCGTTCCAGGATGTCGGAGACGGTCACCCCGTAGGGCAGGTCGACCTCTGCCCGCCAGCCCGGCCCGTCGCGCATGATCGGTGATGGGTAGGTGATCCCGCCGCCTTCCCGGCGGGCCCGGTTGATCTCCGCGATACCGAGTGCGCCGAGCGCGCGGGTGACGACGTCGGCGGTCAGCCGGCCGACCCGGGTCGGGACGACGGCCGGGCTCATCAGCGGCCGGTCCGCCGGTGCCCCCACCACCCCCAGCACCGCGATAGCGGCCGCGAGGATCGGCAGATGTGCGCCGGTCGGGGCGGCGACCCACCACCACACCGCCAGCACCAGCGCCGGAAGGCCGACCAGACCGGCCAGGATCGCCCGGGTCCGGGTACGGGTGTCGTGGAGACGAGCAAGCCGCAGATAGGTGCTGGCGTCCTCCTGGCGGATCGCGGCGGCGATCACCGGCCGGGCGTCACGGTCGACCAGCCAGCCCACCGCCCCCGCGACCAGCCGTCCCGCACCCCGCGGCGCACGGGCAGCCAGCCGGCCAGCGTAGAGCGGGAGACGCACCGCGTGGTAGGCGGCGGTGTAGGAGTAGTGCCCGGCCGCCCACCGGGCCGCGACCCGCAGCGCCACCCACGAACGCAGCCACGACGGGATGATCGGCCGCCGGGCACCCGGCCGGGGCTCCAACCGCCGGCGCCGCGGCGGCCGGGGCGGATCCACCGGAACCAGCACCTCCCCGGCCGCCTCGACACCCTCGACGGCCATGGGCACCGGGAGCGGTTCGGGCGCGGGCAGGGGGACGGGGTGTCGGTCGGCGGGCAGGTAGCGCTCCAGCTCGGCGCGGACCGCGTCGAGGTCGGGCACCCACCCACCCGACGCCCCGTCGGCACCCGGGCCGTCCGGGGGTGGGCTCGCGGGTTCGTCGGGCGGGGGGTGGCTGTGATCGGACATGATGGTGGTCCCTTCTCCTTGCAGGGGTGGGGAGCCCGGGGCGCGGTGTCTGTCTTGGCGGTCAGGAACCGCGCCCCGGGGCGAACTCAACGAACCGGCCGGATCACGCCCCGGCCGCGGTGGTGCTGCTGCATTTCCGCCAGGCGGCGGGCGTCACCGATCTCGCGGTGTTCCTCGGCGAGCCGGAGCAGCAGAACCACCAGCAGCGCACCGTTCGACAGCAACAGCGCCGCCGACGTCAGCACCAGGAAAAGCGTCATCATCGAAACCGCATCCTTTTCTGGTCACACACCGATGGACGAGACGACGCCGATCACCTGATTGATGATCTGCTGAATCATCGGTGCCAGCCCGGACGCGGCCAGGTAGAAACCGAGCACGATGCACAGCAGCGCCGACGCCAGACTCAGCCGGTAGGAACGGACCAGTACCACCACCGCGAACATCAGCAGCACCACAATCGAGATACTCATCATCGGACGGGATTCCTTTCCTCGACGCGATTGGATTTCAGGCGTGCGGGTCGTACGGGTCGTTGCCGAGCGGGGCGTCGTCGAACTCGTCGACGTGCGCGAAGCTCTCGCTGTCCACCACGCCCGGGTCGGCCGGCACCGGGTCCGCACCGGCCGGAATCGCCCAGGCGTTGTACGCCTGCCGCCATTCCGTCCGCGTCCGCACCCGCCACAGCTCCAGCCGCGCCAGCACCAGATCCAGCGCGCCCCGAAGCTCCATGTCGTCGATGCCCTCGGCCAGGTAGAGGCGGTGCAGGACGGTGCCCGCCGTGTAGCCCTCCAGGTGCTCGGCGTGCGCTTTCTCCGCACGATTGGCCAGGTCCGACAGCGCCAACGGCCCGAAGTCGTTCTCAGGCGTGCGCTCGGGGGATGAAAGATTGGACATTGTTTACTCTCCTCGGTAGCCGCTGGATGCGGGTTTTCCTGTCGACGGGCGGGAGGAAACGGGATGACCTGGATTCGATGGACAAGAATTTAAGGCTGCACCCCCGGAGTTTGCGGATGCTCCCGCTCATATGCTGCAGGGCGCGGCAGGATTTCGAACTGGTCTAGTTGCTGCGGCCCCGGCTGATCAGCCAGAAGACGACCAGGCCCAGAGCGAACACCGCGAACGCGCCGAGCATCGCCGGGGCCATGCTCGTGACCGCCCACTGCACCGTCGAGGCGCACACCGCCAGAACGGCGAACCCGAAAAACCAGCGGATCATCGTTCCCAGCAACGACCGGCGAACAACGTAGTACCGTGCCATCACAGAACCTGCCACTTCCGTCGCGACGCCCAGAGGACCATCGCGACCTGCGCTCCCGGAAGAGCCTTCACTTTTCAGGGAGGCGCGGCGCCTTGCCGCTGCTGGTTCCCAGTATCCGAAAAGTAGATGGCAGAAAACCGCCCACGAAATCGGCCAAATTTTCGGCCACGAAACCCGGCAGGAAAACAGGCAGCGAAACGGGCAGCACATCGGGCATTGAACGTGGCATGAGCACGGTTACGCAGCCGGACTCTGCGCAGGTCACACCGGCCGCCCCGCCACCCGGCAGCGCCTCACCCCGAGACGGGCCCTGTCAGCTCGCAAGCAAACAGTCGAACATGGACCCGGCGACCACCAGTGCCGCTCGTTGGACGTCATCGCAGGCAAACATGGCGATCATGCGGCCAACCTGGCATAGTCGTCCGCGTTGCCCGTTACTCCCCGCACCAGGGCGACGCCAGACGAGGAAGGAGGCTTACGGCGGGGGAAGCGGGGGCCGTCGAGGCCCCTGCCGGAACCCCACATGTCTACGAACCGCACGCCGGACATCGACACGGTGGAGAAGCTGCTACGCAAGGCCCGGCGCCACGGCGCCCGCGGGCCCGAACTCGCGCAGCACCTCCCTGCCCTGGTTGACCTCCTCGTCCCGCCCAACGGCGCCAGCCCACGGGACCGGGCAGCACACGCGGAGCAGATCATCAGGAAGGCCATCGACACCGCGCTCGACGATCCCGCCAAGACCGCCATCAAAGTCCTGTTCGGCCTTGCGGCCGGTACCCGACGCACCAGCGTCGACTACCGACGCGAACACGCCGCCGGCCACATAGGCATCACCCCCGGCGCCTTCCGCCGGCCCCACCAGGAAGGCACCATGATCCTCGAAATCGCGTTCGAGATCGCGACCACCGTCTGACCCCGGTGGCACGACGCGAGAGGCCGCGCCGGAAATCCCCGGCGCGGCCTCTGAGCTGGTCAAACCGTGTCGATAGTCCGTCGTCCCCCTGCTGTCTCACCAGCCCGATGGCCCGCAGGGCCGCGCCGGGCGGCGAGAATCAGCCGGCATAGTGGACCATCCTGTGGTTGAGTTAGCCCCGGCCGGATAGCGAACATTGGTCGGAGGGTATGGATGGCACCCACGCCGCGGTTTCATCGCGTCGCCGCCCTGCAACGGCGGTTCGTCGACCGCGCACCGGTGCTGGCGGCGTTCACCGATGAGCTGTCACGGATCGGCACGGGCCCACGGATCTTCAATCCAACTGGCGTCGGCGGTATTGGCAAGTCGAGGCTGTTGCGGGAACTGAAAGACCGCGCGGCGGAGGAATACCGCACAGCCTCACTTGACCTCCAGGTCCACACGCTACGGCAGCAGGAGGACGCACTCGCGGTTCTCCGCAGCGAGTTGGGAGCGCAAGGCGTCCACTTCGACCGGTTCGATATCGCTTACGCAGTTCTCTGGCAGCGTCTGCATCCGCATCTGCGGCTGAGCCGATCGGACCTGGCGTTCGTCGACGACAGTTCGATCCTGACCGACATCGTTGACACGGTCGCCGGACTCCCCGTGTTCGGTACTGCCCGCGGGCTCCTCAAACTCCTCGAAAGAGGAGGCGCGGACATGCGCCGACGCATGCGGGTACGACGTGATCCCACCCTCACCGTGCTCGACGAACTACCGAACAGCGAACTCGCGGACGCAGTCACGTTCCTGTTCGCAGAGGATCTCCGAGCTTCCAGCGATGACAAGCCATACGTCATCATCATCGACAGCCACGAGGCCCTCGTCCCCAACCCGGTCCGCGCCGGACGGGGCCAACTCGCCGACGTCTGGCTCCGCGACCTCGTCGCCCAGTTCGACCGCGGCCTGGTCGTCATCGCCAGCCGGGAACCCCTGCGCTGGGAACTCACCGAACCCAGCTGGGAAGACCACATCACCGTGTGTGGAATAGACGGCCTTCCCATGGAAGCACGCCTGGAGTTGCTCGACGCCGGCGGTATAGCGGACCCTGTCCAGCGGCAGACCATCGCAACCGCGAGCGCAGGCCTCCCTTTCTACCTCAATCTCGCCGTGGACACCCATCTACAGACCGGCGGACGCATCAGCGGTGACCCCGTGTCTCAGCAAGAAATCCTTGCCCGTTTCCTCCAACACGTCGAGTCGACCGAAATCCGCACCCTGGAAATCCTAAGCCCGGCACGGATCTTCGATTACGACATCTTCCAGACCCTGGCCGCCACCTTTAATCTCCCCAGCCACCGCATCGCCTGGGAATCGGTCAGCGCGTACTCCTTCGTTTACCCCGCCGCGGACGCGCTCCGCTTTCACCAGCTCATGGCCACAGCACTCTGCGAACGGCTCTCGCCCGCCACCTCGACAGACATTCATTCCCTCCTTCGCCGTCGCTGGGAGGACCGGGCCGACGATATTTCCGGCCGAGACAGCGGAATCCTCTCGGCCCGCGCGCTACGAGAGGCCGCCTACCACGCGCTCCGCAGTGGACAGGCCACCAGCGAGACTCTCCTCAGCTACACCGACCGCGCCGTACTCCGCGGCGGCCACAGCGCCGCCCACGGCATCATCGAAGACCTCCGCACGAACCTGCCCGACCGGCCCGGCCACGACGGCCTGACGGACGCACTGCGATGCCTTCAAGCCGACGCAGCCGTCCGCCTCGGCGACGCTGCCACCGTCACCGCCCTGATCCCCGAACCGGTCACTGCGCTCGGCCTCGATAGGGCCGTCGGCGCACGACTCGCCGTCGCAGCCGGACACGGCCGACGCATCGCCGGAGACACCCGCGAAGCACTCGACATCTACACCCGCGTGTGGAACCGCGCCACGGGCGCTCCCAGGCTCACCGCAGGGCTGTGGGCCGCAGACCTCCACATGGCCCAAGGGCGCTTCCGCGACGCCGAAGCCCTAGCGGCCGAGCTGAGCACCTCCGCGCCCACCCAGGATGCCGAGTTCCTCGGCGACATCGCCCGCCTACGCTCCCTCGCCCACCGCTTCGCCTTCGACTTCACCACCGCCGCCCGCTACCTCGACGAGGCAACCACCCACTACACCGCGGCCGGCAGCGTTCTGGGCCTGGCCAACATCCAGACCAACCGCGCCGAGCTACTCGCGCACACGAACCCGTCCGCCGCCGTCATCGAAGCAGGGCGTGCCATCGAGGTTCAACGCGACATCGGCGCCCGCCATGAACTCGGCAAGGCATACACCGCACTCGCGATCGCACAGCTACACGGCGGAGACCTCGACGAAGCCGAAACCTCCCTCCACTCCGCGTGTGAAGCCCTCGACGCCGCCAACTACCGATCCGGCCGCGCCCGCGCCGAGTTCTACCGCGCCATCCTCCACACTCGCCGGGGCCGACTCGACGAGGCTTACGAATCACTCCGATGGACTGTCCGGGAACTTGAAGCCGCCGACGTTTACCCAACAATTATTCTGTGCGCGACACGAGCCCTGGAAGTCATCGGTATCGAGGACGAACAGATCATCCGCAGTCGGGAACGTGCGATCCGGGAAATTCAGCCAATTGATAACCTCAGCCGGCTGGGTGAGCAGGTCACCCGCTTCGTCGAAGCTCTAACCGGCGGTCGGGAGTGGAACCCTGACGACTACTACCGGCAAGCAGCGGGGAGACCTGACGCGGAAGCGGGTTTCTACAACCACAACGTCCGGATGACTACTCCGACGGGCGATGTCATCGTGCGGATACCCATCGCAGGCAGCGACATGATGGACCTGAAGATCTGGCCCGAATCTCACGTGCTCCGTGCCATTCGCGGGACGGTCACTCACGCGCCGCGACTGCTCTTCGCCAATGCTCAGAGCGAATACCAGATTCTCGAATGCCTACCAGGCCGGGTACTCGACGATACAGCCCCACGCGGGACGGCTGTGCCAGCTCACGTCATCGGCGACGTTGTCGAGATGTTCACTCAACTCGGACACCTACCACCCGGCGCCGCACCGGCACCACCCGCAGATTGGCCGGCCGACGGGGACACCGCAGGCTTCGCCAGGCGCCTCTCCGCGATCACGGCGGACGTACACTCACGATTCCTACCTGAATTCGGCGATGTCTACTCTGCCTTCGGAATCCCCGCTGACGCCCTCGTCGAGATCGAGAATAGATGGCAGACGCTGCGACCACGCCCGTTTCGCCTGCTCCACACCGACGTCCACCGCAAGAATATTATGATCTCGGAGGGCCGGTCGAGCTTCCTCGACTGGGAACTCGCCCTATGGGGCGACCCCGTGTACGACCTGGCCGTCCACATACACAAGATGGCCTACCAGCCCGACGAGCACGACACACTTCTCGACGAATGGTCCTCCGTCGTCACCGGGCCCCATTCCGAAGGATGGCAACCAGACCTCGACACCTATCTGTCCCATGAACGAGTGAAGTCCGCGATCGTCGACACGGTCCGGTATACAAAGATGATCGCCTGCGGGAATTTGAGCGAGAGCGAGAAATACGCTCTTATTGAAAAGCTAGTCGGGAAGATCTCCGCTGCTCACGTGGCACTTCGAAGTTCCGTCTCCGTCGATCACGCAACCGCCGCGACTACGGTTTCTCGCTGGATAGACAGAAACGGACAGGAATCATAATGTCCAACGAGAGCGACCGTCGCTACAGTAACCACGATGACTCCGGAAGAGAACGCAGCCTTAGGCGCCCAGTTCAACGCCGATGGTTTCCAAGATCAGGCCGATGCGGCAGCGACCGAAGCTCTCCGTACGGGTGCCGCCACCGCCCTCACCGACACCGCGGTCCCGACCTGTGGCCCGACCAAGCTGTCCGACTCCCCCCTGTGGCGCACGCTGGTGCTGTGGCAGCGTGGGGCGGCCTCGATGTGGCCCCAGGCCACTCCCCGCGGCCCCGGTCTTCCTGGCCTCGTGGCGCCCTGGGCTGGTGTCCTGCCCCGAGTGTTACCCGTCTCTGCCCCGGTTTCGCCGTACAAACCCCCGGGCGCGCACCTGCTCCGTGCGTGGCAGCCACACCCTGAACAAGATCTACGAGATCACGTTCATCTTCCAGCCCGATCTCCTACGCCTACGCTGCGCGCGGTCCCTGCCTGCCGTCCACGTCGTGATGTGGGGACGGTAGGATCACCCAGCAGGGGGTGGGATAAGGATGGTTTGCCCGAAGTGTCGGACCAATACCTCACGTATTATGCTTACGCAGGGCTTCTTCCGCTGCACTAATCAACAATCCTACCGGCGCCCTACCAGCGCACATCCTAGCGGGGCTTTCGGTCCAGCATTCGAGGATGTCTGGGTTGCGTGTAATACCGAGTATTATGACGGACCAGGGCAGCCGGGTCAGGCTACGTGCGCCACACACTCGCTATTCGATATCGGGGTTTGCAGGCGTTGCCAGCAGAATCCAATTTGCGGTGATTGCCCAGGGCGGACATGCGGTCTTTGCATTGCAGAAGAGGTGCGGGTTGAGGCCGAAGCGACGGTCCGGGTCCAAGCCGATCGTCAGGCAGCAGAAAGCGCACGATGGTCGGAACATCAAGCTCAGGTTAGAGCTAATTCCGTCAACTATCCCAAGCCTCAGGAATTCTATCTCGATAAGATCAAGAAATTAAACTCAGATCTGAGTCGAGTAGGCCGCAAAGCGGCTCGCGACCAACGGGGAGTTTCTCTCTTTGAGAAAGCAGTCATAGTAACGATAGGAACGACCTTCCTTCTGTGGATAGCGGGAGGGTCACCGACCAACACGCCCACGATCAGACTACTTTCGGCAGTGGGCTTGATAGGGATAATCGCGTTGTCGTGGCGAAAGACTTCGGCGGTAGTCGCAAGATCCAAAGAGGTATCGATCCGTAGAGAAAGAGACGAGACTTACCAGGCTCTCGGGTGCGGCCTCCACTGTCAGTTCGGTTGCAGGGCTCGCGCGTATGAATGAGACCTGGAAGCGCTACACGTAGCCACGAGAACGCTGGTTCACTGAAATTCCCCAAGCCTGCGGGTTAAAAGATCATCGGCGGCTCGTCCGCCGGTATCCGTGGACGTCCGCCGGCGGCGGTCACGGGCTCGACCTCGTCCGCCGACGTCCGCTGCTGTTCGCGGGCGTGGCTGCCGTCCACTGCGACCCACACTCCGCAGCGGACGGCGGAGGAACCTCGTGTGCTCCGCCCACCGGAGTCCGTCAGGTTCCTTGGTCTTCAGTCCGCTGAAGCGTCGCGCCGGAGGACAAAACGAACTGAGACAACGGCCACGATCGCCCGCCAACTCCGTCGACACCTACACCACTTGCGCACCCAAAGTACTCACTCCGCTACCTTGCGCACTGTCGTTGATCCAAAACACCTCGACCGGCTTCGCGAGGCCGAGCGTGAGCCGAGACACATGAGCACCATTGCATTTTCTTGCTTAGTAGCAAGACATCGTGTCGGGGTGCATCACGTACGCTAGGCGTGCGAGTTCGGCGGATGCGACTTGGGGGCCATCGGATGGGCTACGGCGACCGGTCTGGAGATTCAGCGCGGAGTACGTCGGCGAGATCTTTTGATGAACAAATTGCTGCGCTTTCTAGGGCCGGATCTACGCAAGGTGGCCATACCGAACTTCGCCGGATTGAGGCCGAAGCGACTTTGGGTGGCGGCGCGGCACTGCTCCTCCTGAGAGGGAATCGCGATATCGCATCCCTCCTCCTCGAAGTTGAGCGCGTCATTCCCGAATATGACCGCGAGAACGAGAGCCGCGATATCTGGCTCGAAGTGCGGCCAGAGGCCATACTTCGCTTCTCTGGCGCAACAGACAAGATTAGAGAAACGCTCGTCGAATTCGCGAATCGCAAAGGTTATGGGATTGATTGGGTAGGGATTCGAGAGATTCTTCCCGATATTGGGCCAGACTGGAGAGAGCAACTACGCGAAAGACTAGACGGAAAGCGCCCTACGAACCAGGGGCGACGGGCTCGTGTCGACGCGCCGCGTCACGTTGACGACGGCCTGTCGTTCACAAATGCCGGCGAACTGAAAGTCTATCGTGCGCTAAAGCGAATCCAAGAGCAGGATCTGCGCAACGACGAGACTATCGGAATCTTTCCTCTGGCAGGTGGGCGAGTCCTGGGGCGAACCTGGGAACCCGATCTAATTGTGACATATAAAGGAAGAGCCGGGGTCCTGGAAATCGACGGACCCTACCACAATCAACGACGCGCCATGGATGTCACTCGCGATCATATTTTCCGGGATTCTGGTGTGGCTTTCATTGACCGGATACCGGTTGAGGCAGTCGATGACGATGGTGAGCTGATGGGCGCCCTTCGGCGGTTTCTACGACGACTCGGCGAGACGCGATAGCCTGTCCGCCTAAGCAGGCCATCTAGATCTATCGATGGCTGGTAGCTCATATCGCGCACAGAAAGCATCGATAAACTCGTCGACAGCAGTTCCACCGTTCTCGTCGACGAATTCATAGCCACCAAAACGATACACATCGTACCCGGCGAGGCGCAGCTTTCGATCCTCGGAAACCATCTCTGCGTAACGCCGAGGATCTGGCTTCTCTCCTGATGAATAGTGGTGAGATCCGTCAATCTCGATGACAATTCTGATTTCACCTGGAAGCAGTAGAAGGAAGTCCATCCGCTGCCTTATCAGCGGGCCCGGGTTTGAACGAGATGCTTTCGTATATGGATCGTAATGCATGTAAACTTGGGGGATCAGAGCAGGCCAATCCCAGCCTTCAGGGTTTGCGTAGGCACCACAGTAGCGATTAAAGAAGACTCGCTCGGGATCCGATGCGAGAGATCTACTCAAGCGTTGATATAGATGGCGTCCCGCCATCATAGAATCTTCGATTCTCGTGACTCCCTGCCACCAATTGACGAGCTTTGCCCAGGTAAGCCCCTGCGATTCGATTGGGCGGTCGTAGACCAAGCAAAATTGCTCGTTTTTAGTGATCTTAACAACATTGTTTAAGGCGTCCGTCAAGACTATTTCAGGCTTTGGACCATCTGCCGAGAATATAAGGTTCCTAAAATCTCCGGATGCGCCCTGAGCGCCGGATCTCTTGATGAGATCCTCAAGTTGCGAACTTGCATGGTCATCAAGGACCCTTCGCGCAAGCGCGACAAGCTGTGCGCGATTATGCTTCTCTATCCTCGACAGCACGTACCAACGCTTACTCGCAAAGGCATCGCTTTCCGTTCCCGGTTCTAGACCGTACGAAACGCAAGCTTCGGGAATTTCGTAGGCCCGCAATGCGTCTCGCAGCGTCTCGGCAATTGCGTTCCGCAGCTCATATAGCTTCACCGGTCCTGGCATGTGTAGATGTTACGTGGCATCGGAGTCCTTACGCTGAACCGAGGTCTCTCGGGCAAGACTCCGGATCCGGCAACGTGCCAGCGAGCATGGCCCGCTAGGACCACGCGCAGCCGCCGCCCGGCGCGAACCCAAGTCGGACCCTCTTGATTCTAAAGCGGCGGCTTCGGCAACATGTGACGGATAGCGAAGGAGGCCGGAGGGATCAGTGATCCCTCCGGCCTCCTTCGTGCCGAGGTCGACCTACTCTCCGTTCATAATGCGATCGCAGGTCCCGATGGTGCGCTGTCGTGGCGGCTTGGCTGTCATCGGTAGGCACGTGCGGATTGGCTACCGTTCCATGACCCGACATCCGGCCAAGCTGCTCCCGGCGGCGGCGCCAGAGTGAGATCGGCACGCGACCTCGCAGACCCGGACGGCGCGGCGGCCGTCTCGTTAGAAACGATCTCCCAGGCTCATCTTGCGGTGCGCTTCGCGGGCGCGCTCGTCCGCCAGCGCGGACCCGTAGCGGCGCATCACCGTGTGGGAGCGCCAGCCGCCGAGCCGCATGAGGTCGTCCTCGTTCCCGCCCTCGGCCTTCCAGGTGTGCGCGAACAGGTGGCGCAGCTGGTGCGGGTGCAGGTCGAATCCGAGAGCGGCGGCGCGCTCCCGGACCATGAGTCCGATCATGTGGTACGACAGGCTCGACACACGCTGCTCGGTGAGCCACAGATCGTCGAGACGCGCCCCCTTGTGGCGGGACCGGACCCGCAGGTACCGGTCCAGAGCCTGGGCGGTCTTGGCACCGAACGGGCAGACCCGCGGCCGGTTGCCCTTCCCCGTGATGTACGCGACCTGGGCGTCCAGGTCGATGTCGGCGACCTTGAGCGCCGCGCACTCTCCACGGCGCATCCCGGTATCCGCCAAGAGCCGGATGATGGCGTGATCTCGGCGTGAGCGGAAGTCTCGCCCGGCCGTCGACTTGAGCAGGGCGGTGACCATGTCCGCCGCGGGTACCTGCACCGGCTTCTCGGGGACGCTGGGCCGCTCCAGCCCCGCCATCGGGTTCCCCGGCAGCTCCTCCTCCGCGACGCACCAGGCGAAGAACCGGGAGCACGCGGCGAAGCGGACGGCGACGGTCGCCGGGGCGTAGCCCGCGCCGTTCAGCTTGGCAAGCCAGTCGACGGTCGCGCTTCGCAGCCCGCGCACGTCGAGATCCTCGGTCTGGCGCTCGGCCAGGAACTGGTCAAGTCCGGTGACGGCGATCCGGTACTGCTTGATCGTCGTCTCGGGTTTGGCGGCGGCCCGCAGGCTTCGCAACCAAGATCGAATGAGCGGCGCCAGGGGTCCATCGGCGGTAGCCACAAGACGCCACTTTACCGTGGTAGCAGCGTTGTGCAACAAGATATTTGATCTGCTTGGCAGCATAACCGCAGGTCAGAGGCCCGAACGATCTTCTCTGTAGGCGTCCACGACCACCGTGAACTGGCCGTTCACGGTTACGTCGGCGAGGCCGCCCGCGACGGCGCCCACCCCGGGCAGGTCGACGTGCGCGCGGACGCACACGACGAAGCGGGCGCCTGGTTCGAGAGTGGCGGCGCCGTCACCCGGGTTGCCCGCGCCGCAGTCGGCTCCCTGCGGGGCGAACCTGACCTCGGGCGCGCCGTCGATGCCCTGGTCGGTGAAGGCGAGCTGGGCGGCGAGCCGGGCGCGTTCGAGACCCGCGGTCTCGCTCTGCGAGGTCGCGAAGGCGCGCCCGGCCTCCCGGGCAGCCTGCGTCACGCCGAAGGCCGAGCGCTGGACGGCGAACACGGCCAGAAAGAGGTAGACGAACGGGATGAGGAGCACGATCGAGAGCCCGACAAACTCGATCATCGCCGAACCCTGATCGCGGTCGGCACGCCCCGCGACGTTCGTCAGGTCCGCGGCGTGCGCCGGGCCCGCGGCGTGCGTACCGGCGGCGGTCGGTTCGGGCGTCACGGGGTCTCCTTGACCGCGTGGCCGGTCACCGTCACGGTGACGCCGTCGCCGAGTGGGACAAGGCTGAGCGGCACCACGACCGTGCAGGTCACCTGGACCAGGGGGATGTCACCAGGGCCGACCTCGTCCTGCCCCGTGCAGACGGTGTCCGCGCGGCCGGGGAGCGTCTCGGCGATGAGCCGCTGGGCGTAGGTTCCGCCCTCGCTCGCCGGTACCTCCAGGTTGGCGGCGTGGCGCGCGCCCTCGGCGGCGTCCGCGGCCAGGGTGTTGCGCACGTGCAGGACCAGCCCGACCTGGATGACGCCCAGGATGAGCATCAGCAGCAGCGTCCCGACCAGGACGAACTCGACGATCGCGGACCCACTGTCACCGTCACCGGTCACCCGATCCGCGGGGACGTTCGGGACGGCCGGCCCGCCCCAGCGCCACGGGAACCGTGGCGGCCACCTGCGCACAGCCGCGATCGTTCAGTCGCCGGCGATGCCGGTCACCTGTTCGATGGCCGAGGTGAACAGCGTCTGCAGGGCCGGCGTCGCCAGGGTGGCGATCGCGACCACCAGCGCGGCCGTCATGACGGTCACCATCACCCAGCCGGGCACGTCCCCGCGGTCGGCCCCGCGCAGGGCCAGCCGCTCCCGCCGCGCCGCCCAGCGCGACACCGCTCGTGCCGCGACCCAGCCGCCGTCCCGGGCCCTCGCTCCGAACTTTCTCATGGTCCCCTCCCTCATTTCGATCTGATGCCGCTCGATCTGATGCCACAGGTCACTGCGCGATCACCGTGAAGCTGACGAGCGCCGGGTAGAAGGCGAAGATCACCGTCGTCGGCAGGATGAGGAAGACCACCGGGATCATCATCGCGATCTCCTTGCGCCCGCCCGCCTCCAGCAGCTGACGCTTGCCCGCCTCGCGGACGTCCACCGCCTGCGCTCGCAGGACGTCCGCCAGAGGCGTGCCGCGCTCGATCGCGACGGCCATGCCGTCGACGAACCTGGCCAGCGGCGGCAGTGACGTGCGGGTGGCGATGCCCTCCAGGGCCTGCACGAGCGAGGCGCCCGCGTGCGCGTCGGCGAGCGCGAGCCGCAGCTCGGTTCCCAGCTCGCCGTGGGTCAGGCGGCTGACCCGCTCCAGCGCGCCGATCGCGGACTCCCCCGCGGTGACGGCGAGCGCCAGCAGCTCGGCGACGGTGGGGAACTCCATGAGCATGCGGTCCTCGCGCTCGCGGATCGCCCGGGTGAGCCACCAGTCCCGCGCCAGGATCCCGCCGGCGGCGCCGGCGACCACCAGCGCGATCCCGACAAGGGCGGGCGGCCCGACCCCGAACAGCGTGCGCATCGCCAGGACGAGGGCGCCGAGCAGGGCACCGGCGACCGCGCAGATCACCTGCTGCACCCGGAACTCCTCGACGGGGGTGCGCCCACCAGCCTGGACGAGCCGCCGGTTGAGGGCCACCCGGCCGCCGAGGAAACCGTCGAGGCGGCGGGCTGCGTCCTCGACGAACGGTCGGACCAGCGCCTCCACCGCTCCGAGCCCGAACCGCCCCGCCGTGCCTCCCGCCATGATGGGACGTCCGCCCGCCGGGCCGGAGGAATCCGACTCGGAGTGCCCGCCGCGCCGGGCGCCGTCCGCCAGCAGGCGCGACGGGACCGGCGTGTCGCGCAGGTACGGGTCGAGTCGGTCGGCCAGCCGCACCTTCCGCGCGGGTGGCGACCGGTAGATCACGATGACGAGACCGACGCCCAGGACGAGCCCGAGCAGCGCGCCCGCGGCCACCGTGCTCACCGAGCCGCCCCCGGCTCCCAGCCCACCCGTCCGTCCGAAGATCCACTCATGGCCGCAGCACCCGCCCCTCCTCGGGCAGGCGCCCGATCCGCTTCATGAGCACGTACGCCAGGACGGAGACCCCGGCGCCACCGAGGAGCACCAGCACCCCGGTGGGGCTGTCGTAGGCCTGGATGTTCTCGCCGCGACTGGCGAGCAGCAGCAGGACGATCCACGGCGCCGCCATCGCGAGGCGGGCGGCGTTGACCGTCCAGGCCTGGCGGGTCTCCAGCTCCGCGCGGGTGCGGGCGTCCTCGCGCAGGAAGGTCGACAGGGTGCGCAGCAGGCGACCGAGGTCGGTGCCGCCGACCTCTCGGGCCATCCGCAGCGACTCGATGATGCGGTCCGCGACGGGATCGGCGAGATCGTCGGCGAGCCGGTCGAGGCAGGTCGAGAACGAGCCGGTCGCGCGGTAGTCCTCGCCGAACCGGGTGAACGCCGGGCGCAGCGGCGCCGGCCCGCGGACGCCGACCGCGGCCAGCCCCTCGGGCAGCGACATGCCGGCGCGCACGGCGCTGGCGAGGTTGTCGACGACGTCCGGCCACAGCTCGCGCAGGTCGTGGATGCGGGCCCGGCGCCGGCGCAGCACGAGCTGGCGCGGCAGCACCGAGGCGAAGGCGGCGAAGGCCACGGCCAGCGAGAACGTGCCGGAGAAGACCAGGATGACCAGGCCGGCCACCAGTCCCAGGGCGGCGCTGATGAGGACGAACTGGTGCGCGGTGACGCCGCGGATCCCGGCCTGGGCCAGTGTCTCGCGCAGGTTGCGGGCCCAGGAGGCCTCGGCGCGCGCGCCACCGGCCCGCGGACGCCCGCTCGCCACGATCAGGAAGAGGCCGAGACCGAACAGCAGGCCGAGGAAGATGCCCATCAGCGCTCGACCGCGATCTGCGCGTACGCCCGCTCGTGCTCGCTGGGAGCGAGCAGCGCCGGCAGGTCGAAGCCGGCGCGCAGGTACCGCTCGGGATGGGGCGGGAACCCGTCGGCGCGTACGAGCATGTTGCCGCGGGTCCGGAAGATCTGGGCGACCTCCACCGTGTCGCCCTCGGTGCGGCCCGGCAGCGCGGCGATCTCGGTGACCCGCCGCCGGCCGTCCGCCTCCTTCGACAGGTGAACGACCAGGTCCACGCTGGAGGCGACGGTGGGGACCACGAAGGAGTGGGTGACGTTCTCGCCGGCCAGCAGCGGCAGGGTGCACAGCTTGGTCACCGCCTCGCGGGCGGAGTTGGCGTGCAGACTACACATTCCGGGCAGGCCGGAGTTGAGGGCGATGAGCAGGTCGAGCGCCTCCTCCTGGCGCACCTCGCCGACCAGGATCCGGTCCGGGCGCATCCGCAGCGCCTCCTTGATGAGCCGGCGCAGCCGGATCTCCCCGGTGCCCTCCAGGTTCGCCTGCCGGGTCTGCATGGCCACCCAGTCGGGCGCGCGCAGCCGGAGCTCGAAGACCTCCTCGACGCTGATCACCCGTTCCCGGGCGGGGATGGCGGAGCCGAGGCAGTTGAGCATGGTCGTCTTCCCGGCCTGGGTGCCGCCGGCGACGATGACGTTGAGGCCGGAGATGACCGACGCCTCCAGGAACATCGCGGCGTTCGGTGTGATCGTCCCCAGGGCGACGAGCTCGTCGAGGCTGCCGGCGGACAGAACGAACTTCCGGATGTTCACCGACCAGTGCACCCGGGTGACGTCCGGGATGACGACGTGCAGGCGGGAGCCATCGGGAAGCATGGCGTCGACGAACGGGGTGGAGAGGTCGACCCGGCGCCCGGACGACTTCAACATGCGTTCCACCAGGTCCTGCACCTGGTCCTGGGTGAGAATCGTGGTGGTCAGCTCGCTGCGCCCGTGCCGCGCGACGAACACCCGGCCCGGCTCGTTGATCCAGATCTCCTCCACGGCCGGATCGTCGAGATGGCGTTGAAGCGGCCCGAAACCGGCGACGGCGTCGTAAACCGAACGAGCGGTCGCATCCCGGTCGACGACGGGTGGGAGATCACTGGTGAGCGCACGTTCCTCGTAGTCGACGAGAACCGCGTCCACAAGTTGACGAATGAGGACGGGTTCCCGCTCCGGGTCGAGGGAACGCCGCCGGATCAGTTCACGGACCTCTCCTTCCACGTGAGAGGTCGCGTCCGGCCAGTTCCCGCGTGCTGCCGCCACGGAGAATCGCCGCTCCTCTTCCATATTCACGCGGCCAGCCCCCCACGCTTCGGACATCAGCTACGAAGCGTAGGAAGCGGGTCACTCGACATCAACCCTTCCAAGCAGGTACGCAAGCAACAACGTTCGCACAACCTCGGACGGCCGTCGGCGCCGGGTCGGACCACTACCAGCCACGCAGCGCGCGAGATCCCACCACCCATCGAGGGGGCGACTACCCTCTGTAACCGATCTTCGGTGTCACTCTCGGCGCTGGTGTCCGCTCCGCGGTGGCCCACCATCCCCTCCCGGCGGGTACCCGCGACCGCCGCGGCCCTGTCCCGATGAATGGATACGGAAATCAGATCGGCGCCGAAACGCCGACCGCGTGCGCCACCATCGATGCGCCGAAGCGGTAACCTGCCGGCGGTCAGAAACCCGTACGTCGCACCACCACACAGGAAACCGACAACGCGCGGTCCGCGCCGACCGGTGGAACTCCCCCACACCACCTTCCAGGTCGCCGACCGCCGCCGACGCCTGCCTCGGGGGTCATTCACGTGCCCGGTCAGCCAACGTCCCGCCCCACCGAACGCCCACCGGGCACAGCTGTTCCATCGTCACCACCCATACCGGCCGCGATGCCGGCCCCCCGACCGACGCCTTCCCGGGACCTGCGATGAACGCCGACCACGACGCGAACCCCGCCGATATGTTCGCAACCGCATGGGACGTCTTCCGGCGAATTGTCGACAACTGCCCGGTCGGGATATTCACCGCAGATGTCTCAGGCCGGCACGTCTTTGTGAACCGGCAGTGGTCCGTGCTGACCGGAGTTTCCCGGGACAAGGCGGTCGGGCGAGGCTGGGAACGAGCCGTGCATCCGGAGGACGTCCGGGCCGTCACCAGCCAGTGGCGCCAGCTGGTCACTGAGGGTGACGAGTTGACGGTTCAGATCCGGCTGCTCCGTCCGGACGGATCCGCCCGGACGGCGATACTGCGCGCTGCGGCCGTCGTCGGTGAGAACGGCCACCGCCGCTTCGCCGGAACCCTCACAGCCGTGCCGGACGGCAGCGCCTCCGCTCCCACGGGTATCCCCGCCGACGGTCTGGACGCGGTGGCGTTCGAACGGGGATCCGGGTCGGCGCTCGGCGAGCAGGGCTCCGCGGCGCCGGAGACCGCCGGGATCGACTCGCCGATCGGTGACGACCTCGACGACCTCGACAGTCTGTGCTCGGAAACCATCGAGCTGCTACGTGACGAACTCGAGCGCTTCGACGTGGTCACCGACGATCTCTGGTACCCATCCGACGGCGTCAGCGACCACGACAGACCGGGCTGGGCGGTGCCCGCACCCCGCCGCCCGCTGTCCGCCGAGTTCGATCCGCCGTTCGTGGACCCGCCGTTCGATCGGCCCTTCCCGGAGCCACCGTTCAAGGACCCGTTCAAAGAGCCGCCGTTCGCGGAGCCGCCGTTCACCGGGCAGCTGCCCGGCCCGGCGCGGGCCCGGTCGACCGGGCCGGGCTCCACCGGTCCGGTGGTGAACGGCGGACGGGACGGCGCCGACCCCGCAGGTGCCGACCCCTCTCGTGCTGACTCGGCCGGCGCTGACGGACAGGGCTTTCCCTCGTACGTTCCCCGTTCGGGGTCGGCCCGGGGCGGCGCCCTGCCGCCCGGAGCCGAATGGCGGGCGGCGGTCAGCCCGCACGGAGCACTGCCGGGGCCACCACCTCCGGTGCCGGGCCGCGCGCCGGAGGCTGGCGGCCGGCCGCCGGGGGCCTTCTGGCGCCCGGTACCCCCGCAGCGGTCGGAGCCCCTGATCACGGGGCCACCCGGAGCCCACCATGCCAGCGGCGACGGTGCGTGCGGGTGCGTGCTCTCCGAGGTCCGGCGGCTCTCCGACGCCTGTCATGAGCGCGAGCGCTGGCTGACCACACTGCTGGCCGAGCTGCCCTCGGCAGTCCTCGTCGCGGACGCGGACGCCCAGGTGGTGGCCGTGAACCAGGCGTACTGCGACCTGTTCGAACTGGCCGAGTCGCCGGTGGACCTGGTCGGCACGGACTGCCGGACGCAGATGCGCCCGATACCGGGCCTGGTGGAGGACCCCGCAGGCTTCGCCAGCCGGCTGGACACCCTCCTGCGTCGGCGCCGTACGACCCGCCGCGAGGCCGTCATGTTCGCCGACGGCAGGGTGTTCGAACGCAGCCACATCCCGCTCGCGGGACCGAACGGCTACCACGGCCACCTGTGGCTGTACGTCGACGTGACCGATCGGCGCATCGTCGAGGCCGAGATCGAGGGTCTCATCTCGGGGCTCTGACCAGCCGCCAACTGACGGGACGAGTGGGCTCGGGCGTCGGGGCCCACTCGTCCGGTGCGTCGGTGCGAACGGCGCCTCAGGCCAGGCCGCTGTGGTGCCGGGCCTGAAGGTCACGCGCCTGACCGACCCAGTCGTCGGTGACGATCCGATCGCCGAACCCGTCCAGCTTCTTCGCCAGCCGGTCGACGTCGGTGTCGCCCATCGTGGCCAGCTGGCGGAACGTCGTGATGCCCAGGACCCGCAGCCGCGACTCGGTCACCGGCCCGACCCCGACGATCTCCTTGAGGTTGTCGGTGGACAGCACGGGCTCGGCCGGGCCTCCCCACGACGCCCCGGAGAGGTGGAACCGGCCCGCCGACTCGGGACCCGCGTTCCATCCGCCGGCGAGCGTGCCCACCGCCGGGCGCCCGGTGACGCCCGCGGAGGCCGCGGCGCCGACCAGCGCCGCGCCGATCAGTTCGAGGTCGTCGTCACGGGACCCCGGGATGACATGGACGAACGGGCCGGCCTCGAAGGCTCCGGGCCCCGTGGAGGTCAGGTGCTCCGCCTCGATCGACTCCCTGGCCCAGGTGAGCTCGACCGAGGATGATGCCGGCTCCTCCTCGGTCGGCTCCACCTCAACCGGCTCGACCTCGACCGGCTCCTGCTCGGTCAGTTCCTGCTCGGCCGGCGCCTCGTGCACCGCATAGACCTCCTTCGGCTCGTCCGCGACCTGGTCCGTCTCGCTCTCGGCCTGAACGGGCTCGACCGTTGCGATGGCCTCGGGCTCATCAACGGATACCGGGGGGAGCGATGCCGCCGGCCGAGTCTCCTCGGCCTCGGCGATCCGGGCGAGGAGCTTGATCCGCTCTGCCGCCCACTCGGCCTGGTGCCGGTCGAGGCGGGTGCTCATCGTCGCGACCTGCCGCTGCGCCGCCTCCGCGTCGGTGCGGACCATGGCGAGCCGGGAGGAGAACCGGGCCGCGCGCGACTCCGCCTCCTCCAGTTGCTCACGCAGCCTGACCGTCTCCCGGGCAAGGTCGGCGACAGTTGTGACATCACCGTGGTCGGCGAGTGCGGCTGCGTCCGGGGTGACGGGGGCGTCCTCCGGCTGGGCGACGCCGGCGGTGCCCGCGTCGACGGCCGGTGCCGCGTGCAGCGCCGCTTCGATCTCACCGATCCGCGCCTGCGCGATCGCGACCTGGTACTCGGCCGCCGCGACTCGCTGCTCGGACTCGATGGCCTGCTGTTCCGCGGCGGCGAGCCGGGCCGTCAGGCTCGCCTTCTCCGCGGCCCACCGCTCCTCCTGGTCACCCAGGCGCGCCATCAGGTCGGCGAGATCCGCTTGTTCGACCCTGGGCGCCAGCGGCGGCCAGGTGTCGTCGTCGAGAGGCTGCCCGAACCCGGCATTCGTCTCGGTCACAGGGTCGGCTGCAACGAGGTCGGGGTGGCGCGCGCCCCGGTCGCTGTCGACGCCGGGATCACGCGCGGGCGCGCCGCCGGATCGACCGGGGGTGGAGGCCGAGGTGGCGCCCCCTCCTGCCGACTCGCCCCGAGCGGCCCGCGCCCGGGCCGCCCTGGCCGCACGGGCCTGCGCGGCCTGCTGGCGCCGAACCGGCGCGGCGAGGAAGACCCAGGCGAGCGCCGCACCGACGATCATCGCCAGCAGCACGAATACCAGAATCTGCCCAGCGAGATAGAGCACGGTTCACCAGCCTCCTACGTCACGCCACAGATGCACCGAGATCAAGGAACGCACGACGGAACGCCCACGTCGACCCCGGGGAAGCCGCGGAACACGCGACGGACCAGCCGAAACCGGACCATGCACACGCTCCGCAAGACGAGCTATTGGGTGAGCAACCAGCTCAGCAACAACACTATTCGGTGCGTTGATCGATGCCCGCCGCGGGGAGTCATGGGCAACGTGAGGACGACAAGTCACCTCAGACCCGCCGCCTCGTCACCCACTTACGACAACGCCCGACCAACAGATCTCGTCAACTCATCTTCTCTACATCAATCCAACGACAAACATCGCCTCTTGGTTGTTGCCCGATTGTCATCATGCCGACTCCGGCTCGTCCCGCAACGACGTCCTGCGTGGGTGTTAGGCGTGGGTGTTGGGTGTACGCGGGCCCGCGGGCCCGGTCAGAGCAGGTCCGGCAGCTCCTGCGTCGCGAACCAGAGGAGCTCGAACCCCTCCGCGCCGTCGACGACGAAGGCCGCGTCGTCGCTGCCGAGGTCGGCCTCCAGCACGGCCGCGACGGCGGCCCGCACCGCGGCCTGGGCCTCGGCGTCCGACGGGTCGTCGGAGTGAACGGCCCGGACGGCGGCCAGCGGCACCGACTCGAGGACCTCGACCGCGCCTCGATCCAGGTCGTCGCGAACGCGCACCAGCCGCTCGTCGACGTCCGCGGCGAAGACGAAACGCCGCGGCGGCGACTCGGGGTCGGCGTCGAGCAGCCGCAGGCTCGCCCGGGCCGCGTCCTGCAGCGCCGCGAACTCCATCTCCTCGACGTCGGACTGGCTGTACCACTCCCGCACGGCGGGAGTGACCGCGAACGCCATGCCGGGTGGCACCTTCCGCTCGTGCAGCACCGCGCGGGCGGCCGTCAGCGTTGAGGGAAGGTAGACACGCATGTGCCCAGTGTGGCAACCCGCTGTCAGCCGACCAGACCGAGGTCCGCCTTCTGGTCCGCGGCGGTGGTCGCCGCCGCGCGGCCAAGTGCCTCCCGGCCACCGGCGCGACGTCCCGGACCGCTCGCGGTGGCACCGGAGTCACCCGGGCCAGCCGTTGTTCCCGCCGTCGCTGTTCCCGCCGCCCGCGTGGCGCGGATGGGACGGGTGGGGCGCGTGTCGGCGCCGAGCGCGGTTCGCAGGGCGGCGGCCGAGGTTCGCAGCGAGGTCTCGAACACCTCCGCGCGGCGTGTCAGGTCCATGACGTTCCCGCCGATCACTTCTAGATCCTCCGGACCCGGGCACAGCGCTGTCACCCGGGTGCCGGCAGCCTCCAGCAGCTCGATCTCGCGGGCCAGCCGTCGCGTCGCGGCCCGGCGCACCTGCCGCTCCACCCGGGCGATGGCGCCACGCGGGCGGTCACTGTCGAAGGAGCAGGCCGGCGCGAGCACGAGCACCTCGTCCAGTTCCTCCTCGACCAGCAGGTCCAGGGACGCCGGTGATCTGGTGCCGCCGTCCACGAAGCGCCGGCCGGCGATCTTGACCGGCGCGTACCAGCCGGGGATGGCGCACGAGGCCATCACCGAGTCGGGCAGGGCCGCCCGCGGCGCGTCCGGGGAACCGAAGAGCACCCTGCCGCCCGAGTCGAAGTCCATCGCGACGACGCGCAGCCGGGGGGACCGCGGCCAGCCGTTCGCCGCCAACGAGACGGGCTGACGTCCCCGGCCCGCGCCGGGGGGCACCGCGGCCGAGCGCTTGGCGGCCAGCGCGTCCAGCGGATGCTCGATCCGGGCGGCCGTCTCGGTCACGAGATCACCGATCGCGGCGATCTGGCCACGGCCCTGCGGGAGCAGCGCCGCCAGCGCGACCATCGGCGTCGCTTGGCGGGGATGCAGAGCGGTCGTGGTCAGCAGCCGCGGCGAGCCCATCCGCATCCGCGGCCTGGGCGGCAGGGACGCTCCGAGATCGCGGTAGTCCAGCACGGGGTAGCCCGGCTCGAAGATCCCACGCTCGGAATTGACCATCACGTCCGCGCCGACCCCCAGGCCGAGCAGCGCCGCGATGACCGATCCGGCGGATGTCCCGAGTACCAGGTCGTGATCCCGGACGTCGATGGCCTGTTCGGACTCGACGGCCCACAGTGCGCCGATCATCCAGGCTGAGCCGAGCACTCCGCCGGCGCCAAGCACCAGCCCCCTGCGCGAAGCCCGCTTCCTCGGCATTGCGTCACCTCCCGACGCGGTGCACCCGGCCACGCACACGGGTCGTGGTGCGCGTACGACACCGATGTCGCCGCTCCCGCGCGCGGGCCGTCCGCGCCCCATCAGGTACAACCGGGCCGGCCCGGCAGTTGTGCCGGCCCGCAGCCCGCCCCGGCCCGCGTCGACGCGGGGTGCCGTGGCCGGCGCCGCGATGCCTACTCCGGCGGCTCGCTCTCCTCGGGGAAGCTGGTCTCGAGCACTCCCCAGGCCCGCAGCCGCTCGGCGAACTCCTGTGGCGTCGTGTCGTGCAGCAGGGCCAGGGCCCGGACGTCGCCGTCTCGGATCGACAGCACATGCCCGGCGTAGTCGTCGCGCTGGCGCTGAATCTGCGCGACCCATCTGCGTACCAGTGCGGACGAATCGGGCGGCGCCTCGGCGAGCTTCTCCAGATTCAGCACGGTACGGGGCCTGCGTTCCCGCGGCGGCAGCTGATCCTCATTTGGTAGGAGCGCTGACACCGGAACACCGTAGAAACCGGCGAGCTCCGACAACTGATGAACGCTGATCATTCTGTCGCCGCGCTCGTAGGAGCCGACCGCGGCGGTCTTCCACCGACCGCGCGACTTCTGTTCGACGCCCTGCAGCGACAACCCCTGCTGGATCCGGATTGCCCGCAGGCGACCACCCACGGCCTTCGCGTACTCCCGGCTCACCCGACACACCCCCAGCCGTCTCGAACGAGCATCGACGTGCCCCCGTCACCACGCTGAGCTGGGTGGCGACGTTACACGCACACACTAACTTAACGTCCCCGAAAGCAACGGTTCACCATCCGACAGGTCATTGATGCGGATCGCGGCGAGTCCGCCACTCAGGCTGGATACGATTTGCACGATTTGCAGCAGGTCGCTCACCGCTGGACGTGGTTCCCAACCCCCTTATCACCCAATGCCAGGGCTTCGCCACTACTCGCGGGGAACCGTTCGACAATTCGATGCCCCCGAATCGCTCCCCGTAACCGCAGCGGGCGCAGACCGCCGCCGCCGAGGGCCACCGAATGTCACAGCAGCCATAGCTGGACGGACGAAATCCCCCGGACTGGGCCAAATGTCACCTGAGAGATTCGTGATGCCAGTTAGGCACACTCCGGAGGAACGACTTCCGGAGACCGCCCACGGCCGGCGCGTCGGGGCGTGTCGGGACGACACGCGAGGAGCCGGGCGGGGCCGAGTGGGCCGGACCTGAGGCGCGCCGGGCTGGGGCACGCCGGCTTGGGGCACGCCAGGCTGGAGCGGTCAGCGCTGAGCGCGGCGCAGCGCGGAGCGCCGGCGCCGCCCCGAACCGGACACCCCCGCCAGGAGCGCGGCCAGATCCCGCACCGCAAGCCGGGCCGGCGATGCCGGGGCGATGTCGCGCAGGAGCTGACCGGACGCGGCTGCCGCGTCCAGGCCCGCCAGATCGTAGGGGACGAGCGCCACCGGCTCGCGGCCGGTGTGCCGGGCCATCGCCCGCGACACCTCACGACGCGGGTCACCGCCCACCACCGAGCCCCGCAGCTTGTTGACCACGATCAGCGGATCGACGTGCGGAACCACCTCCCGCAGCTCCGACAGCCCACGGACGAAGCGAACCAGCCCGACCGGCTCCGCGGACGCGACGGCGAGCACCGAGTCGGCCGCGCCGAGCACGGCCAGTGTGGCGCCGTTGCGCCGCGGCGCGGCCGTGTCGAACGACAGCTCCTCGTCCGTCTCCAGGCAGAAGCCGCAGTCGACGATCACGAACGACGCGAGCCGGCGCGACAGCGCCAGCACCGTCTCGATGGAGGCGGGACGCAGCTCCGGCCAGCGGGACGGCCGCGAGATACCCGGCAGCACCCGCAGACCGCCGCCGAGATCCCGACACAGCACCGCCAGGCGAGGGACGTCCAGCAGGCCCTGGTTCGCCGAGCGCGCGGCTGCCGCGAGGCCCGGCGCCTCCTCGAGCAGCCCGACGTGCTGGCCGACCGAACCGCCGTACGAATCCGCGTCGATGAGCAGGGTCGGGGTGCCGAGAGCGGCGAGCTCGGCGGCCAGGCCCAGCGCGATCGTCGTGCGCCCCGGCGAGCCCACCGGCCCCCAGACCGCGAGCACCCGGCCCTCACCGGGCTCGCCGGCCTCGGTCTGGTCGG
Source organism: Parafrankia sp. BMG5.11 (assembly GCF_004337455.1). NCBI lineage: Bacteria > Bacillati > Actinomycetota > Actinomycetes > Frankiales > Frankiaceae > Parafrankia > Parafrankia sp. BMG5.11. The sequence continues at coordinate 67,302 of NZ_SJXI01000059.1, read as the reverse complement.
CCGCCGGCACCGCCGGGGCGAGTGGGTCGAAACCCATCAGCGGCTCGCTGAACGCCGCAGGCAGCGCGGGCGGACCGGCGAGGTCGGCCAGCGCGCGCGACGCCTCCACGACCGCACCCGCCACCGCCTCCGCGGTCGCGTCCGCCGGGATCACCGCGACGACGCCGAGCTGGCGCAGCCGGCGGTCGGCGTCCTCGTCCCCCGGCGCGATCAGGCCCACGACGGCCACACCGGACGCCGCCAGCCGCACCAGGGCGTCCCTGTCGAGGCGGCGCAGATCGGCCGACAGCAGGGCGGCCCGGGCGGCCCCGGTCGTCGCGGCGGCAAGCAGGTCGGGCAGGTCGACACACCGGCGGACGACCGTCACACCGAGATCACGACGGTCGAACGCCGAGACGAGGCCGGCCTCGACCACCGAGTCGGTGACGGCGGTCAGGATCGGCAGGCTCACCGACCGTACCCCGGAGCGGAGGACGGGCCGCCCGATCCGACCTCGCCGCGGGCGTCCCGCTCCAGCTTCACGACGTCGACCCGCTCGCTCTGCGACGCCGCCACCGCCCGGATGGCGTCATCCACCGGAACCCGCAGGGACAGCGACCGGTCGCCGCTGTTGAGCCTGTCCTGCGCGACGAACTCGACGTCGTGCAGCACCTGGATCTCGACGCCCGCGCCGGCCACGGCCTGCCCCTCCTGCGCGGGCTGCGCCGGGTCGCCGCCTGTCTCGGGCGGCGCGGCGGCTCCCGGCTGGTACACGAAGACGTCCACGTGATCGCCGGGGGACAGGTCGGGGACCCGCCCGGCCTTGACGATCACCGGGACGAGCCTGGTCGCGGCGGCGCCCTCGCCGGCGAAGTCGGCGCCGCTCAGGAGCTCGCCCGAGCTGACCGGACGGGCCAGGGTGGCGCCCAGGAGTTCGCTGCGACGGTCACCGGGGTAGTAGCGGTCCGACGTCGCGCCGTCCAGGTGGGCGGTGGCCGTGGTCAGGTCGCCGTCGACGACGATGTGGCCGGCCGGCAGGTCGGCGGCGGCGACCACCCACTGCCTGGTCCGGTCCGCGGTCGCGAACAGGCGCGCGCCGGCGACGACGGACACCAGCACCAGCAGGACGCCGATCAGCAGCCGCGAGTCGCGCCAGCGGCGGCGCCCGAGCCTGCGCGCCGGGGGTGACGGCGGCACCGGGGGGGTCGGCTCCGGTCGCGCCGGCGCGACGGTCAGCTCGGTCACCGGGCCCTCCTCACTCCTCGCCCGCGGCGATCTTCACCAACGGTCGTCCTCACCGGCGGCGGCATGTGCCGTGCCGGCGACGTCCTATGACGGCCACCGAAGAACACACCCCGGTCGCAGAGCGTACGTGGCCGACGATCCCGAACCCAGTCGAAACGGTGATACAGCATCAAGCCGTCACCGTCGCCGCGTTACGGCCTTTCCCCACATAGGACGCCTGGCTGGGCCCCGGCGATGCGCGGCGGCGGCGACGGGCATAAGGAGGTCGCCCGCCGGCCGCGCGCGTCTGGGCCTGGCGGCCGGTACCGGTTGCCGGTCCCACCGATCGGTATCGCGAGCAGTTATCCACAAGCCGAGGCATTCGAACGCGATGCGAGGCGGGAAGTCTGATACACAGGTAAGACGCGCCGACCGTCACCGGAGAGGAGGCGTTGATGAACGACCGCTTCCTTCAGCTCAGCGACGTGGCAGAGATCCTCAACATCTCTGCCAGCCAGACGTACGCTCTCGTTCGCTCCGGTGAGCTGCCCGCCATCAAGATCGGCGGGCGGGGCCAGTGGCGGGTCGAGCGCAGCGAGCTCGAGGCCTACATCCAACGCGCGTACGAGCAGACCCGCGCCTTCGTGGCCGCCAACCCGATGAGCCGCAACGAGACCCTGCCCGAGGACTGACCACCCCGAACACCCGCACCCGGGCCGGGCGTCTGGACGTCCGGCCGTCGGTCGCCGGGGTTTCAGCCGCGCCGGTCGCCGTGGGCTCAGCCGCGCCGGATGAACGCGAGGCCCTCGAGGGGCACCGTCCAGCCGGAGCGCACCTCGCCGCGGCGGGCGAACTCGCCCAGCGGATGTTCGGCGAGCTCGACGAAGTCCGCGCCAACGCGCAGCAGCGTCCCGGTCAGCTGCCCGCCTCCGAGCAGGGCGACCGCGCAGGCCGCCCGGTCGCGCACCAGGCCGCGCAGCACGTGGCGCAGGTCGAGCCGGGCCGCGAGACGGCCCTCGTGCCCAGGCTGCGCCGACACCGTCGGCAGGCCGCGCACCGCGAGCAGCGACGATCTCGGCACCAGCACCTCCGCCGGGCCGGACTCGGACAGCAGGAGCCAGTCGACCCCGAGCGCGGTGAGCCGCCCGGTGACGGCTGCGGGGCCGGCCGTCGGCCCGCCCCGCAGCAGGCATCTCACCTCGGCGCCCACCGCCGGTCGCAACCGGTCGAGCAGCCGGAGGTAACCGGCCTCCCGCCGCGTCCGGTCAGCGATCTCCGCTTCGAGCTCGGCCGCCTCGACGGCCTCCCACTGCAGCTCAAGATCGGCGAACAGGTCCTCCCAGCGCATCGCGGCGCCAACCTCCATTTCTACAGGTCAACCGTCACGACCCCGATCAGACGAAGCAGGACGGATTGACATACGCCTTTCGGCGGGTTACACAAGCAAACGTAACCAAACGGCCTCTGCCGTAGTTCGGCTCCCTGACCCCGAGCCAATCCGGAGGCCGACATGGCTACCGATAGCAGCCATGCCGCCCATGAGCGATGTACCCCGACACAGCCGGTACATCGCCCATGGCCGGCACCGCTCCCATACCCGGACGGACGGTCACCAAAGATGATCTCAGGGGCGCGGCGGGACGCGGCCGCCAGGGTGGGCAGCGCCGTGCTCGCCCTCGGTGTCGCGGCGGTGCTGATCCTGCTGGGCCCGCGGCTGACGGACCTGCCGTCGAGCCCCGGCGACATCCCCACGTGGTTCGCCGACGAGCCGGAGCTGGCGTTCGCCAACTGCCTCGGCATCATCGCCTGGATCTGCCTGCTGTGGCTGTGCGCCGGAGTGGTGCTCGGCGTCCTGGCCGCGCTGCCGGGCGCGGCCGGCCGGGTGTTCGCCGCGCTCGCCCGCCGGGTCCTGCCCAGCGCGGTGCGCCGGATCGTCGAAATCGGCCTCGGGGTGACCCTCGTGGCCGCGAGCGTCAGCCCCGTTCTCGGCGCCAGCCCGGCTTCGGCCGCCACCGGCCCGCCCGCCGCCACGGCGTCGGCGAGCGTGTCAGCGGACGCTTCGGCGGGCGCCCCGGCTATCGGGCCGACGGGCGGGCCGGCCGCGTCCCAGCGCGGCTGGCCCTACCTGGGCCACCCCGACGCGGCGTCCGGCGCCGGGCGTGGCCTGCCGGACGACGTCCAGGTCGTGCCGATGACCCCGGTCAGCGCGGCCGATCCACCCACCCGTGCGCAGCAGCCGCCGGATCCCGCCACGGCCGCCCCTGACCCCGGCGCCGCGCCCACGGACCGATCGGCCACGGCGACCGCGCGCGGATGGCCCTTCCTCGGCCATCCCGACCGGGCCGAGCACACCGATCAGCCGGGCCAGGCCGGCCAGCCGTCCAGCGCCAGCACGCCACGGCCCACAAACCCGACCCCAGGTGCACCGGCCCCCAGTGCGCCGAGCACCACCGCTCCGACGCCCGCCGCCGCAGCGCCCAGTGCTTCCGCGCCTTCCGGCAACGGCGGGGGTGATCCCCTCGTGCCCTCCGCGCCGCTCGGCACGGGCACGCCGGGCACGGCGCCCGGCGCATCCCCGGGCACTCCCCCGACGAATCCGGGCGCGGCCGCGGAGGTCGTCGTGCTGCGCGGAGACAGCCTGTGGACGATCGTCGCCCGTCACCTCGGGCCTACCGCCACGACCGATCAGATCGCGGCCGAGTGGCCGCGCTGGTGGTCGGCGAACGCCGACGTGATCGGGCCCGACCCGGATCTTCTTCTTCCCGGCCAGCGGCTCCTGCCGCCGCCCAGTCCCTGACCCCGGCTACAGCCACCTGCCCGGCCCAGGTCCCTCGGTGCCTGGGCGATGACGCCCCACCATCCCCCGAAAGGTCCGCCGTGACCGCGACGACCGCCCTGACCCTGCCCCGTCGCCTGCGTCCCCATGTCGCCACAACGCCCCGGTTGATGCCCGTGCGTCCCATCGACCCGCCCTACGACGACGAAACCGTCTCACCCGAGCAGACCGCGCCGGCCGGGCGAGCCCCGGGAACCGACCGGTCCGCGGGTGCCCGGTATTCACGAGTAGCGGCGCCGACCACCACGCCAAACGCCCCGTCGACCGCCATGGGCGCGCCGGTCAGGACGGTGTCCCGCGCCGAACGCGGCGCCGCCCGCCACCTTCTGCCGGACCAACGGACCCTCCCGTGGCCGCGGCCCGCCCGAACGACCCGCACGCCGGCGCGCCAGTCGGCGGACGGTGCCACCGCGGCGGACGGCGCCACCGCCGCCGCGGTGGCACCGCGGCTCGCGGCACGGGCACCGACGGGCCCGGGGACGTCACCGGACCCGCGCCGCACCGCGGCCGTCGTCGTACGAGTGATCGTCGAGGTGTTGTCCGGAGCCCGCCCGGCCGCGCATCTGGCCCCCTGGAGCACGGCCGCCCTGCAGAGCGACTTCCAGCGGACGGCCTCGTCCCTGGCCACCCGCCAGCCTTCTCAGGTGCGCAGCGTGCGGGTCAGCGAGCCGCTGCCCGGGGTCGCGGAGGTCAGCGCCGTGGTCAGCAGGGGTCCCAGGGTGCGGGCGCTCGCGCTGCGGATGGAGCACGCGGCCGGCCGCTGGCAGGTGACGACCCTCCAGCTCGGCTGATTCTCCAGCTCAGCCAACCGGCCAGAGGCGGGGCGGAGAGCTCCGGCGACGCACCCGCCCCACCTCTGGCTTTCCGGTGGTTCCGTCAGTCGTTGCGGCGGGCCGGATCGCCGTGGCAGCGCTTGTACTTCCGCCCCGAGCCGCAGGGGCAGGGCGCGTTGCGTGCCGGGCGGGCCGTTCCGCCCTCGCCAGCGCCGCGGGACACGCCGCCGCCGGCCGAGCGCGGCCCACCACCGCCGGCACGGGACAGCTCGGACCCGTTGTCGACGGTCGTCACCGTGGACGAGCCGCCGTCGACGGACGGCGCCGTGTAACGCAGTCCGCCGGTCGGGCGGTGCGGTTCGAGGCCCTTGACGAAGACGGGCGGCGGGGACGCCGGCACCGGGGCCGGCGGAGGCTCGGGAGCGGTCCGCGCGGGCTGCGCCGGTGCGGGCGCGGCCGGGGTGACCGGCGGCACCGCGCCGACGGACACGGAGCCGCGCTCGGCCGGGGCGGCCGGCGTGGGCGTCGTGCCGGCCGGGGCCGCGGGCGCTCCTTCGGGCGCGGTGCCGCTCTGGTCGGTGTCCCGCCCCGCTACCTGCACCTCGACGTTGAACAGGAGGCGGACCGACTCCTCCTTGATGCCCTCCATCATCGTCTGGAACATGTCGAAGCCCTCGCGCTGGTACTCCACGACCGGGTCTCGCTGCCCCATCGCCCGCAGGCCGATGCCCTCCTGCAGGTAGTCCATCTCGTAGAGGTGCTCACGCCACTTGCGGTCGAGTACCGCGAGCACCACCCGGCGCTCCAGCTCACGCATGACGGCCTCGCCGTCCGGCTTGTCGCCGAGGTCGGCCTCACGCCGGTCGTAGGCGTCCTGCGCGTCCGCCTGAAGATCCTCGAGCAGAAGGTCGGAGGTCAGCCCCTCGCGGTCGTCGGTGCCCGGTGCGTCGACGCCGACCGGGTAGAGCAGGCCCAGGCCCGACCAGAGGGTTTCGAGGTCCCACTCCTCCGGGTACCCGTCGGCCGTCGCGCCGCGCACATAGCCCTCGACGGTGTCATCAACGAAGTGGCGAACCTGCTCGTGCAGGTCGGCGCCCTCCAGGACCTTGCGGCGCTCCTCGTAGATCACGGTGCGCTGCTTGTTCATGACTTCGTCGTACTTGAGGACGTTCTTGCGGATCTCGAAGTTCTGGCCCTCGACCTGGGTCTGCGCGGAACGGATCGCGCGAGTCACGATCTTGGACTCGATCGGGACGTCGTCCGGGATGTTGAGGCGGTCCATGATGCCCTCGACCGCCGCGGCGTTGAACAACCGCATGAGGTCGTCACCGAGGGAGAGGTAGAACCGGGACTCGCCGCGGTCGCCCTGACGGCCGGCACGGCCGCGCAGCTGGTTGTCGATCCGGCGGGACTCGTGCCGCTCGGTGCCGAGCACATAGAGGCCACCGGCGTTGACGACTTCCTCGTGCTCGGCCTTGACCGACGCACGGGCCTTCTCCAGCGCCTCGGGCCAGGCCGCCTCGTAGTCGTCCGGGGTGTCGATCGGAGACAGGCCGCGCTGGCGAAGCTCCGTCTGGGCGATGAACTCGGGGTTGCCGCCGAGCATGATGTCGGTGCCTCGGCCGGCCATGTTCGTCGCCACGGTGACCGCGCCGCGCCGGCCCGCCTCGCCGATGATCATCGCCTCGCGCTCGTGGTGTTTGGCGTTCAGCACCTCGTGCCGGACACCGCGTTTGGTGAGCTGCTTGGACAGGTACTCCGACTTCTCCACGCTGGTCGTGCCGACCAGGACGGGCTGACCGTTCTCGTGCCGCTCGGCGATGTCCTCCACGACCGCGTCGAACTTCGCGATCTCGGTCTTGTAGACGACGTCGGCCTGGTCCATGCGAGCCATCGGCTTGTTGGTCGGGATCGGCACCACGCCGAGGGCGTAGATCTGGTGGAACTCGGCGGCCTCCGTCATGGCCGTACCGGTCATTCCGGACAGCTTGTCGTAGAGCCGGAAGTAGTTCTGGAGAGTGATCGTCGCCAGGGTCTGGTTCTCCTGCTTGATCTCGACCTTCTCCTTGGCCTCGATCGCCTGGTGCATTCCCTCGCTGTAACGGCGGCCGTGCAGGACGCGACCGGTGAACTCGTCGACAATGAGGACCTCACCGTCGGTGACGATGTAGTCCTTGTCTCGCTTGTAGAGCTCCTTGGCCTTCAGCGCGTTGTTGAGGTAACCGACGAGGGGGGTGTTCACCGACTCGTACAGGTTCTCGATGCCGAGCTGGTCCTCGACCTTCTCCACGCCGACCTCGCTGATCGAGACCGTCCGCTTGCCCTCCTCGACCTCGTAGTCGACGTCCCGCTCGAGCAGGGGGGCGATCCGCGAGAACTCGGTGTACCAGCGGGTCGGGTTGTCGGCCGGGCCGCTGATGATCAGGGGCGTACGTGCCTCGTCGATGAGGATGGAGTCGACCTCGTCCACGACGGCGAAGTGATGGCCGCGCTGGACCAGTTCCTCGGCGCTCCAGGACATGTTGTCGCGCAGATAGTCGAACCCGAACTCGTTGTTCGTGCCGTAGGTGATGTCGCACCGGTACTGCTGGCGGCGCACCGACGGCGGCATCTGGGGATGGATGACACCGACCGTGAGGCCGAGGAAGCGGTGGACACGGCCCATGTTCTCGGCGTCGCGCTGGGCCAGGTAGTCGTTCACCGTGACGATGTGGACGCCGTTGCCGCTCAGGGCGTTCAGGTAGGACGGCAGCGTGGAGACCAGGGTCTTGCCCTCACCGGTCTTCATCTCGGCGATGTTGCCCAGGTGCAGCGCCGCGCCGCCCATGATCTGGACGTCGAAATGGCGCTGGCCGAGCGTGCGCCGCGCCGCCTCGCGCACCGCCGCGAACGCCTCGGGCAGCAACGAGTCGAGGGTTTCCTCTTCGCTGGCCAGGCGCTGGCGGAACTCGTCGGTCATCCCGCGCAGCTCGGCGTCGGTCAGACCGGTGAAGTCGTCCTCGATGAGGTTCACCTGCTCGGCGATCGCCTTGAGCTTGCGCAGAATCCGGCCCTCACCGGCACGCAAGATCTTGTCTAGAACCACGGCGAAACTCCTCCGGCAGGCATGTCGGCGAGGCTCACCGACAACCAAGATGCTAGCCCCTCGATCGCCACCCACGGCCCGTCCTCGGACCGGCGGCGGCGCGCCGGGATCGGGAGCCGCGCACCGCGCCCAGGTCGCCGCGGCGTCTCCCTCCCCCGCGAGTACACAACGACCGAGCGGCGGCGCCCGTGCCCGGCCTGGCAACGCGCGCCGTGGCCCCCGGCCATCGTCGGAAACGTCTCGCGCCCACCACCGAATCGGGTGGCGACGGCGGACCGCGAGCACGCCGCCGCGGCCCGGGGTGCTGGCATCGTGGCGGTATGCGTTCCGACACCGGATCCGGTCCCGGCCCCGTCCCCGGTCCCTGGCTGCCCCCCGCGCGCCGGCCTGGGCCGGGCGCAGAGCGCGCCGTCCAGCGGATTCCGCTCGAGCCCGTCGAGATCACCGCGGGTGCGCTGCACCTACGTCCCTGGAAGGCCTCGGACGTCGACGCCGTGTGCGGGGCCTGTCAGGATCCCGAGATTCCGCGATGGACGCGGGTCCCCGTTCCCTACACGAGAGACCACGCGGAGGACTTCGTCTGCCGGCAGGCGCCGGAGGCGTGGGCGACGGCGACGGGCACGCCGCTGGCCGTCGTCGACGCCACCACCGAAGCGCTCCTGGCATCGGTGGCCCTGCAGGACCTGACCGACGAGGGGGACGCGGAGATCTCCTACTGGTGCGCCGCCGACGCCCGCGGCCAGGGCGTGGCCACCCGGGCGGCGGCGGCGCTGCTGCGTTGGGGGTTCGGCGCCCTTGGGCTGGAACGCGTCGAGTGGCGCGCGGCGGTCGGAAACCACGCCTCCCGCCGGGTGGCGGAGAAGCTCGGGTTCACCCTCGACGGCACGCTGCGCAGCGCGATCGTCCTGGGGGACGGCGTCCGCCACGACTGCTGGATCGGCACCCGGCTCGCCACGGACCCGCCCGTCTGACCGCCGCCCTGCGGCTCGCCAACGGATCCGGCTGACCGCCGCCGCGCGGCTCGGCGGACACCGACCGCGGGCCCGCCGGGCGCGAGGCCGTCAGGTGATCTCGAGCAACTTCTCCCGCACCGCGTACACCACCGCCTCCATCCGGGAGTGGAGCTGGAGCTTCTCCAGGATGTTCCGGATGTGGTTCTTCACCGTGTTCTCGCTGATGTAGAGCTGCTTGGCGATGTCCCGGTTGTTCAGCCCCTTGGCGACCAGGCGGAGGACCTCCATCTCCCGGTCGGTCAGCCGCGGTGTCGGGAGCTGCGGGCGGTCGTCCTTCGTCTTGATCATGGCTGCGAACTCGCTGAGCAGCTTGGAGGCCATGGACGGGCTGATGAGGCTCTGGCCGTTGTAGACCGCCCGAATGTCCGCGGCGACCTCGTCGATCGAGATCTCCTTGAGGAGGTAGCCCATGGCGCCGGCCTTGATGGCGTCAAAGAGGTCGGCTTCCTCGTCACTTATCGTGAGCATCACGATCTTCGCGCTGGGCACCTTCTCCTTGATGGCGCTCGTGGCGTCGATCCCACCGCGCCTGGGCATGCGGACATCCATCAGGACGATGTCCGGCGCCATCTCGGCGGCCATCGTGACCGCCTCCGCCCCGTCGGCGGCCTCACCGACGACCTCGATGTCGACCTCCTGCGCCAGGACCATCTCCAGGCCGCGCCGGAACAGGGCATGGTCGTCAACGATGAGCACCCGGATGGGATTCGCCTCCGATGGCGTACGCAGCGCCTCCTCGGAACGCTGCTCGTCCACCGTCATCTCCGACCTCCCCTGGAACCGCTCCCGCGGGGTTGTGCCCCCGGCGTCGCGACGCCGGGGGCACAACCCGTGGAACGTGCCGTGTGCACCGATGCCGGGAGTCCGACACCCAAGGCAAATGGTCCCACGCCGGCAGGGGGGATCGACCGTCACACGGCGGAAATGACCGCCGCCGTTCGTTCCCGGGCGCCGATCATGCTGTCTCCGGCCGCTCCCTCGAGCCGGATGACGCCGTAGTCGTAGCCGCATCGGCGGTACACGACGCTGGGCAGGCCGCTAGCGGCATCGAGGAAAAGGTAGAAGTCGTGCCCCACGAGCTCCATGTTCGACAGGGCGTCGTCGAGCGTCATGGGCGCGGCCGCGTGGGTCTTCTCGCGTACCACCATCGGTGAGTAGTCGGAATCGTCGCCGTCGCCATCGTCGGCCGTCGACCAGCTCGGCCGCTTCGCGCGGGTCTCGGATCCGACGGCGGCGAGGCCCGCCGCGCCGTCCTCGGCGCCCGGGACCGGCGGGCCGGCGGTGTCCGTCTCCGGCTGGCGGCCGGTCGGGACGGCGGGGATGTCCGGGACGGCACCCGCCCAGCCGGGAACCGGGTGGTTCGCACCCGCGTGGTTGGCGTGGTGGCGGACCCGCCGGTCCGAAGCGCGGCGCAGGCGCTCCGCCAGCTTGGCGGTAGCGCGGTCGAGCGCGGCGTAGGCGTCGGCCGCGGCGGCCTCCGCACGGATCACCGGGCCCCGCGAATACACGGTGAGCTCGACACGGTCGCAGGTGTCCGACAGCCGAGGGTTGTGTTCCTTGGAGAGTTCGACGTCGACCAGCATGACCTTGGAGTCGAGCCGCTCGAGCTTCGCGAGTTTGGCCTGGACATGCCTGCGGAACCGTTCCGGAACCGCGGTGTGCCTGCCCTTGACCACGATGTCCACGCGATCCACCTCCCGTTCACCTGGCCCGGCCGGCCGATCCGTGCGGGATCGACGCGACCGGCGAGTCGGTACCTCGGGCGGCCGTCGATGGCTGACCTCGGCGTGCCGAGGTCACCTCGTGTGCCGCCGTAGGTTGTCAACGTTCCTGGTGCAGTACCTGGTTGCAAATCAGCTGGTGCTGGCTTCTGGCGCTGCCGGACGGCTCCTTCCATGGGCGCGCCTCGCTGTCCGGTGACCACGGCATCGGCGGTGTTTCCACCGACCCGCCTCGCTCGGCTCCTTCCCCTCGCCGGTCGGGTCTATGCCGGAACGGCCCTACCAATATCGGGAGATTCCGGACCGGCATCCTGGGAGCGGCCGGCCGCGCCGTGAAGCCGGTCGGCGCGTTCCGAAGGCCCCGCCTCGCGCGCTCCTCGACCGGGCCGGCAGCCCCGGGACGGCGGCCCGGGACGGGGGGCCGTGCGCCGCATCCGTCGCGTCGCGACGGTGGGCCGCACGCCGACCTCGTCCAGGACGACGGCACCGCGCCGAGCAGTGACGGTCATTGCCGGCATCAGCTTGTCGCCGTCGGCTCCGGGGGCGGAGCGCTCGCGCCCAGTGTCCCCCTTCCACCGCCCGGACGGCGGGCAATCCCGAAGGATGGCGCGTCGCGCCCGTGCTGGAGCGGTGTGGCGGCCACCGCCGCGCCGGCCGCCGGCGCCCAGCCGCCCGCGCGCAGCGCGCGCACCGCCTCCCGGACAGTCGCACCGGTGGTGACGATGTCGTCCACGACGACCGTGATCTCCCAGGGACGCGGCGAAGGCACGCCGGTGCGCAGCGCGAACGCCCCCGAACGGTTGCGTGACCGTGCCGCCGCCCCGAGGCCGGCCTGGTCGGCTCCGGGCCGCGACACCCGTAGCGCCGCGCTAACCCGCGCCCGGAGCCCGCGGTGGGCGAGGGACCGGGCGGCGACCGCCGCGAGCCGGGCGACGTGGTCGACCCCTCGGCGCCGCCGCGCCGCGGCCGTCGTCGGGACCGGGACGAGAAGTACCGGTGGGGGCCGGCGACCGCCGGGCGCGGCCGCCACCAGCGCGGCCGCCACCGCTCGCGCGAGCGCCTGGCCCAGCACAGCAGCGAGGTCGACCCGCCCACGCTCCTTGTAGGAGAGCAGAAGGACCCGGGCGGCACCGGTGTACGAGGCCGCCGCGAAGGCTGGGGGCATCGCCGGCCGGAGCGCCGGCTGTAACGAGGGACCACGTGGCCGGCCGGGCCGCTGGGAGTGACTGGCCGGATGGTGGCCTCGCCGCCCCGGGCTGGCCGTGGGACCCGGGGCGGCGAGAACTGGGGGACCCGCCAGGGCCGCCGCGCAACGCGCACAGGCGGCCTCGCCGGGCCGGCCGCAGCCCGCGCAGGCGCGCGGCAGCACGAGATCCGCGAGGATCGTCAGGGCCTCGGCGAGGTGGCGGAAGCGGGTCACCGGACGAGAATGACCGGTGATCGACCGGCTTCGCCATCGCCGGACCCGAGTTGTGGACAGACAGCACCGCACGCGGCGGCTGTGGACGACGCGGGCCGGACCCGGCCAGACCGGCACCCGGCACCCGGCACGGGGCACGGGGCACGGGGCACGGGGCACGGGGCCATGAACTGCCCGCTGCGCCGCACCGGCCACGCCGGCATCAGCGGCACCCGGCGCACATCGACGACGCCCGGCGCATCCGGACCGGCCCGTCTGCCAGACCTGCGCGTCCGCCCGGCACGGCGGTGGCCCGTCGCCGGGCCGGCGGCGGGCGATCGCCCCGCGTCGACAGGGCGCCCGGTCGGGAGGTGTCCGTACTCGGTCTGCAACGATGCGGTCGCCAGGAACGTTGGTCGACACGGGACGGCAACTAGTACAGGGAGACCACGATGACGGACGGAGCCGGTCAGACCCCTCCCGGCACGCCCGGACCGGAACAGCCCGGCTCGTGGGGTGCGCCCTCCCCGGGCCCGCAGCACCCACCCCCCGGTTCGTGGGATCAGCCACCACCCGGCCCCGGAGGCGGCGCGCCCGCGCCCGGCGAATGGCCTGCGCCCGGCGGCTGGCAGGCCCCCGGCAGCAACCCCGCCGCGGCGCCGGTCCCCGGGCAGGGCGCTCCCCCCGGCTACATCCCGAACAGCCCGAACAGCGGGTACGGGCCGCACGGTGGCTACGGCCAGCAGCCCGGCCCGGCCCGGGGCTACGGCGCGTGGGGCCCGAACGGGTGGGGCGGTCCGCCGATCGCACCAAAGCCCGGTGTGATCCCGCTGCGCCCGCTGGCGGTCGGCGAGATCCTCGACGGGACCTTCGCGACGATCCGGTCGAACCCCGGCGCCACCCTCGGCCTCACCCTCGGCGCCACCGCCGTGGTCGAGACGATCAGCACGGTCGCCGCGATCGCCGCCGAGGAGATGTCCAATACGGCGGCAACGGTACTGACGCTGCTGCTCTTCGGCCTGAACGCGGCGCTCGGGATCTTCCTCTCCGGGGTGCTCGCGGTGGTGGTGAGCGAGGCCACGCTCGGCGGGCGGATCACCGCGGGCGACGCCGTCCGCCGGGTCACCCCCCGGCTGGGCGGTCTGCTGATGCTGACCCTGGCGGTCACGCTGTTGAGCGCGCTCGGCCTGGTCGCGCTGATCGTGGGGGCGGTCGTGGTCGCCGTCTACCTGAGTCTGGCCACGCCGGCCTACGTGCTCGAGGCGCAGTCGACCGGCGACGCGCTTCGGCGCTCGTGGCGGCTGGTCAAGGGATCGTGGTGGCGGACGCTCGGCGTTCTCCTCCTCTCCGCGGCGGTCGGCGGGGTCCTGATGTTGATCTTCGCGATCCCGACCAGCGTGATCCTCATGTCGTCCGAGCAGACGTTCGGCAGCCTGGTCGAGGGAGACCTGACCGTGGCCGGGCACATCGTCAACGCGATCGGCAGCCTGCTCGCCACGACGGTCGCGACTCCGGTGATCTCCGGGGCCGTCGTCCTCCTCTACATCGATCGGCGCATCCGCCGTGAGGGGCTGGACGTCACCCTCACCGAGGCGGCCCGCCAGCGCGCGGCCACTCCGTGATCACCGGCCACCTGTCCGCCCCCTTCCTGCCCTCGTTCCTCCCCTCCCTCGTCGCTCCGGCCGTCGCCCCGGCGGCGGCCGGCGGCCCGCTCGGGGGGCCGGTGACGCGCGAGGGGGCGCAGGACGAGGCTCGGCGCGAACTGTCCAAGAGCGTCTACCAGGACGCCCAGCCCGACTGGTTCACCCGGGCCATCACCTGGATCAACGACCGCCTCGCCGATCTGTGGAACTGGCTGACCCCGGACACCGATGCCGGCGTGGGCGGTTTCAACGGACTCGGTGTCCTCGCCGTGCTCCTCGTGCTCGTCGCGCTCGCCGTTGTGATCCGGCTGTGGCTGGGCCCCGTCCGGCGGACCGCGCGGGACCAGGCGGAGGAGACCGACCTGTCCAGTCCCCTCACCGCCGACCAGCTCCGCGTGCTGGCCCGGGACCAGGCCGGCCAGGGCGCGTACGCCGAGGCGGTGCGGTCCCGGCTGCGGGCGATCGTGCGGATGCTGGAGGAGCGTGGAGTGCTGGACCCGAGACCTGGACGCACGGCCGGCGAGCTCGTCGACGCCGTCCGCGCGGCCATCGACCGCGACAGCGATGCGATCGGTGCGCTGGTCGCGGCCGTCGAGGTGTTCAGCGAGATCTGGTACGGCGGTGGGCCGGCCACCGAGCGGGCCTACGAGGTTCTGGTGCGGGCGGACGAGCAGCTCACGGGCGTGCGACGCCGCCTGGGCCATGGCCGGTCCGACGACCGGTCCGACGACGGATCCCGCCCGGTCCCGGCATGACCGCTCCGCCGACTGACCGCCCGCGCCCGGCGACACCGGCCTCCGGGCCCTTCGGCACTCCAGCGGGACCGCGCCCGGGCGCAGGCGTGGGCCGAGGCGGGGGTAGCTCGACCCACGTCCGCAGCGGTCCCCGGCCGCCGGCGGTCCGGCGCGCGGTGCGGCTCGGCGCCGTCCTCGGCGCACTGGTGATCGCGTACGCGGTGATCACCGCTGTGGTCAGCCGCCCGGCCGGCCACGGCTACCTGGACATCACCTCCGCGGACGGATACGGCACCCGGGCGGTCGCGGAGATCCTGCGCGCCCGCGGGGTGACGGTGACGGCCGGCGAGCAGGTGCCGACGGCAGCCCCGGCACCCGGCCCCGCGGGGACGTCCGCAGGGCGGACGGTGGTCGTCACCAACCCCGACCTGCTGTCCCAGGCCGAGCTCGACGCGCTGGTGACCAGCACCCGCGCCGGCTCGGACGTCGTTCTCGTCGCCCCGGATCCCAGCGTGGTGGTCGCGCTGGGCCTGCCGGTCACGACCGGGCAGCCGGGCGTAGGTGACTACGGTGACGAATCCCCCCCGGGGTGCACGCTCCCCGAGGCAGGCGCGGCCGGGTCGACCACGGTCGGCGACTCGGTGACGTTCGCCCGCACCAACGGCCAGGACGGCCAGGACAGTCAGGACGGCCAGGGCACCCCGGGCGGCCGGAGCGGCGCCACCCGCGTCGAGCTCTGCTACGGCGACCCCGGCGCGGCCCGGCTGGCGGTGCTCACCCCCACCCGGTCGGACGTCGGCAGCGGGCCGACCGGGCGCCTGGTGCTCCTGGGCGGCGGCGGCTTCCTCACCAACGAACGCCTGGACGAGACCGGGAACGCGGCGCTGGCCCTCGGGCTGCTCGCCCGCACCCCCCGGCTGGAGTGGGTGACCCCGGTCGTCGCGGCCGAGGACGCCGTGGGCACGAAAGGCCTGTCGGAGCTGCTCCCCGACGGTTTCTGGTTCGGCTCCCTGCAGCTCCTGCTCGTCCTGGTGTTCCTCGCCCTGTGGCAGGGACGGCGGCTCGGGCCACCGATCGAGGAGCCGCTGCCCGTCGTGGTGCGCTCCACCGAGACCGTCGAGGGCCGGGGCCGGCTCTACGCCGCGGCGCACGCCCGCGAACGGGCCGCCGCGGCGCTGCGGGCGGGGCTGCGGGCCCGGCTCGCCGACCGGCTCGGCATCGATACCGCCGCGGCCGGCTCGCCGTGGCACACCCGTGGCCCGGATCCGACCGTCCTCGTGGCCTCCGTCGCCGAACAGACCGGACGGTCACCCATGGAGATCGGGCCACTCCTGTACGGTTCGGACATGGCGCCCACGGGCTATTCCCAACCACCCTGGCCGGCCCACCAGGGCCCGCCCGCCTCATGGGCATCACCGATCCCGCCGAGCCCGGTCGACATCCAGGCTGCCAGGACGAGGCGGGATGCCGAGGGTGACGTCGCGCTCGTCCGGCTGGCCCGCACACTGCACGAACTCGATCGACAGGTGGGCAGAAGGTGACATCCCCGAACCTCGGCGCTCCCCCGCCCGGATCGGAGACGCTGCGCAAGCCGCTGGCCGCTCCGCAGGCGCCTCCCCCCGCCGACGCCGAGGCCGCCCGCCGGGCGCTGGTGACGCTGCGCGACGAGGTCGCGAAGGCCGTCGTGGGCCAGGACGCCGCCGTCAGCGGCCTCGTCGTGGCGCTGCTGTGCCGCGGCCACGCGCTGCTCGAAGGCGTCCCCGGGGTCGCGAAGACCCTGCTCGTACGAACGCTGGCGGCCGCGTTGTCGCTCGACACCAAGCGGCTGCAGTTCACCCCGGACCTGATGCCGGGTGACGTCACGGGTTCGCTCGTCTACGACAGCCGGACCAGCGAGTTCACGTTCCGTGAGGGGCCGGTCTTCACCAACCTGCTGCTCGCGGACGAGATCAATCGGACGCCACCGAAGACCCAGGCGGCGCTGCTCGAGGTCATGGAGGAACGACAGGTCACCGTCGAGGGCGTGCCACGCCCGCTCCCGGCGCCCTTCGCCGTCCTGGCGACCCAGAACCCCATCGAACACGAGGGGACCTACCCCCTTCCCGAGGCGCAGCTGGACCGTTTCCTGATCAAGGTGACGCTGCCGCTGCCGCCCCGCGACGACGAGGTGCGGATCCTCGCCCACCATGCCGGCGGGTTCGACCCGGGCAACCTGGCCGCCGCCGGGGTGTCGCCGGTGGCCGGCCCGGCCGATCTGGCGGCCGCGCGGGCAGCCGTGTCCCGGGTGCAGATCCACCCCGAGGTGCTCGCGTACATCGTGGACCTGGCGCGGGCCACCCGGGCGGCTCCGTCGGTGCAGCTCGGGGTGTCGCCGCGCGGGGCGACCGCGCTGCTGGCGACCACCCGCGCGTGGGCCTGGCTGTCCGGGCGCACATACGCCACGCCGGACGACGTCAAGGCGCTGGCCCGGGCGACCCTGCGCCACCGGATCAGCCTGCGGCCGGAGGCCGAGCAGGACGGCGTCACCGCCGACACCGTGCTCGACCAGGTGCTCGCCGTCGTGCCCGTCCCCCGGTAACGGGCAGCTGTGGCGATCACCGGCCGCGCCGTGGCGCTGGTCGCGCTCGGCATCGTCGTGGTGGTTCTCTCCCCGGCGCCGGGCGCGACCTTCGTGCTGGTGAACCTGCTGGTCGTCGCGCTGATCTGCGTCGACGTGTGGCTGGCGGGGCAGGTGCGCGCGTGCACGTTCGCCCGCTCCGGACCGACCGCGGCCCGGCTGGGTCAGCCGGTTCCGCTCGTGCTGACCGTCGCCAACGACGGAACCCGCACCGTGCGGGCCCGCATCCGCGACGGCTGGCCGCCGTCCGCCGGCGCCCGACCGCGGGTGCACCGGGTGACGGTGCCAACGGGCGAGCGCCGGTTCCTGGAGACCACGCTGAACCCGACCCGGCGCGGTGACCGGATGCCCGTCCGCATCACCGTGCGCTCGCTGGGCCCGCTGGGCCTGGCCGGGCGGCAGGGCCGGCACCACTGCCCGTGGCGGGTGCGGGTGCTGCCGCCGTTCTCGTCCCGCCGGCACCTGCCGGCCGCGCTGGCCCGGTTGCGCGAGGTGGAGGGCGAGGTCGCGATCCGCGGCGGCGGCGCCGGCTCGGAGTTCGACAGCCTGCGGGAGTACGTCGTCGGCGACGACGTGCGGACGATCGACTGGCGGGCCACCGCCCGCCACCACGGCTCGGTGGTCGTCCGCACCTTCCGGCCCGAACGGGACCGCCGGGTCATCTGCGTCCTCGACACCGGCCGGACGTCAGCCGGCCGGGTCGGCGACGTCCCCCGGCTGGACCATGCGTTGGACGCCGCACTGCTGCTCACCGCCGTCGCCCTGCGGGCCGGGGACCGGGTCGGGCTGGTCGCCCACGACAGCACCAGCCGGATCTCCCTGCCGACCTCACGGGACAACGGCCTGCTGGCCCGGATGAGCGATGCGATGGCCACCCTGGAACCGGCCCTCGTCGAGGCCGACCACGCCGGGATGGCCTCGGCGGTGCTGCGCAACGCCTCCCGGCGTGCCCTCGTCGTCATCTTCACCGAGCTTGTCCCGGCGGTGATCGAGGACGGCCTGCTGCCGGCGCTGCCCACGCTGACCTCCCGGCACACGGTGCTCGTGGCCGCGCTGCGCGACCCCCGGCTTGACGAGCTCACAGCCGGGCACGGCGACGTCCACCAGGTGTACGCGGCGGCGGCGGCGGAGCAGACGCTGCTGCGGCGGCGCGAGCTGACCGAGGCGCTGCGCCGCCGCGGCGTCGAGGTGGTGGACGTGGCACCGGCGCACTACGCGGCGCTGGTCACCGACACCTACCTCACGCTGAAGGCCCGCGGGCGCCTGTGACCGCGGCCCGCGCGGCGGCCCCCCGCGCGAGATCCGGGGTGCCCGGACGCTCCCGGGGCTCCGCGGCGGCGTCCAGGCCCGTCTCGCGCACGACGGCACGCAGCTCCCGGACGACGCGCAGCGCCCGCTCCCCCGGATCGACGCGCGTGGTCGCGTAGACCTCCTGGGTCAGGTCGACACCGTCGCGGCGGACCGGGACCCAGCGGAACGAGCCCGCCCGCGTGCCCGCGAACGAGCTGCCGCTCTTGAACGGCAACGCGATGTCGGACGGGACGACGACGGTGCCGTGACCGTCCTGGCCGAACGCGACGAGCACCTTGGTGCCATACGCCTCGTGCGCGACCCGGGCCGCGATCCCCGGATCGTCCGCAATGTGCTCGGCGATCTCCCGCTCGAGCATCTGACGGGAGCGTGCGGGCAACGGCGGCACCAGCAGCCGGCGCCGGACCAGATCCCGAAGCTCGATGCCGTGCTCGGCCTCGGCCTCGGCCTCGGCCTCGGCGGAGTCGATCATCGCCTCGAGCCGGGATGTGTAGAGCCGGTGCCGGTCGAGGGCGGGCGGATCGCCCACCCGCCTGGGCGGCGGGCCGATGACGAGGTCCGTCGCGCCGTGCAGGAGCGACCCGATGACGTTCTCCTCGAACACGACCATCGACCGGTCCTGCTCGCCCAGCACGTTGGTGGTGCACTCGATGTGGTCATCCGACCGGCCGTCACGCCCGCCGGCGTCACCGCCGGGACGTTCGTCGGCGACCGTCACGCGCAGCCGGCGCATCACCGCGGAGACCAGGTGCGCGTGCTGCGGGAGGAACGTGATGCGCAGCGTCGACGAGCCGGCGTCCGACAACGCGCCCCAGCGGTCCATCATCTCCCGCGCCTGGCGGTACACCTCCGTCCCGAACACCGAAAGGCCACGCCGGTCCTGGGCGAAGAGGCTGCGGCCGGCGAAGGCCGACTGGAGCAGGTCGAGGTTCTGCCGGACGGCGTTCGGGGTCTGGCGGAGCTCGTCCGCGGCCCGGCTGACCGAGCAGTCGAGCTCCGCGACCGAGACGAAGACCCGCAACCTGGCAAGGGTGATCCGGGGGTCGGGACCGCGTCCGCGCTCGTGCTGAGGCACAAGCTGAGCTTGGCACAGCTCAGAAGATTTTGTGTGCCTCAGAGCAGCGCAAGTTCTGTGGGTACGGAAATAAAGCTGCTCTTGCTCACGGTCGAGGACGGCCGGCACGATAGGCGGGTGGACATCCTTGATCCGGATCTTGCGGCACGCATCGGCGCGCTCGGCGCCGCGGATGCCGACGGCGTAGGGCGCGAGGCGTGCGCGCTGTTCGCCGCCGGATACGGGCGGCGCGACGCGCGCGACCTAGCCCGAGCCCTGCACTGGCTGCTGCGCGGCAATCCACTGGTCTGCTCCAGCACCCAGATCATGCACGCTCTCGCGAACGGTGCGGGCAGCGCGCGATCCGGCGCGATGATCCCCAGCCCGACGCTTCCGGACGAGCCGCCCGCCGCCGGCACGCTCCCGGCTCGGGCGCCCGCCGCCCCGCCACGCGGCGCGGTGCCCTCGCTCGCCGGTCTCGCCGGGCTCCCCGCGCTTTCGGACGCCCAGTGCGCCGCGCTCGCCGTCGCCCTCGATCTCAACCACGGCCTGGACCAGGGCACGGCCCGCGCGGACGGGTCCCTGCCGCCCCACGGCGCGACCGCGGACCTCATCAAGCTGCTGGCCCTCGGCCGCCGGCTGGCGCTGGCGCTCGAGCTGCTCCGCCGTCCGGACTATTTCCTCTCCGAGATGTACCGGGGCGAGGAACTCCTGATCGGCTAGGACGGCCGACCGAACCGGCGGCCGACCCGAGCCCGAGCTGGACGGCCGCCGCCGCGCGGCGTCACAGCGCCAGGGCGTCTGGGGCGTCCAGGGCGTCTGGCGCGTCCAGGGCGTCTGGCGCGTCCAGGGCGTCTGGCGCGTCCAGGGCGTCTGGGGCGTCTGGGGCGTCACTACGCTCACGACGTCACGGCGGCACTAAGCCACGGGCACGAGATCCGCGGCCAGGGACTCTTCGAGATCGCCCCGTTCTCCGGCGGCGACCGCGCGACTCCCGTAGATCCACACGTAGGCGACGAAACCCGCCCAGGCCAGCGCACCGATCCCGATCCGGATCGCGGTGGGCAGGGACGACGGTGTCACGAACGCCTCGATGACCCCGGAGATGGCGAGCACGACCGCCATCCCCAGGACAATCCCGATCGCGGCCCTCCCCTCGGCCGCCAGCGCCTCCACCCGGCGCCGAGGCCCCGGGGCGATGATCGACCATCCCAGCCGCAGGCCGACCGCGCCGGCCACGAAGACCACGGTGAGCTCCAGCATCCCGTGCGGCAGGATGAGGGAGAAGAACTGCCCGCCCTCCCCGCAGCTGCCCATGTAGCCGCCGACGATGCCCAGGTTCACCGAGTTCAGCAGCAGGACGAGAAGCGTCGGGATGCCGAACAGGACACCGAAGGCCACCGCCTGTGCCGCCACCCAGGCGTTGTTGGTCCAGACCTGGCTGGCGAACGACGAGGCCGGGTTCTCGGTGTAGTAGCTGGCGAAATCCGACCGGCACAGGTCGGCCACCTCGTCGGGCGGGACGAGGTTCGCCCGGGCGTCCCCGTTGTTCATGATCCAGAGCGCGAACGCGAGCGCGACCAGCAGCGACATCACCGTGGTCGCGATCACCCAGTAACGGCGCACGTAGACCGCGGCGGGGAACGTGACGGCGAAGAACCTGCCCACGACATGCCAGCCCTGGTCCGGCGCACCGACGACCGCGGCCCGGCCCCGGGTGACCAGACTCGCCAGATCGTCGACCAGGTTGGGGTCGTGGGACCGGCCGCGGATCACCGACAGGTGGGTGGCGGCGCGCTGGTACAGCTCGACCATCTCGTCGAGCTCGTCGGCGGACATCCGCCGCGGCCGGCCGGCCCGGTCGACCAGCTGGCCCAGCCGAATCCATTCCGGACGGTGGACGGCGACGTACGCATCGAGGTCCATGGGAGGCTTACTCTTCCAGACCGGTCCGCGCCCCGCGCGTGCCGGGCATGATCGGTCGTGACCGGAACGGCTGCAGGCGCGCGGGGAGCGGCGGATGAACCAGGTGGTCACGGGTGAGGCCGTCGCCATCGACCTGCGGGTCGCCCGGCTGGGCTCCCGCATGATCGCCGGGCTCATCGACCTCGCCATCCAGAGCTACGCCCTGTACACGATCGCCATCGCGGGCTTCCTCGTGGTCCAGCCGGGCGACGAGGCCCTGACGGCCGCCCTCTTCCTCGTCATCTATGTGGGTGTCGTCCTCGGGTATCCCGTCGCGTGCGAGACCTTCATGCGGGGCCGCACGGTCGGGAAGATGGTGCTGGGCCTGCGGGTCGTCCGTGACGACGGTGGTCCGATCCGCTTCCGGCACGCGCTCACCAGGGGGCTGATCGGCACGGTCGCCGAGCGGCCAGGGCTGTTGCTCGGCCTGCCCGCCGTGATCTGCATGCTCTGCTCGAGCCGCTCCAAGCGCCTCGGTGACGTCTTCGCCGGCACCGTCGTCCTGCAGGCGAACGTGCCGCGTACCATCGGCGCGCTCCCGACCGTCCCGCCGCCGCTGGTCGGCTGGGTCAGCACCCTCGACCTGACCGGTGTGGACGACGAGCTCGCCGTGCGCGCCCGCCGCTTCCTGGCCCGGGCACACGAGCTCTCGGACGATTCCCGGGAGCGGATCGGCGGTGCCCTGCTGTACGAGATCCGCGCGGCGGTAGCACCGCAACCCCCTTCGGACGCGCCCGGCTGGGCCGTCGTGTCCGCCGTGCTCGCCGAACGAACTCGCCGCGCGTACGTACGGCTGACGGCAGGCCGCCAGCCCCATGCCGGGGTCACGGGATATCCACCCGGCGGACCGGCGGGCTGGTCCCCCGGCGGTCCGAATCCAGGACCGGCGGAATACCCGCCCTTCCACGCCGTGCCCTACCCGAGCGCCCCGTTCCCGGCGGCGCAGCACCCAGGCGCGCCGTTCCCAGCGCAGCACCCAGACGCACCGTTCCCGGCGGCGCAGCACTCAGGCAGCGCCCCGTTCCCAGCGGCGGCCTACCCGGGTTTCCCGTTCCCGGCGACGCGACACCCAGGCGCATCTTTCCCAGCCGCGCACTACCCGGGCGCGCCGGGAGCACAGGTCCCTGCCGGGCCCCAGCCGGACGCGGCGTCCCCGACCGCGCCCTACCCGGAGGCACCCGTCCCAGCTACTCCCCAGCCCCCCAACACCCCACCGCCACCCCCCACACACCCTCGGTGACGCGAACGAGGCCGCGGCCCGGGCTGCGGCTGAGTGCGGCGGCTCGCTGAACTGGGGCGGGGCGCTGAAGTGTGGCGGCTCAATGAGTCCCTGGACCCCGTCAGCCGCCACACATCCAGCCCATCCCACTTTGGTGCCAACTCGGGCAGCTCGAGCCAGGGAGGAGGCGGATGGGCCAGGCCGGCCGAGCGTTCCGGGAACTCGGTGGGGCGGACGGGTGACACCGGTGGGCGCGCAGGGTGACCGGGGTGGGTGAGCGCAGCGGCGGTGTGGGGCAGCGCGGGCCGGATGGGCGCGGCCCCACTCGCTCGTCTAGCGTTCCTGGGAGTGGGATCCACCGGGGTGGACCGTGACGAACCGGATCCGTTACCCCTGGGCCGCGTGGCGGTGCGCATCCGATGACCTTCTCGGGTCGGATGAGCGACCTTGCGCGGCGTCACGCATGCTTGACGGGTCCGGCAGGGCAGGGCTCCGGCACGCACAGCCGGGCCCGCGAGGGTTGGGGGTGACAGCGACGGTACAGGGACAGGAGTCGGCATCCCCGGTCCGCGGTGACGCCGCGTCCGGTCGGGCCGGACGCAAAAGAGGCCCGCAGGTCCGTATGGCGGGCAGGCCGCGGGGAGGCATCACCCATCCGGACGAGACGGGTGGTCCCGCCGGCGAGACGAGTGGGCCCGCCCGGCGGTCCCGCGGTGGGCCTGACGGGCCCGGGCGGCTCGGGAGGTCGGTGCCGCGTCCTTCGGGAAGCCGTTCACGCGGCACGTCGGCGCCGCTCGGCAGCGCCGACGACCTGCCGTTCGGGCCACCGACCGGCGGAATCCGCCGTCCGGTCGACCGGCGGCGGCACCTCACCCGGATGGGGCTCGTCGCCACCGCCATGGGTGTCGCGGTCGGGCTCATGGCGCTGCCGTTCCTGAGCGCCGCGGGGCTGTTCGCGAAGGCGTCCGCCGACCACTTCCTCGAGCTTCCCTCGGACCTCGTGACCCCGCCGCTGCCACAGAGATCCACGATCCTGGCAGCGGACGGATCCGTGATCGCCACGCTGACCGGGGCGGAGGACCGGCGGGTCGTCACCGGCGACGAGATCCCGAAGATCATGCGCGAGGCGATCGTCGCGATCGAGGACGCCCGCTTCTACTCCCACAACGGCGTCGACCCCCAGGGGGTGTTGCGGGCCGCGGCCCGCAACAGCGAGGCCGGCTCCACCACCCAGGGCGGCTCCACGCTGACCCAGCAGTACGTGAAGAACGTGCTGCTTCAGGACGCCACCACGCCCGAGGAGCGTGACGCGGTCGCCGGCGACTCGCTGGACCGCAAGCTGCGCGAGCTGCGCTACGCCGTCGCGATCGAGCAGCGGTTCAGCAAGGACGAGATCCTCACCCGGTACCTGAACATCGCCTACTTCGGCGACGGCGCGTACGGCGTGGGGACGGCGGCCGAGCACTACTTCGGCATTCCGATCTCCGAGGTCAGCCTCGAGCAGGCCGCCCTGCTCGCCGGGCTCGTCCAGAGCCCGTCGCGCTACGACCCGGTGAACCACCCGCAGGCCGCGCTCGAGCGCCGGAACATGGTGCTCACCCGGATGGCCGACGAGAACTACGTCAGCCGCACCCAGGCGGACGCCGCCCGGCAGATGCCGATCGACGTCATCACCGACCAGCCGACCACGCAGGACTCCTGCGAGATGTCGAGCGCGCCGTTCTTCTGCGACTACATCCGGACCCAGCTGAGCGCCAACCCCGCGCTGGGCGCCACCAAGGAGGAGCGTGACCGGCGGATCCACGAGGGTGGCCTCGTCATCAGGACCACGCTGAACCCGCAGGTGCAGCAGGCGGCGCAGATGGCCGTCAACTCGATCATCCCGCCGGACAACCGGGTGGCCGCGACCGAGGTCGTCATCCAGCCGGGCACCGGCGCGATCCTCGGGATGGCGGTCAACCGCGTCTTCGGGACCAACGAGGCGGCGAACCAGACGAAGCTCGAGCTGCCGACCCGACCGCTCCAGCCCGGGTCGACCTTCAAGACGTTCACCGTGGCGGCCGCGCTCGAACAGGGGTACGGCGTGGGGACGGCTTGGCACTCCCCCGCCTGCTACTCGACCCCCGCGTTCCCGCTCGACCGCGGCGAGGGCGACTGCCCCAAAGGCTTCCAGAACGCCGACCCCGCCGAAGTCGGCGTCTACCGGATGGACGACGCGACCTGGGACTCGGTCAACACCTACTTCATCCAGCTCGAGGAGGAGATCGGGGTACCGGCGGTCGTCGAGATGGCGACCCGGCTCGGTGTCTCCCCCGACAACCTCAAGGACATCCCGCCGACCGAGGGTGACGTGACCATCGGCGGCGAGCCCGTCAGTCCGATGGACATGGCGCTCGCCTACTCCACGCTGGCCTCCGGCGGCATCCGGTGCGAGGCCCGCTTCGCCACCTCGGTGGTCGACTCCGGCGGACAGCAGATCGACGTGGGCAACACGCCGAAGTGCGAGCGGGTGCTGTCCCAGGGCGTCGCGGACACCACGACCAGCATCCTGGCCGGTGTGCTCACCAAGGGGACCGGCGGGAACGCCCGGTTCGACCACCCCGCGGCGGGCAAGACCGGCACCAACGACGGCTTCTCCAGCGCCTGGTTCGTCGGCTACACCCCGCAGATCGCGGCGGCGGTGGCGGTCGCCGACCCGAACGGCCCCGGGCACCCCCTGCGCAACGTCGTCGTGAACGGCCGCCCCTGGCCCCGTGTGTTCGGCGGCGACCTGCCGGCGATGATCTGGGGCGCCTCGATGCGGGGCGCGCTGGCCGGGCAGCCCGTGCAGGCCCTGCCCGGCGCGGACCCGGCCGTGGCCCGGGGAACCAAGGGCGGCCGGATGATGAACACCGCGCCACCCGCGCCGACCCCGACGCTGCCGAGCCTGGAAGATCTGCTGCCGGGCGCGGGCACCGGCCAGACCCCGGGGCTGCCGGGGTTCGGGCAGGGCGGCGGTGGTCAGGGGCAGGTCGTCGTGCCGCAGACCAACCAGGGCGCCGGCCAGGGCCAACCCAGCCGCAACAACCAGGGCCGCTAGGCGTCCCACGGCCCGGGACCCGAGCGGAATACCGCCGACAGGTCCCGGGCCGGGTGACCCCCAGGTGGCCCGTCCGGGAAAACCGGTGGCGGCGGGCGGGCCGGACCGGGACAGTGGACCCACTGGCGGCGTTGGCTGGGCGCTGGCGGGTTTCGGCCGGCACTGACGTAACCCGGGTAGATGAACACGGCGCGGGGCGGTGACGTGACCGAGGATCTACCACCCGAGCCGGTCGCGTCGCTACTCGCGGCCGGACACCCGGAGCGGGTGTGGGAGCTGCTTCCGAGCCTGACCTTCGGTGACGCGCTGCGGGTGGCCTCGCTTCTGCACCGAACCGGCTGGCGCCCCGGCGGCCGGGGCGACGGGCACGGTGACGCCCACGCGAGGCGGAGCGCGGCGCTGTTCGACCTGCTGGTGCGCACGAACCAGCAGGTGGGCCTGGGCCGGAGCGGCCGAGATGCGGCCTCCGCCCTCAGGTTCCCACCCGTCGCCCGCGGGCTGACCGGGCTCGGGATCGCCACCGCGGCACAACCGTCACTGGCGCCCGATACAGGCCTGATCGCCCTCGTCCACCGGGACGGGTCGTTCCGGGTCGACCACCTGACGATCTGGGATCCGTGGAGCTGCCGGCGGGTGTGGTGGCATCCGCTGCCCCGTGGGCTCGGTGGCGGCCGGTTCACCCGGCTGCTGTTCGCCGCCGACGGCCAGATCTTCGCCTGCCACCGGCCGGACCGGTTCCCGCGCGAGCCCGAGCGCCTGCTCGTGTTCGGCTACGACGCCGGCTCGTTGGTCGTCCGCGAGCTGGACTCCGCCCCTTCGGGCTTCTACGCGCTGGCACCCATGCCCGCCGGACCGGACAAGGCGGTCTGCGCCGTGCGCGCGGACGGTGAAAGACGGTGTGGCCGGCGGTGCCGGACGGCGCGCCTGGCCACCCGCGGCCGCCGTCCGTCCGCCTGCCCATACCGGCCGGCCACGAGCTGGACGTCGGACTGCGCCCCGACGCCAACCTGGCCGTCTCCGCGGACGGCGAACGGATCTGCCTTGTCACCCGACGGCGCCCCGGGACGGCGCGCCAGGTCACTGTCGCCGATCGGCGGACGGGAAAGGAGCTCGCCGCCGCCACGCTCGAGTCCGCCGTGGCGGAGGTCTCCTTCCTCCCCGACGGCGAGACGGCCGCGTCCCGCGCGGGGAGCACCGTGTCGTTCTTCGGCGGGAGCGCGCCGGTCGCGGACTGGCCCGTCGGGCCCGCCCAGCGCGTGCTCTTCCTCCCGGATGGCGAGCATGTGCTGGTCGCGCACGCGAGCGGGTCGATCGAGGTCCACACCTGGCCGGACCGCGCACTGGTCGGCTTTCTCAGCGGGCCGGAGTTCCTGATCACGCTGACCGTCTCGCCCGCCGGGGACAGGGTCGTGGCCCTCGGCGAGCGGGGGCGGGTGCAGACCACCGTCTGGGACAGCGCGGTGCTACGCCTGTTGCACCGACCACTCGCCGAGGCCGCCCCGCGGGCGCCGGCCCTCGTCCGGGCGATGTCCGCGCAGGCGGCCGGTGACCGGTGGGAGCTCCAGCTGCGCGCGCTGGCGGCACTCCTCGAACACCGACCCCAACCGGGCCGTCGGGAATAACAGCGGCAGTCAGCCGTCCAGCAGCCAGCGGTTCAGCGGGGGGTGCCGAGCTCCCGCAGCCGCAGCGCGGCGCCGGGGTCGACCCCGAGTGCGAGTCCTACGTAGCTGCCCGCGAAGTCGATCAGGCCGATCAGGGAGGCCAGGCGCTCCAGCGGCGCCGTGCCCTCCGCCCGCAGCTCGGTGACGCCGACGCCGTGCTCACCCGCGAGGACGACAGCCCGCTCCGCCGCGCGGGCGATCTCGGGATGCTCGCCGGCGGGATCACGCAGCAGGATCAGCCGAAGCCGCACGACGGCCTCGTCATCGACCCGGTCGCGGAAGAAGTCGGCCAGATCGTCGTCTGCGGCGTCGCCGTCACCGTCGCCGCCGGCCGACCCGGCCCCGCCGTCGCCGGACCCGAAAGCTCCGCGGAACAGCGCGACCTGTTCCTCAGCCGGATGCGGCAGCGCTCCGACCAGCGCGGGGTAGCCCGCGCTCACCGCGAGCACACCCGCGGCCCGGGTGGCGGCGACCTCGGTCAGCCGGGTCGTCCCCCACCACAGTGGCAGGGCGCCGGCCAGCTCGAGGGCCAGCGTCTTCGCCGGGTTGACGAACGACTCGCTCGTCGGCCGGCACCTGCTCGCCATCGCCTCCAGGCGCACGGCGGCGGCCTCGATCGCGGCCTCGCCCTCACGGTGCACCCCGAGCGCCGCCGCGGCCGCGAGCAGCGGGACGGCCAGCGACCACAGTCCGGTGTACGCCGGCCGGGCTTCGGGCAGCGCCACGAACGGCGCCCTGGCCAGCTCCGCGAGGTGGGACAACGGAGAGTCCGCGGGGCCGACGACGGCCAGCCGGCAGCCCCGCCGGTGCGCCTCCTCGACGGCCGAGAGGGTCTCCGCGGAGGTACCGGACACGGACACGGCGAGGATCACGTCGGCCACCCCGGCCCAGCCGGGAAGCCCGTGCCGATGGTGTGTGATCACCGGCACCGGTGCGGCCTGCCCGGCGACGGCGTCGAGCACGTCCCCGGCGAGCGCCGAGGCGCCCACCCCGACGACCACGACCGCGCGGGGCCGGCCGTCGGCCGCGAGCGACCCGACACCGGCCTCCTGCGCCAGGCGCCAGCTCTCCCGGACCTGGCGCGCCGCCGAGGCCGTGTTCGGGAGCAGGTTGAGCGTGTCCGCGGCCTCGAGCCTGCGCGCGTCGTCCAGGATGGGCTCGTCGACGTTCACGCGGGCCGCGCGGCGCCGGTCAGGACGAGGATCCGGCCGCGGCCGGGAACGGCTTCGCCTCGTCGAGCAGCATCACCGGGATGTCGTCGCGGACCGGGAAGGCCAGACCGCACGACTCGCAGACCAGCACGGGAGCGCCGTCCAGCGTCTCCTGCCGCAGCGGAGCATGCTCCGGGCACGGGCAGGCGAGGATCTCCAGCAACAGGGGGTCGAGGCTCATCAGGAGTTCTCCCTTCCACCGCGGATGCAGACGAGGATGTCGTCGCGCAGCCGGCACATCGTGGCATCATCGCGCCCTTCGACGTTCAGGCGCAGCAGTGGCTCGGTATTGGACGGCCGGAGGTTGAACCACGACCCGTCGGCCAGCGACACGGTCAGCCCGTCCATGTGGTCGATGTCGACCGCCTGGGCGGCGTAGGCCTTCTCGACCTCGTTCATCGCCACGTCGGCGTCCGCGACCTCGGAGTTGATCTCCCCGGAGGCCGCGTAGCGGGCGTAGCCGCCGAGCAGGCCGGACAGCGGGCCGCCCTGCCCGCCCAGCGCGGCCAGCACGTGCAGGGCCGCGAGCATGCCGGAGTCCGCGCGCCAGAAGTCCCGGAAGTAGAAGTGACCGGAGTGCTCGCCGCCGAACACCGCGCCGGTGCGGGCCATCTCGGCCTTGATGAACGAGTGGCCGACGCGGGTGCGCACCGGCGCGCCGCCGCGCTCGGTCACCAGCTCGGGGACGGCCCGGCTGACGATCACGTTGTGGATGATGGTCGCGCCCGGCTCGCGGCGCAGCTCGCGCTCGGCGACCAGGGCGGTGATGACCGACGGGGAGACGATCTCGCCGCGCTCGTCGACGACGAAGCAGCGGTCGGCGTCGCCGTCGAAGGCGAGCCCGATGTCCGCGCCCGAGGAGCGCACGGCGGCCTGCAGGTCGCGCAGGTTCTCCGGCTCGATCGGGTTGGCCTCGTGGTTCGGGAAGGAGCCGTCGAGCTCGAAGTACATCGGGGTGACGGTCAGCGGCAGCCCGTCGAACACCGCCGGGACGGTCAGACCCGCCATGCCGTTGCCGGCGTCCACGACGACCTTCAGCGGGCGGATCCGGCTCAGGTCGACCAGCGAGCGCAGATGACGCGCGTAGTCGTCACGCAGGTCGCGGGTGGTGACGGTGCCCGGCCGGCCGGTGTACTCCGGCACGCCGGCCTCGATCAGCGCCCGGATCTCCGCCAGGCCGGTCTGCTGCCCGATCGGCGCCGCGCCGGCCCGGCACAGCTTCATGCCGTTGTACTTCGCCGGGTTGTGCGAGGCGGTGAACATGGCACCGGGCAGGTCCAGCGAGCCGGCCGCGAAGTAGAGCAGGTCGGTCGACCCGAGACCGGCGGCGATGACGTCCGCGCCCTGGCTGGTGGCGCCGTCCGCGAAGGCGGCCGCCAGCGGGACGGAGGACTCGCGCATGTCGTGGGCGGTGACGATCCGGCCGGCTCCGAGCAGGCGGACGAACGCCGCGCCGGTGGCCCGAGCCACCTCCACGTCGAACTCGGACGGCACCACACCTCGCACGTCGTATGCCTTGAAGATCCGTGAGAGGTCGTGCACCCCGTAACCACCTTCCCTGACCGGCGTCGATCGACCGGGTTGACCTTATCCGGCCGGGGTGACATCTCCGTCAGCGCCTTGCCGCGCGGGACGGGTTCGGCGCGGGACGGCGTCACGAGGCATGGCAGGCCGGCGCCGGTGCGCCGGTGCGAGGTACCGCGGCGGCGGGCGGGTCAGACGCGGGCGGGTCAGGCGGACGTCACGACGGGCGCGGACGTCACGACGGGCTCGGCACCGCACGCAGGTGGCCGCGGCCACGGCCGCCGGGACCGCCGGGCGGCACCGCACCGGGACCAGCGGGACCGGCCGGACCGGGGGGCGGCTCCGACCCACGGCGCGGGGCGGAGTCACGCACGGCGTCGGCGAGCGCCTCGATGTCGTCGGACGTCGGCTCCTGGCCGGCCTGTTGGTGTTCGGCCTGCTCGGCCTCGATCCGGACCACGGCCCAGCCGAGCGGCACGGTCAGCCGGTCGGCGTGGACCCCACACAGGTCATACGAGTGCGGCTCGACGAACGGCGACAGCGGACCGAGTACGGCGGTGGACTCCGCGTAGGCGTAGGTGAGCGTGGCGATCGCGGCCGCGGAACAGGCCGAGCGGGAGCAGCGCCGAGGCTTCACGTTCCGGACGGTAGACCCCGGAACGGGCGACGGCCACCACCGCCCGCCGTGTCGCGCACCGACAGAGGTCACTGTGACGCAGTGGTTATCGCTCGGTTGCTCCACGCACACAATTACACCAGAACGTCGCACACGCTTCGACCAAAACCGCCTTCTGACGCCGTGTCGATCCTGGTCGGGCCCCCCTAGGTGGGGGTGTGGGTGGGGGTCCGGGGCCGACTTGCCCGGTTCGCCACGCGCCGCGGTGATCGCCGGACGGACCCGGCGTTACCCTGGCACGATGGCCGAACCAGCCAGCACGCCCAGGGTGCGCTTCCCCGCGGCCGGACGCCCGATCCCCGCCCGTCGGCGGCGGGACAGACGGGGCCGCGGCATGCGTGGCACGCTCCTACCCCCGGACGTGCCCGCCTACGCCACCCGCGGTGAGCGTTTCGACGACCTCGTCCTGGACGCGGTCGAGCACCTGGACCACCGGTGGTCCGCCGAGCTCGCCGACGTCGAGTTCGCCGTCGAGGACGTACCGCCGATCACGGTGACCGACGACAGCATCCCGCTGGCGCACTACCAGCCGGCCACCGGAAAGGGCCGCTCGGCCACGCCGCGGCGGATCGTCATCTACCGGCGCCCACTCGAAGCGCGCGCCGTCGACAACGAGGACCTCGCCGAGCTGGTCCTCGACGCGATCATCCACGAGGTCGCCGAGATGATGGACGTCGACCCGGCCGTGATCGACCCCGAAGGTCATGGCTGGGGCGACGACGAGGAGTAGGGCCCACCACGAGAGCCACCCGACGGGCTCAGAGCCGCTCACGACCGCCGACGCGGGGACGGAGACACGTGTGACCATCGGGGAGACCACACCAGCCAACACCGGGACGTCCGTTCGGAGGTGGGACGCGCGGACCGGTCGACCGGCGGGCGCGCCACGCGGGGCACCGCCGCCGCGTGCCCCGGTCCGCATCCTGGAGCTGCACGGCCGGGCACAGCGCTACGCCTGGGGCTCGCCGACCGCGATACCCGACCTCCTGGACGTCCCGTCCGACGGGGAGCCCGTCGCCGAGCTGTGGCTGGGCACCCACCCCCAGGCCCCGGCCGAGGTCGTGGACACCGGAACCTCAGGCCGGCGGGCGGCCGCCGACCTCGTCGGCGAGTTGCCCTTCCTGCTGAAGGTGCTGGCCGCCGACAAGGCCCTGTCGCTGCAGGTCCACCCGAACGTCGAGCAGGCACGCGCCGGCTTCGACGCCGAGCAGGCCGCCGGGATCGCTCCCGACGACCCGCGCCGCCGCTACCGGGACCGCAACCACAAGCCCGAGCTGATCGTGGCCCTGACGCCGTTCCGGGCCCTCGCCGGCATCCGGGCGCCCGGCGCCACCCTCGCGATCGCGCGCGGGCTCGGCCATCCCGGCCTGATCGCCGCGTTCGCGCCCCTGGCGACCGATCCGGCCGGCGGCGCCACCCAGGTGCTGCGCAGCCTGCTGACACTCCCCCCTCAGGCCGGCGAGGAGCTGGCCGCCGGGGCGGTCGCCGCCGCCGAGCGGGTCTCCCCCGACGCGGACGAGCAGTTGCGTCGCGCGGCCGAGCTCGTCCTGCTGCTCGCCGAGACCCACCCCGGGGACGTCGGCATCGCCGCGGCGCTGCTGCTCAACGACGTCACGCTGCGCCCCGGCGAGGGCCTGTTCCAGCCGGCGCGGCTGCTGCACGCCTACGTCCAGGGCGTCGGGATCGAGATCATGGCCACGTCGGACAACGTCCTGCGCGGCGGGCTCACCCCGAAGCACATCGACGTCGACGAGCTGCTGCGGATCCTCGACCCGCGCCCCACCAGCGCGCCGGTACTCACCCCGCGCCCGCTGGCGACCGGCCCCGGCGGCCAGCTGCGGGCCTGGGATGTGCCGGTGGACGACTTCGTCCTGCGCGAGGCTGTCTGCGCCGGTGGCAGCGTGGCGGTGCCCGACACGTCCGTGCTGCTGGCGGTGGAGGGCAGCGTCGAGGTCGCGGGCACGGACCTGGCGGGCTCGCCGCTGGCGCCGCTGACCCTGCGCCGCGGCGGCTCGGCCCTGGTGACCGGCCCGGCAGCCCTGACACTCACCGGCACGGGACGGGTCTTCGCCGCGGGCTCCCGCGTCTGAGCCCGGCCAGACAGAGAGCACACGCAGACCACTACACCTTCGTCCGGGCGGGGCGAGTGCCGCTCACCAGGCGACGCGCGGATCGGCCAGCGACGCCGGACCGTACCGGAGGCGCCACGCGCCGGTAAGCGGCACGACGGCCGAGACGGTCCACGGCACCAGCGCGGTCGCCACTCCCGCGGTCGGCGGCGCGGTGCCGAGGACCTGGCTCGCGACGAGCGGGCCGCCGGTGCCGACGACACGCGCGCCGACGCGGCCCGCCGGCAGCGGCGCCAGCACCGCGCGGCCCGCGCCGACCTCGAACCGGCGGCCGTCGACCCAGACGGTGGCGGCCCGCCCGGGCGCGACCAGGACGAGCGCGCCGGCCGTCCAGGCCGGTACCGGCGCCGCCGCGACGACCAGACCCGGCGGTGTCGGCCCGGCCGCGCCCGGGTCGCCGACGACGACGCCCGCCCAGCGGGGCCGCTCCGGAACGACCCCGGCGACCCAGGTACGCCCGTTCGGCGGACCGCCGCCCGACGCCGCGGGAGCCGCCGCGGC
Source organism: Parafrankia sp. BMG5.11 (assembly GCF_004337455.1). Lineage (NCBI taxonomy): Bacteria > Bacillati > Actinomycetota > Actinomycetes > Frankiales > Frankiaceae > Parafrankia > Parafrankia sp. BMG5.11. The sequence continues at coordinate 33,948 of NZ_SJXI01000059.1, read as the reverse complement.
CACGCCGGTGGGCAGGCCGAGCGCCGCGACGATCCCGCCCCCGTCCGTCGACTCGACCAGCAGGGCGGACGGACCCGCCGGAGTCAGCGTGACCGGGCGGCGCAGCGCCGCGCCGGCCGGGATCCGCACGGCCTCCAGGCCGACCGGGGTGTGGCGACCCGAGGCCGTGATCACACTGACGCGTACGGTCGCCGCCGCTCCGGGAGCGGAGAGCACGAGATCGGCCGTTGGCGGGCCGGCGGCCGGTGCCCCCGCACCGCCGGACCCGGCAGGGGTGAGGAACCCGCCGAGCAGGACCCGGGTGGCCGGACCGGCGGTCGGCGGCACGGGCGTGGCCGCCGCCGGCCCGGAGCCGCTCGCGCGGTCGACCAGCCAGCTCAGAACCCGGCCGGTGTGCACATCGACGTCGACGGTGGTCACGGTCGCCTCGGGGGCGAGCTCGGCCAGGCGCCGGCTGACCGTGCGCCCGACCGGAACGGTCACCTCCACCCGGGGCGCCGTCTGGCCCGACGACACGGCGCCCACACTGACCCGGGCCGGCCGCGGACCGGTGTTCGTCCAGTACAGGACGGGATCGCGGCCGGCGACGGTGGCCGGGCCGGCGAACCACGTCCGCGCGCGGGACTGCTCGCAGCGGGCTCGCAGCGGTCCCGCTCCCGACCCGGGGGAGGTCACGGTCGCGGTGAGGCCGGCCGCGGCGGACCCGGTCGCGACAAGCCGCAACGGACCGCCGGCAGGCCCCCGCGCCACCGACTGGCCGCTGTCCGGGCCGCCCGGAGTTGGGCCACCCGAGTCCGGACGCGGCAGGTAGAGCAGCTCGTCGTGCTGGCGGTCGCCACCGAGCAGCGCGCCGCCACCGGATGGCCGGACCACCCCGTCGGGCCCCGAGCCGCGCACGACGTCCAGCAGCTGGGGCACCTGCCCCCTCAGACCGAGATCCGGGCAGTCCAGGGTGGCCGCGGTGACCGCGGTGACCGGTCTGGGGACGGCTGCGGGCGGACGAGGCCCCGCCGTGGCGAGCAGGGCCGCGACCACCCCGACCAGGCACGCCACCCCGGCCGGCACGACGATCCGCTTCACGTGGTCTCCGCCCGCGTGGCCACCGCGCGGCGGCCGCGGCGCCGGCGCGGGACGGCGGCCAAGGGGCCCGCGGCCAGCAGGAGCGCCCCGGCTGCGGCGGTCGCCAGCACGGCGGCGCGGTGGCGGTGGTGATCGTAGGAGACCTCGAGCAGGCCGCCCTCGGCCGGCAGGACGAACGCCTGCGCCCAGCCGTCCGCGACCGCCGCGGGCAGCGGCGCGCCGTCCAGGGTCGCCCGCCAGCCGGAATCGGCGGGTTCGGCGAGCACCACCCGGCGCCCCGCGGCGCCGCCGGGCAGCCGGGTCGGTCCGGCCGGACCGGGCGAGCCGAGCCGGAGCGGGGTCGTGCCCTCCCCGGCACCGGGGGCGGCGGCGACCGGGCGCCACAGCAGCACGTCAGGACCGCGCCTCTCCCGGGAGAGGCCGTCCACCGCGTCGAGCGCGGCCACCAGCGCCGGGTCGGCCGAACCCGCCGGGACGACGACCGCAGCCACACCGAACGCCGGCAGCGCGTCGGCGGCGTCCGGGGGACCGGCGGAGATGTCCGCCACGAGCGTCGCGAGCGCCCGGTCGGCAGCGGAGGGCGGCCGGTGTGGGGCGGCGGCGGGGAACCTCGGCCCGCCCTGGGCGGCCAGGCTGTACGCGACCGGCCCCGACGGGCCGGACCGGCGCAGCACCAGGACGCGCGCGCCTGGTCCGCCCGTCCGGCTCAGCGCGGCGACCGCGCGGGCCGGGCTCTCCTCCTGCGCGGGACCCGGGATCGGCGTCGCGGTGGCCAGGCCGGCGGCGAACGCCAGCACACATCCGCCGAGCAGGACCGCCCCGACCCGGGCCGTGGCCGGCGCCCAGCCGGTGGCCACACCACCGACCCCGGAGGACGCCCGACGGCCGAGCAGGCGGGGGTAGGCGGTGAGCAGCAGGCACAGCGCCGCGAAGAGGCACAGTGCCACGAAGAGGCAGAGCACCGCGGCCTGCCCCTCGTCACCGGGAGCGCCGGCCACCAGGCCGGTCAGCTCCGAGCCCGACAGGGACGACACAGCGGCGGGCCACCACCCGACGCCCCCCGTGACGAGGCCGGGCAGCAGGGGGACGGCTCCCGCGATCAGCACACCAAGTACCGGCACCGGCCCGACCGGCGGCGGTTGCGTGCCCGGCGGCCGTGATCTCCGGACGGCCCAGGCCGCCGTGGGCAGGCCGACCAGCGTGATCGGTGCCAGCACCGGCGCGCACGCGACGACGAGGGCCAGGGAGACGGCGAACCGCCAGCCCGCGCGCCCGCGCCCACCGGCGTCGGCGTCGGCGTCGGCGTCGAGGCCGGTTCCGGAACCGGAACCGCTCGCTCCGGCCCGGACCGTCCGGCCACGGAGGAACTCGTCCCCCGCCGCGAGAACGGCGGGCAGCACCGCCAGGGCGACGGCGGTCTCGATCCGGCCGGCCAGCACTGATCCCGTGACCGGCGGGGACACGCCGTACAGGGCCGCCAGGCCGAGCCTCGGGCCGCGCGAGCCGACGAGCCGTCCCGAGGCCCGGTACGCGAGGTAGGTCGCCGCGGCCGGAGCGACGGCGAGCACGATCGAGCAGGTCGCGGCCACGCTGAGACCGACCGGGGCGGCAACGGACGACAGCGCGGCGAGCAGAGCCGTCCAGGGCGGTGCGGAGCCCGGCCAGCCGAGCACGCCGCCCACGGAGCCCTGCCAACCGGACCACACCATGGACCACAGGTCACCGGCGTACTCGGGCATTGGCACGCCGCCGCCGACGGCGTCCGGTGGCAACCGGCGGACGGCCAGGCCAGCCGCCCCGAGGAACAGGGCCATCACCACCGCGAGCGCCCGCGGCGGGGCGACCGCGCGGGGACCACTCGGCGCCCGGTCGGCGACCGCGCGGGGTCGGGCCGACAGCAGCTCGCGCACGGCACGCCGCGGCACCGCCACGCACCGGCCGAACCGCACGCGCATCCGGAACAGGGGCCGCGGGCTGGCGAGGACGGCACCGGCGATCCACAGCTCGGTCAACGCGTCGCGCCACCGGCCGCGGGAACGCGGGCCGCTCGGATCACCGCTGTCCCGGGGCGGGAGGAGCAGGCGGGCACCGGCCCGCGCCGCGCCCGCGACCACCAACGCGAGCACGGCCGGTACGAGGAAGGGCGCCGCCGTCAGCGCGAGCCGCACCCGCGCTCCCGCGACCCTCCCGACACGGTCGCCCGCGCGAGACGCGCCGGACGCGAGAGGCCTGTCAGCGAGAGGCGCGTCGGTGCGTGCGGGCGGCGCGAGCAGCACCGCCGCCGGGGGCACGACGACGACCCGCAGGCCCGCCCGCGCCGCGCGGGCGCCGAGATCCAGATCGAGGCCGGCGGTCATGTCCGCGGCCAGGCCGCCGAGCCGCTCCCAGGCCGAGGCTCGCACGAGCATCCCCGTGCAGGAGACGGCCAGCACGTCCCGCACGGCGTCATGCTGACCGTGGTCGGGCACGCCCGGGACGACACCGGTGATCCGCCGGCCGGCCCGGTCGACCGTCACACCCGCCTCGAGCAGGAATTCCGGTCGGGCGGCGTCGAGCACCTTGGGACCGAGGACCGCCGCACCCGGGTCGACGCGGGCGTAGGTGAGCAGCCGTTCCAGGGCGTCGGGCCGTGGCAGGACGCCGTCGTGGATCAGCCAGTAGAAGGTGTCGGGCGCGCCGCCCAGCCCGCCGTGCCGGATACCGGCCGCGACCGCGACACCGAAGGACGTCCCGGCAGGCAGGCTCAGGACGTCCCCAGCGGGAAGGCCCGGGACGTCTCGGGCGGGAAGGCTCGGGACGTCAGGGTCCGGGCTCGGCTGCGTGGGGCCGTCTGCCGCCGGAACCCACTGCGCCGGGATTCGCTGCGCCGGGATCGCGGGGCCGCCGAGCGCGGGGCCGCCGAGACGGACGACCACGATCCGCTCGGGCGGGCGGGTCGACGCGGTCAGCGCGACCACCGGACCCACCGGACCCACCGGGCCCGCAGCGACCGTCGGGCCCGCAGCGACCGTCGCAGGCGCCGCAGCGGTACCAGTACTGCCGAGACCGTTTTGTCGCGGGTCGTGGCCGCCGGGCGCCGCGGGCTGATCCCGCCGCGTCACGACGACCGCTACGACCCGCTGACCGGGACGAACGGCTCCTCGGGAACGAACCGCCCACCGGTGGTGGTCGGCGTCCCGCGTTGGTCTCGTCATCGCGGGCGCCGCCTGGTGGATCCGCCGTCAGACTGCCCGGCGGCGCTGCTTGCGCCGTTCCCGCTCGGACATGCCGCCCCAGATCCCGAACCGCTCGTCGTTCTCCAGCGCGTACTCGAGGCACTCGACCCGCACCTCGCAGCCCGAACAGATGCGCTTCGCCTCCCGGGTCGACCCACCCTTCTCAGGGAAGAACGCCTCCGGGTCGGTCTGCGCGCACAGCGCCCGTTCCTGCCATTCCATCGCCTCGCCGAGCAGGTCGCCGAAGCCGATGTCGATCACCTGGGCGAGGGAGTCGGACAGCGAGCCGTCGCCTCGGGGCAGGGTGACGCCCCCGGGGCCGACCAACGCGCCGTCCCGCGCCTCGTCCTCGTCCTCGTCGCCCTCGTCGTCCACATCGTCGTCGAGGTCGTCGGTCGCGGAGTCGTATCCGGTCTCGACGAGCTCGGGCCGGCCCCGCCCGGGCATGACCGGCGGCGCGACCGCCATGGCGGACGCCGCGGCCGGGCGCGGGTGCACCGCTCCGGCCGCGAGTGCCGGCGGCCCGGGAACGGGAACGGGCAGCGGACGTGCCACGGGCCCTGACTCCCCGACCGGACCCGTGTCGTGCTCAGCGGGACGCTCGACGTCCGCCAGGACGGTGTGGACGCCCGCGTCGGTGTGCTCCATATGGACTCCTCCAGACCCGTCGCGGTGCGGTCGGCCACCCCCCCGGACGCCGGCGCACGGCGCCTGGGATCCATTCCGACCGGACGTCGCCTACCGCACGAGTCCCGTCGACGGGGGGAATGACACGCCGGTAATTACACGCGCCAGACTTGGCCGCGTCAACCCCACCGACGCAACATCTTCTACAACCAGCGATGAGACCATAGCTCACAGTCACTGGGGCTCGTCACGGAGGGTCCCCGTGGTCGCACCCTCCAATACGGAGAGTGACGATCGGGCGGACGCGCCGGAGGCCCTCCGGTCACACAGGACCGGACGAACACCCCATACCGGACGCCGAGATTCTCGGACATCTCACCCGAACCTACACCGATCACCAGCGCCGACCGCAGGCCACCGAGACCCCGGTCACAGACCGTCACCACATAAGCGAGCTGTGACGAGCTCTCAGGTCACGACAGTCAGCATGGTGCGCGCCGCGTCACCACGTGCGGTACCAAGACGCTCCGCGGAGACCACGCCATATGTAGTGGTCCGTTGCCGAGCGGGACGGCCCGCGGCCTGCGCGACCTCCTCCAGCTCGGCTATGGAGCGCCGTGAGCCGTGTTGCGAGCCCGCCATCCGGCTGATCGTCTCCTCCATCAGTGTGCCTCCGAGGTCGTTGACCCCACCGGCGAGCACCTGGACGCAGCCCTCCGTACCGAGTTTCACCCACGAGCACTGGATGTTGTCGATCGCTCCGTGCAACAGGATCCGGGCCATGGCGTGCACCGCCCGGTTCTCCTGAACGGTGGGGCCCGGTCGGGCAACCCCGGCTAGATAGATCGGGGAGCTGTGGTGCACGAAGGGCAGCGCGACGAACTCGGTGAACCCGCCCGTCTCCTCCTGGATGCGGCGCAGCAGGCGCAGGTGGGCCACCCAGTGCGCCGGGGTGTCCACGTGGCCGTACATCATCGTCGCCGAGGAGCGCAGGCCGACGCGGTGCGCGGTGGTGACCACCTCGACCCAGGCGGCGGTGGGCAGTTTGCCCTTGGTCAGCACCCAGCGGACCTCGTCGTCGAGGATCTCCGCGGCGGTGCCGGGGATGGTGTCCACCCCGGCCTCCCGGGCCGCCGTGAGCCACTCCAGCGTCGACAGCCCGGTGCGGGCGACCCCGTTGGCCACCTCCATCGGCGAGAAGGCGTGCAGGTGCAGCCCGGGTGCCTGCTTCTTGATCTCGCGGGCGAGCTCGAAGTAGGCGGTGCCCGGCAGGTCCGGGTGGATGCCGCCCTGGACGCAGACCTCCGTCGCGCCGACGGACCACGCGTCCCGCGCGCGGGAGCCGACCTCGTCCAGGGAGAGCGTGTAGGCGTCGGCGTCCGCGCGGCGCTGGGCGAAGGCGCAGAAGCGGCAGCCGGTGTAGCAGACGTTGGTGAAGTTGATGTTGCGGTTCACCACGTAGGTCACGTCGTCGCCCACGGTCTGGGCGCGCAGGGCGTCGGCGAGGCCGCACAGCTCTTCCAGCGCGGCACCCGTCGCCCCGAACAGGGTCAGCGCCTCGGCGTCGGTGAGTCCGGCCGGGTCGGTGCTGGCCCGCCGCAGCGCCGCGAGCACCTCCGGCTCCGCCCGGGTGATCGCGCCGCACGCGCCGTCGGTGGTTCCCGTGGTGGCTGTGGTCTCTTCGGACCCGTCCTCGGACGGGACGCCGCCACCGGCCGCCGTGCCGACCGGGACCACCGTGCTGACCCGAGCCGTGTCCTCGGTGGTCTCCTCCCCCGCGGCGGATGCCACGGCTTCCGCGGCACCGGCGCCCGCCCGGGTGCCCGTGCCGTAGATCCCGTCCACCCCGGTGCCGGCGGCGCGCACCTGCTCGCGCAGGCCGGCCCAGTCGCCGTAGACGGAGTCGAAGTCGGAACGGGTGGCGGAGTGTCGTCCCTCGGTGTCCACCGCGGTGTGCAGGTCGGTGCGGCCGCTGTTCCCCAGGCCGCCGTCGGGCTCCTGCCACGGCAGCCCCGCCGCCCGGGCGCCCTCGGCGAGCAGCCCGTCCGGACCGGCCAGCGCCGCCACGTGCCCGGACAGCCGCGGGTCGATCCACGGCTCGTCCAGGTGTGTCGGGTGGACGGTCAGCCGCGGCCGCAGCGTGAAGCCCGCCGCCGCGGTCACCTCCCGCAGGACGTCCAGATCAGGCCAGGGCCGCTCCGGGTTGACGTGGTCCGGAGTCACCGGCGAGACACCGCCCCAGTCGTCGAGGCCGGCGGAGAGCAGCAGCGCGCACTCGGCGGTGTCGACGAGGTTCGGCGGCGCCTGCACCCGCATCCGCGGGCCGAGCACCAGGCGGGTCACCGCCACGGCCGCCGCGAGCTCCTCGGCGCCGACGTCCGGCTCACCGCGCATCGCGGTGTCATCCTTGGCCCGGAAGTTCTGGACGATGACCTCCTGGACGGACCCGTACTCGCGGGCCAGCCCACGCAGCGCGAAGATCGTCTCGGCGCGCTCGACAGCCGTCTCGCCGATGCCGAGCAGCAGGCCGGTCGTGAAGGGGATGGAGAGCCGCCCGGCGTCGGCCAGCACCCGCAGCCGGACGGCGGGCTCCTTGTCGGGCGAGCCGTAGTGGGCGCCGCCGGGCGTCGACCACAGCCGCGTCGCGGTCGTCTCCAGCATCATGCCCATCGACGGCGCGACCGGCTTGAGCCGCGCGAGCTCCGACCAGCTCAGCACGCCGGGATTGAGATGCGGCAGCAGGCCGGTCTCCTCCAGCACCGCGATCGCGACGGCGCGCAGGTAGCCCAGCGTCGAGTCGTAGCCGTGGGCGTCGAGCCACTCCCGGGCGGCCGGCCAGCGGTCCTCCGGGCGGTCGCCGAGGGTGAACAGCGCCTCGGCGCACCCCGCCGCCGCCCCCGCGCGGGCGATGTCGAGCACCTCGTCCACCGTCAGGTACGGCGCGGGCAGCCGGTGCGGGACGGTCGCGAACGTGCAGTAGTGGCAGCGGTCCCGGCACAGCCGGGTGAGCGGGATGAAGACCTTCGGCGAGTAGGTGACGACGCCGGGCCGCCCCAGGGAGGCGAGGCCGGCGTCACGCACGCGCGCCGCGGAGGCGCACAGGTCGGCGAGATCCTCGCCGCGCGCCGCGAGCAGGATCGCGGCCTCGGTGACGTCCAGGGTGACGCCGTCGCGCGCGCGGCGCAGGGCGCGGCGCATGGCGGCGGCGGACGGCGGCGGTTCCTGCCGGTGCCGGCTCCCCTGTTCCGGGGCCACCGCCTGCCCGGGTCGTGATCCGTCCGGTACCGCCGCCGTACTCGTCATGCGTTCACCCTGGGTAGTCGATGGATGATCGTAGGTGGATGTCCCCGCGGGGCCGGGCCGCCGTCAGGGCGGGTCGGCGCGGGTCCAGGTCAGACTGTGCCGGCGCCGCGGGTGGCCCGGGGGCCGGCCGCCGGGTTCCGCAGCCGCTCGAGGGTGCCGATGAGCAGGTTCGTCCGCCTGCGGGCGGCCAGCGTGTCGGTTCGCGCGGCTCCCGGCGCGGACGCGCCGCCGCGCAGGTCCGCGTGCCGGGCGGCCGCGACCTGTGGCGCGCGGGCCCCGGCGAGGGCTCGGTTGAGGGTGGCGGAGAGGGCTTCGAGGCTCTTGGTCGTGCGGGGGCTCCTGGTAGTCCGGGGGGTCCTGATCGCGGACATGGCGGTCCTTCCAGCGACGTGGAGAGCTAGGTCCATCTCACAGCTCTCTCTAACCAGAATCAAGAGATGGCTCCTACCGGCGCGGATCGTCACGCGCGGCTACCGTCCATCCCCTCCCCGCGACACGGGAGCCGCATGACGGAGCGGGCGGGACGACGCGGGTACCGGACAATCCCCTCCTGCCCCCCGCCAGGGTCGTTACGCTGATCAGGTGCCACGCAACCGCCAGGAGGTCCCGCGCGAGGAACGGATCGACGCGCTGCTCGCGGTCGCCGAGCAGCAGTTCCTCGCCCGCGGGTTCGCCGGTACCTCCATCGCCGAGATCGCCCGCGCCGCCGGCATCGAGCCCGGCTCGGTGTACTGGTACTTCCGGTCCAAGGACCACGCGTTCGCCGCCGTCCTGAACCGCCTGCTCGACGGCGAGGTGGACCGCATCGCGGAGCTGCCCGGCGAGGCGGCACAGAAGCTCTTCGCCGCGCTGGACTCGGTCGAGCGACGCCGCACGCTGCACCCCTGCGTCGCCGAGCGCGCCCCGCACGCCCCGCCGATCATGGAGTACCACGAGCGGCTGCACGAGTGGCTCCACGGCCTGGCGCTGAGCGCCGTGGCCGACCTGGTCCCCCAGCCCGACCACGAGATCGCCGCCGACGCCGTGGTCGCCACGATCGAGGGTGGCCTGGCCAATCCGGCGCCGAGCCGGCCCACCAGCCATCTCGTCCGCTACCTGCTGGCGTCACTCGCCGCGGTCGAGCACTCCCCGAACGCTCCGGCCACCGAGGTCACCACCACCAGCTGAACCACGACATCCGAGGGCGGGGCCGGGGGCCCCGGCCGCCGAGTCGGTGTCCGCGAGGCCCGGGGTTGCCGGCCGGGGTGCCGGGGTGTCGGGGCGGTGCGGGTGCCAGGATGATGCGACGTGAAGGTCACCGCATTGGCCGGCGGCATCGGCGGCGCGCGTTTTCTGCAGGGTGTCCGGGCTGCCCGCCCCGACGCCGAGATCACCGTGATCGGCAACACGGGTGATGACATCACGCTGCACGGCCTGCGCATCTGCCCAGACCTGGACACCGTGATGTACACCCTGGGCGGCGGGATCTCGGCCGAGCGCGGCTGGGGCCGGGAGGACGAGACGTTCGTCGTCTCGGCCGAGCTGGCCGCCTACGGGGTGGGTCCGAGCTGGTTCGGGCTCGGCGACCGCGATCTCGCCACCCACCTCGTCCGCACCCAGATGATCGAGGCCGGTTACCCACTCTCCGACGTCGTGACGGCGCTGTGCGACCGGTGGAAGCCGGGGGTGCGCCTGCTGCCGATGTCGAACGACCGGGTCGAGACCCATGTGATCATCACTGATGACGAGGGACGTCGGGCCGTCCACTTCCAGGAGTGGTGGCTGCGGATGCGGGCGCAGGTGCCCGCCGAGGCGATCCTGTCCGTCGGTGCCGCCGAGTCGAAGCCGGCGCCGGGTGTGCTGGACTCGATCGCGGACGCCGACGTCGTGCTGATCGGGCCGTCCAACCCGGTGGTCTCGATCGGGACGATCCTGTCGGTGCCGGGTGTCTCGGACGCGCTGCGGGTCACCCTGGCCCCGGTCATCGGCGTCTCACCGATCATCGGGGGATCGGCGGTCCGCGGGATGGCCGACGCGTGCCTGAAGGCGATCGGTGTCGAGACGTCGGCGCGCGCGGTCGGCGCGCACTACGGCGGCCGGCACCGTACCGGCGGTGCCACCTCCGGGGGAACGACCGAAGAGCTTGGTCACGGTCTGCTGGACGGGTGGCTGGTGGACGTCGTGGACGCGGCGATCGCGGCGGACCCCGACGCCATACCCGGAGCTACCGTGAAAGCCGTACCGCTTCTCATGACCGATCTGGAGGCCACTGTGGCGATCGTGGAGGCGGCGCTGGAGCTCGCCGGTGTCTGACCTGTCCCCGGTGGGGACATCCATGTCGAAGGACGGACCGGAACCCGCGGAGGCGTCGTTCCCGGGCGTCGCCGCACCCGAGGCGGAAGGCCCGCCCCCGGTCGGCGGCGAAGCCCCGGTCGGGGAACCTCCGGCGGTGGAGGACGCGCTGCCGGCCGAGCAGTCCGAGAAGTCCGAGAAGTTCGAGAACTTCGGGAAGTCCGACGAGCAGGTGGGCACGGGCGCGGCGGAGCAGGTCGGCGAGGAGCCGCTGGCGGAGCGGGAGCTGCGGATTCTGCCGCTGGGCGGGATCGGCGAGGTGCGGCCGGGCGACGACCTCGCCGCGCTGATCGCCGTGGCCGCGGCCACGGGCGCCGGGCCCGGAGGCGGCCCCGGGCTGCGTGACGGTGACGTCCTCGTCGTGACGTCCAAGATCGTGTCGAAGGCCGAGGACCGGCTGATTCGGATCGAAGGCGACAGAGAGGCCACGCGCCAGGCCGCCATCGACGCCGAGTCCGTGCGCGAGGTCGCGCGCCGCGGCCCGACCCGCATCGTCGAGACGCACCACGGCCTCGTGCTGGCGAGCGCGGGGGTGGACGCGTCCAACATCGCGAAGGACTCGATCGCGCTGCTGCCGGTCGATCCCGATGCCAGTGCCCGCACGCTGCGGGACGGCCTGCGCGACCGGCTCGGCGTCGACGTCGCGGTGATCATCAGCGACACGGCCGGGCGGCCCTGGCGGCGCGGGCTGACCGACATGGCGATCGGCGTCGCCGGGATGGCGGCGCTGCGCAGCCACATCGGCGACATCGACTCCTACGGCAACGAACTCGGGATGACCGAGATCGCCGAGGCCGACGAGCTGGCCGGCGCGGCGGACCTGGTGAAGGGCAAGCTCGGCGCCACACCGGTGGCGATCGTCCGCGGGTTCGCGCGCCGGCCCGACGACGGGAGCGGGTCACGCGCGCTGCTGCGGCCCTGGGACGAGGACATGTTCCAGCTCGGCACGGTCGAGGCACGCCGCTCGGCCCCGTTCGCGCGGCGCACGGTGCGGGAGTTCGCCGACCTCCCGGTCGACCCGGCGGCGGTGCACCAGGCGATCGCCGCGGCGATCACCGCGCCCGCTCCGCACCACACCACTCCGTGGCGGTTCGTGCTGGTCGAGGCGCGCCGGCACGCCCTGCTCGACGCGATGGCGATGGCCTGGACGGACGACCTGCGCCGCGACGGGTTCGACGAGGACTCGGTGAGCAAACGGCTGCGCCGCGGCGACGTGCTGCGCCGGGCGCCGGTGCTGATCGTCCCGATGATGGTGACCGACGGCGCGCATCCCTACCCGGACGAGCGTCGGGTGCGGGCCGAGGAGCGGATGTTCACCGTGGCGCTCGGCGCCGCCGTGCAGAACCTGCTGGTCGCGCTCGCGGCCGAGGGCCTGGGCTCGTGCTGGGTGTCGTCCGCGCTGTTCTGCGGGGAGGTCGTGACCGACACGCTGGACCTGCCGCGCACCTGGACGCCGATGGGCGTCGTGGGTGTGGGGCACCCGGCCGCACCAGCGCACCCGCGGCCGACCCGTGACATCGCGGCGTTCGTCGTGGAGCGCTGAGCCGGGGCCGGCGCCCGGTACGGCCGCGCCGACGTCCGCCGGCGCGGAGCGGCTGGGGCCATGGTCAACGGCGCGGGGGCCTTCCGCTCGCCGGCCGGAAGGCTACGATGGCATTCACTTAATGGTCATGTTGAACTACGTACGGCTACCGTCCGGTTCATAGGACGTCCGGTTCGCGCGATCTCCGCCTGTCGGCGGACAGGCCCCGATCTCGCCGATAGTGGCGGTCGGCGGCGGGTCGGGCGGACCGCGGCGGCTCAGGCGTGTTCGACACTTCGTAGGATCGGGCCCCGTGGGGAAGAAGAGCGTCGCGCGCAACGCCCGTCTGGAGGAGCTCCGCCGCGAGCAGAAGCGGAAGGAGCGCCGGCGGGCACTGCTGATCTACGGCACCTCCGGCTTCGTCGCGCTCGCCCTCCTGGCCGGGATCATCGTCTACAGCGTCTTCGACAATCGGTCGAAGAACAAGGAGCGCAGCGTCGGCTACGTCGCCGCCGCCTCCCCGGCCGCGGTCACCGCGAACTGCACCGGGATCCGCAACGACCAGTCGTACGGCAACCAGCACGTGGGAGCCACCGACACGGTCGAGTACAAGGACTCCCCGCCGTCGTCGGGCAACCACGAGTCCGACCCGCTGCCCGACGCCATCCGGTTCTACAACCCGGACTCGGGCATCCGCGCCGAGCGGGCGGTGCACAACCTGGAGCACGGCTTCGTGGTCGGCTGGTACGACGCGAAGCTGCCCGCCGACCAGGTCGAGAAGCTGCGCACGGTCGCGGCCGACGCCGGGAACCGCTTCATCGCGATGCCGTGGACGCGCAACGACTTCGCGGGCGACCAGCACTTCGTGCTGACCGGCTGGGACCGCACCCAGCGCTGCGGCACCGTCTCCGCCGACGTGGTGAAGGAGTTCGTCCAGAAGTGGGCGAACCCGCCGCTCGACGGCGTGACCTGGGACTCGCCGACCGCGGCGGAATCCGGGGCCGCGGGTGGGACTCTGAACGTCACCGAGGACGGCCCGATCGACCCGGCGGCCGCGGCCGCGGGCGGGGTGGTTCCCGGCGCCGGCACGATGACCCAGGCCCCGACCGCACCCTGAGCCGGCGCTCCGGCGCGCTCGGGGGCGCGCCGGAGCGGTCAGGCGGTGCCGGTGCGGATCGGCATGAGCAGGTAGCGGTAGTCCTCACCGTCGTCCTTGCCGGTGAGGACCGCCGGCTTGCTCGAGGCGATCTCCGGGTCGGCGGTGGCGAACCCGATGATGGCCTCGTCGCCCTCGACCGCCGCCAGGCCGTCCAGCAGGAACGCGGGGTTGAACAGCACCGACAGCTCCGGGCCGTCGTACTCCACGGGCACCAGCTCGGACGCCTGGGCGCCCCCGCCGTCCCCCGCCTCGGCCACGACCTGGCCGGCGGAGAACGTGAACCGCAGCGGCGCCGTGCGCGTCGCCACCAGTGCGACCCGGCGGACGGCGGCCGCGAGCACCGCCGTCGGCGCCGTGACGGTGAGCTCCGACGTCTCCGGCAGCAGCCGGCGGTAGTTCGGGAAGCTCCCCTCCAGCAGCCGGACGATCGTCTGCCGGCCGTTCACCGACAACCCGAAGCGCGGGACCCCGGCCTCGTCGACCCCCATCCCGAGCATGACCCGGGACGCGGTGGTCGGCAGCTTCGCCACGTCGGCGAGCAGCCGGGCCGGCACGTGCGCGACCGCGTCGGGGTCGTCGACGGTGGGCTGCCACGGGATCGTCCGGACGGCGAGCCGGTACCGGTCGGTGGCGACCATCGTCAGCCCGCCCCGGGCGATCTCGAGCCGGACGGCGGTGAGCACCGGCAGCGCGTCGTCCCGGCCGGCGGCCGGGGCCACCTGCGCGACCGCCGCGGCGAAGCCGAGCGTGTCCACCTCGCCGACCGGCGGCGGGAACGCGGGCAGCACCGGGTAGTCCTCGACGGCGAGCGCCGGGATGCGGAACCGGGCCGCGCCGCACTCGATGATCACCCTGGTCTCGGTGGCCTCGACGACCACCGGCGCGTCGGGCAGGTTGCGCACGACGTCCGCCAGCAGCCGCCCGGGCACGACGACCCGGCCGGGCTCGGTGACGACGGCCTCGACCGGGGCCCGCGCGGCGACCTCGGAGTCGAACGCGGAGACGGTGAGCGCCGGGCCCGGCGCCTGGGCCTGATCCCCGGCCTGGTCCTGGTCCGGGGTCGGCATGGTGGCTTCCAGCAGCAGGCCCGTCAGCACCTGCTGGGCGCCGGCGGTGGGCTTCGGCACGTACCGGGCGGCCCAGCCCGTCGCGTCGGCGAGTACGTCGCGTTCCACGCTGAACCTCATGCAGGGATTGTCGCGCCGGACAACGCCGAATCTCCGCATTCCGCAGACCGCCCACCGCTCGCGGCGGCGCGGCAGGCCTGTCACCAGGGCCGTTGATGCGACATCCCGGGGACGTGGGCGGGGCGGGAGCCGGCCGCCGCCGCCCTGCCGCCCCGCCGGCTCGACGCGCCGCTGCCCCGTCCGCTCGACGTGCCGAGGGCTCGACGGCTCGCATGGCGTGTCACGCCGCAGTTCGCGCACGCGGCGGACCAGGTTATCCGCGACGACATTGCGCCGGCTATTGCGCAGCACCTTCAGGTACCCCCGACGAGGTGGGCGCCACTGATCGAAAAAGACCCGTCTATCGTTTCCAGTCAGTGCTACCCGTACTGCTGGGACCTGTGGGGGGAACCATCGTGGATAAGCTGACCGAAGATGCGAGCCGCGAACCGGCGCCACCGGCACGGAAGGTTCGACGAGCAACCATCGGCGGCCATAACCCCGCGCTCGACGGACTGCGTGCCCTGGCCGTCCTGACGGTGCTCTTCCACCACATGGACCTGGTGCCGGGCGGCTACCTGGGCGTCGATCTCTTCCTGGTACTCAGCGGGTTCCTCATCACGGGCCTGCTGCTGGCCGAGCGCGACCGGGAGGGCTGGATCTCGCTGCGCGCCTTCTGGGCCCGCCGTGGTTTCCGACTCCTTCCCGCCTTCTACATCTTTGTAGCAGCCGGCATTCCGCTCGTCCTTCTCGTCAAGGACACCGACGACCAGTGGCAGTTCCTTCGCAACGGGCTCGCAGCCCTCTTCTACGTCGCCAACATCCAGCGCACTCTGAATCCTCCGGACAGCGGCGCATGGTTCGGGCACGTGTGGACGCTCTCCCTCGAGGAGCAGTTCTACCTGCTCTGGCCGATCGCCCTGGTGCTGATCTGCCGCAGCGAGCGCTGGCGGCGGCGCCTGCCGGAGATCCTCATCAGCGCCGTGATCCTGGTGTTGATCTGGCGGGAGATCCTGATCGGCAGCGGCGTGTCGAACTTCCGCATCTACTTCGCGCCGGACACCCGCTTCGACTCGCTGCTCGTCGGCTGCCTGCTCGCCACCTGGCGCCACGAGGCGCTGCGTTCGGCGGCGGACGGCACCGCCGTGGCCGGCGACCTGTCCCGGGTCGCGGGCAGCCGCACCGCCCAGCTCCTGGCCCGGGCCGCTACGTTCGGCCCGGTGGGCCTGCTGGGCCTGGTGATCCTCTTCTTCACCGGTCCCGATCTGCACGGCCCGCCGAACTGGATGGCCCGCGGTGGCTACCTGCTCGTCGCCGTGCTCGCCGCCGTCGCCGTCCTGGGTGCCGACCAGCACCGGCCCGGCTGGTACGACCGGGTGCTCAGTGCCCGTCCGGCCGCCTGGGTGGGGCGGATCTCCTACAGCCTGTACCTGTGGCACTTCCCCGTCACCGGGGTCGCCAACGACTCGCTCGTCCCCCGTTTCGGCCGCGTCCCGGCGGCCGGCGCCGCCCTCGTCGTCAGCCTCGGGCTCGCGTCGGCGTCCTACTACTTCGTCGAGCGGCCCGTGCAGCGCCGCCGGCCGGCGTGGGTGAACGCCCGCGGCACCGCGCCGCGCCGCGGCCGGACGTCGATCGTGACGCCGTCCGCCGAGCCGCTGCTCGCCACCACCCAGCCGCTTCCGGTGAACGGCGATTCCGAGCCGGTTCGGCGCATTCACTCCTGAACCACCACCGGCCGCGGACCAGCCAGCCGCACGCCAGGTGAAATGAGCCAGCCGGCCGCAGGTGACGACTGTCAGTAATGACGTCGCCCACGGCCGGCTGGTCGTCGTTTGGGTGCTAGCCGCCTGACGTGGCAGAACGGAACGGCCCCGCGCGGCGCGCGATTGCCTTCCGTGACGGCGCTCCAGAGGCAGGGCTTTCCGCGCCCCAGCATGCCCGGCCCAGGTGCCAACTTCTTCACAGCTTGCCCTAATATGGCCGGCTGCACATCCCTCGGTATCCGGATCGTCGCATTGCGCGCACATTGATCTGCAGGCCGTCGGCTGTCGCGGACGTCGGCGACCACTCGCGACGCGTCCTGATCCTGCGTGTCCGAGGGAGTAACCGGCGTGTCCGGAAACAGCGCACCCACGCCGAACGGCGCCGAGCCCGACCCGTTCACCGATCCGTTCGCCGATCTGGTCCTCGACGAGGCCTTCATCGCCGGAGCCACCCGATACGAGGCCCCAGCCCGGACGAGAGCCGCGGTCGCCCGCTTCGGGCCACTCGAAGACGGTTCGACGCCCTGGCGCTCGTACGGCGGCGGCCGGCCACGGCGGGCGGGAGGTGCCTCCGGACCACTGCTGGGCCGCGGACGGGCGTCCCAGCCGATTCCGGAGATCTCGCCGCGGCCGCGGTCCCGGGGGCGGATCGTGCTGGCGCTGATCAGCGTCGTGCTGCTCTCGACCACCGTCTACGGGTTCGTGGCCTCGGCCGTCGACAGTCCGCCGTCCACCACGCTCTCGGCGGACCCGCCGACCCCGGCAGGTAGTGCCTCCGGCCGCGACGCCATCGCCGAGGAATCGCTACCGGATCTCTACCGGCGGGACTGGACGGCCGGTCACTGCTACACCTGGCTCCAGCGGGACGTCTCGACCGCGGTCAACGACGTCCCCTGCGCCGGCCCGCACCTGTTCGAAGCGGTCGGCCCACTCGACGTCGGCTCCGCCTATCCCGAAGGGGCGACGTACCCGTCGCCGGCCGAGTGGGTAGTGCTCGGCAGGCGGCAGTGCGAGCCGCTCATCACCGCGTATCTCGGCTACGGGCTCGACCCGTTCGGGCGCTTCGGCACGAGCGTCCTCCACCCCAAGGAAGCGGAGTGGGACACCGGCGAGCGGGACATCGTCTGCGGCCTCTCACTCCATCCCTCTCCCACGGCACCGTACGAGGTGCCCGACCTCGAAGGACAGGTCCGCGGAGCCGACCAGGCGCTGACCTATCCCACCGGGACCTGCTTCCGCACGAACGCCGAGGGCCGCAACGAGGTGGTCCCCTGCGAGCAGAGCCACCATTCGCAGAGCGTGGGCACGGCGACCCTGGCAGACACCGCCGAGGGCGCACCGAACAGCGCGCCTCTCTCGGCGGAGCGGCTCGACGAACTCATCGACGCGGCCTGCGCACCCCGCATCGCGCCCTATCTCGACCGGGGATTCGGGGGCGCGTCCGTACAGGGCGGATCGCATTCCCTCCCCCCGGCAAGCCGGTGGGTGGGAACCCGATCCACCACCTGCACCGTGAGCCTCGTCGACCGGAACGGCAGAAAACTGGAGACGACCGGCCTGCTCAGCCCGGACGACGACTCGGGGTCGTTCAAAGCGAACGTATGACAGCGGATCCCCTACCTGCTCCGCCCGAGCCGGAATCGAGCGGTGACCGCACTCGAACGTTACAAAAATTCTGGAGAAAAACGTCATGAGAAAAACCCGGAGGCTTACGGTAGCCGGGCGGAGTCGGCCGTTTCGGCCCGACATCGCAGGCCGCCCACGCCCACGCTCCGGCAGCCGCGGGCGGGCGGGCATCGTAACCGGACTGGCATGCCTTGTCCTCGCAGGCTGCGAACCAGGTTCACCGTCCCGGCCCGCCCCGATCAGCGCGCAGGTTGACGGAACACAGCATTCCGCACGGGGCGGTCCGGCGACGACGGCACCAACCTCCGGAACGCCGCACGACTTCCAGGTCGTCATTCCGGGTCAGACCTCGGCCCACGGCACTGCCGGAACTCCAGAACGGCCCTCGACCCCGGGTGCTCCCGGAACCATGTCGCCCTCGGGGGCGGTGGCGTCCCCTTCGCTCCCAGCACCTGGCCCTACGGCGCCAACTGGTCATGGACCAGTCCCGCCGCCTCCCCCGGCTCCGACGGTCCTACCCAGGTCGGCACCGCCGCCGGTGCCCGGCCCGGCACCCCGCCCGACGACCCGAGCGGCGACGACACCACCGGCAGCTAAGGCCACAGTTCCGAACGTGCGCGGCCTAACCCGACCGGAGGCGACAGACACTCTTCATCGGGCCGGGTTCTACAACATCTCCTTCTCCGAGGGATGCAGCACAAACGGAGAGCACGAAAAAGTCAATGGCCAGACTCCGGAGGCGGGCACTCCGACCACCTTTGACGCCCCGGTCGGCATGCATATCCATATTCTCAACTGCGTATCGATCCCGGACGTCGTGGGCATGCCGATGGGTAGCGCCGTCGACTATCTCGGCAGGCTGGGTTGGACACCCGTGGCCGGCCAGGGATGCGCCGTGGGCGACAACAGCGTGGTCGCGGCGATGACCCCGGCCAGTGGTTCCTACGCCCGACCTGGATCCCGAATCCAACTCGATCCGAAGTGCCGCTGAGCCATTCAGTGTGTCCGAAGGAGTAACCGGGGTGCCCGGAAGCAACAACCGCAACAGGTTCACATCGGTGGGCAACCGAGCGGCCCGGCTCTCCCGGCGGCTCCTACGACTCCGACAGCTGCGGGCGGCCAAGTGGCGCGATCACCTCACGACCATCGCGATCAACGCTGTTCTCCTTGGCGCCGTGATCTACGGGCTGGTCGCGCTGCACGGAGACCGCGCCGCGGACCGCGGGTCCGACGCGGCGGAGCAGACCGCCCCGGCGACCATCGACCCGATCGGACCGTCGACGACGGCATCCCCGAGCGCCGACGCCGGCGTCGAGTTCCTGCAACAGGACTACCAGCCCGGCCGGTGTTACTCCTGGCAACAGCATGTCGACTCGACCTCGACCCAGGACGTTCCCTGCGCGGGTGTCCACTACTTCGAGGCGGTCGGCGACACCCGCATCCGGCCGGATCATCCGAGCGACGGCGCCTATCCCACCCCCGAGGAGTGGGATGCCGTCACCGACAAGCACTGCCTGCCCATGATCGAGAAGTATCTGGGCGGCCCGCTTGACCCCGCCGGGCGTTTCTCCGCCGGCCTGATCCGACCCCAGAAGCCCGGCTGGGAGATCGGCCAGCGCACGATCACCTGTGGCATCACCGCCGGCATGACCGAATTTGATCCGCCCGCGTTCCGCCCGTTCGAAGGAAGCGCCCGTGGCGCCGACCAGTCCATGACGCACACCGCCGGAAGCTGCTTTCGCCGTGCCGGCGACGACGGGCTGGTCGAGGCTCCCTGCGAACTCCCCCATCACGCACAGAGCGTAGGAGCGGTGAGCGCGCCGGAGACTCCGGACGGGGCCGCGCCGTCCGATACCTGGCTCAACGAGAAACTCGGGCCGCGGTGCGGCGACCTCGCCGCCCCGTACCTGGAGATCGGCCGCTTCGACGGCGCGCTCGTCGAGCCGCAGTGGAACCTGATCGCGCCGGAGAGCTGGCGTGCCGGGAGTCGCCGCACCACCTGTTTCATCGGATTCGCCGACGAGGCCGGTTCCCCCATGACGGTCACCAGTGTCATGACCACGCCAGTCGTCTGAGCACAGCCGCGACAGCCCATCATTCCGGACTGCTCGGACCGCACTCGTCGTGCAGTCCGACGCCGGATATCGATCTGACCCCAACATCCTGGAGAAAGAATGAGAAGGCTTCTCGCCGATTCCCGGAAGAGACCGGTTCGAACCGGTAGACCAGGGGAACCAGGCCGTCCCGGCCGATACCTGGTCCGATGCAGGCAGGTCGGCGTCGCCGCCGGGCTGGCCTGCCTGATCCTGGCGGGCTGTGAACCGGTCGCCGGCGGAGGGCCCGCTCCCTCGACGAGCGGAACCCCCGTCACGACCGGCTCACCCGGCCCGACGCCCACGAACACCGCGCCCCCGACGCAGTCCTCACCGTCCGCTCCGGCCTCACCGGAGACCACACCCTCGCCCGGCCCCACAGCAGACCCGACCGAAACGACACCGACGAGCTCGCCCGGGACGACGGACATTCGAATCACGCCAAAGCTGACCGTCTCCTTCATGTACCACGCGTCGTACATCAATACCCACATCACCATCGCGAATCCCGACAATCCCACCCAGGGCCCGATGCCCACCGGCACGGTCACGATTTACCAGGAAGCGGCGGCCATCGCGACGGTCCCCCTGGAGCACGACCCGTTTTCCGAGTTTCAGGACGCGGTCGCGCGGTGGAACAAGGACGTGGTGACGGGAAACCATGACTTCCGTGCCTCATACAGTGGCGACGAGCATTACCATCCCGGAGCCACGGAGTTCACCCACGAGGGACCAGCATCGGCGCTACAGGTCACGGTGCCCGAAAAGGTGATCACCGGGCAGACCCTGGTCGTGGACATCTCCCTGGACAAGGGTGTTCAGACCGCTCCTGCGACGGGCACCTTCGAGGTCCGGTGGGGCTTCGAGACCAGAACCGCTCCCGCGTCCGCGGACGGAAAAGCACAGGTCACTTTTCCCGTGTTCGCGGCCAGTCCACCTGGGAGCGCCTGGTGGGTTGACGTCAAATACATCGACGACCCGGTCTATCAGCCCACGCAGGCCCAGAAGCCCATCCTGATCTATCCGGCTGACTGACGCCGACCTGGTGCCGCGCCGCCCTCGATATCCCTGGACGGCGCGGCGCCTCGCCGGCACACCGATCGAATGCCCGCCGTTGGGCTCCAACAAAACCAATCTCCCGAGGAGACGCCGGCATGCCCGGGGACAGCGCGCCGCCCGCGCCGAAGAACGACGGCAGCAGCAACAGCGACGGCGGCAAGGACGATGGCGAGCGGGATCCGTTCGCCGGGCTCGTCCTCGACGAGACCTTCGTCGCCGGAGCCACCAGGTACGAGGCACCCGCCCGCACCAGAGCCGCGATCGCCCGCTTCGGACCGGTCGAGGAAGGACGCCCAGCCTGGCGACCGGGCCCGTCGCCTCGCCGGCGGCGAACACCATCCCGACAATCGCTCGCGACGACCGCACGCCCCCGGGCCTGGTCACCCGGCCGCATCGTCCTCGCACTGATCAGCATCGCGTTGCTCGGCTCCACCACCTACCAGTGCGCCAGGTCGAAAGTCGACAACCCACCACCCACCGCGCTGTCCGCCGACGCCCCGAGAGCGTTCTCTTCCCCCGGCGATCCGGCCACAGACGCCGACATCAGCCCAGACCTGCACCGGTGGGACTGGAAGCCCGGCCGGTGCTACCGCTGGCCCCAGGCGGCGGTCGACGTCCCCGTCGACGACGTCCCGTGCGCCGAGCCGCACCTGTTCGAAGCGGTCGGCCCCCTGGATCTGGAACCCGCCTACCCACAGGACGCCCCGTACCCGTCGGTGTCGCAGTGGACCGACATCGGGGAACGCCACTGCGGCCCGCTCATGACGCCCTACCTCGGCCGCCCGATCGACCCCTTCGGGCGCTTCGCCGCGAGCCTGATCCGCCCGCCGAAGTCCGGTTGGGAAGCCGGTGACAGAAAGGTCGTCTGCGGACTGATCTTCCGGGGCAGTAGCAAAAGCGACAACGTGTGGATCCTGAGCACGTTCTCGGGCAGCGTCAGGGGCGCCGACCAGGCACTGACCTACCCGCCGGGCACCTGCTTCCGCCACAGGGTCGACAACCATCAGGATCAGGTCCCGTGCGACCAGAGCCACCACACGCAGAGCATCGGAACGGCAACGCTGCCCGACACCACCGACGGCGGCCCGCCGTCACCCGAACGTTTCGACGAACTCGCAAAAGCCGCCTGCATGCCCCACGTCGCGCCCTACCTCGCCCATGACTTCGGCGGCGCTGCCGCCCAAGGCGGATGGCACCTGATTCGTCCCGAAAGCTGGCGCGCGGGAACACGATCCACCACCTGCACGGTCGGCCTCGTCGACCAGGCAGGCAAAGAAGTAGAGACGACCGGGCCCCTCAGCCCCACGGACACCTCGGGGACATTCACCGCATAGCCGTGGTGGGCCCTCGCCGCCGGCCAGGTCGTCGACACCAGTGGTGCCGGAGTCCTTCATCCAGCCGGCCGGCACCAGGCCCCGCAGTTCGCCGTCGCTGTCGGTCAGCTGTACCTGCCCGTCGACGGGGCCGCTTCCGCGATCCCGAAAGCCGCTGAGACACCTTCCTCGATCTCGAGCCGCGCCAGTTGTGGGTCGCTCGCAGTAGGTGCGAGATCGGTGGAGACTTCCGTCGCGGCCACGCGCAGTCGGCCCCGGTCTCCAGGCACCAGGGTGGTATCGATCTTCCGCCACCTTCCGGTGCCATCCCGGAAGTTCGTCGGACCGAGCGACATCTCTGATGTGCACGTACCGTCCGGGTTACGGAAGACGCTCGTCGTCTCGGTTCGCCGCTCCGCGACTTCGACCCGACCGGCCTTCGGGGCCGCGGTTTGCCCCGCGTCAGGCGCTGGCGGGTCCTTGACGACTGCCTCGTCGATCGGACCGATCTTCGCCGTCACCGAGGTCGGGGCCGCTCCTCGCTCGTTCCTCGCAGCCGGCTTCTCGAACGTAAGCGGCTTGTCGACGGTGGTGGGTACGGCGCCCGGCAGGTCGGGGACGGCCTTGTCGACCGCCGCCGGGGCCGGGGCCTCGACGGACTGGGTCGCCTCGGTCGGGACCTCGTGGTCGCGGCCGTCGGCGGAGCCCGAGCTGCTTTCGGGCAGGCCCATGTCCCGGAAGGGGTTCTCGAGTGCGACCGGGCGGCGGCCGCCGCCGGTGCGCTCGACGACGACCATCGCGACGACCAGGATCACCGGGATCAGCAGCAGCGAGATCGCCCGGAGTCGGCTCGGGCGGGCCCGGCGACGCCGGCGGCGGTGCGCGCGCTTGCGGGTCCGGGTCCGGGCGGGAGGCGGGGTCGGGGGCAGGCAGGTGCCGGCCGGGCATGGAGGGCTCCGAGATCGTGAGGGTGTCCGTGTGCGCGGACGTCCGGGAGTGGGCACGGTGACGAGCCGTGCCGGGAGACATCGCGGGCACGGGTGAGACCCGTGGCCGCCGCGTGTGCGGTACGCGGCGGCCACGGGGGCCGGGACGGCGGGCTCGGATGGCACCGGCCGGTCACGGCGTCGCCGAAGGTGGGCATGCGGCGGCGCCGTGACCGCCCGCCGGGAGGGGAACCCGGCAGGCGGCACGCATCAGGGACGGGAGACGGCGGGAGGACGGAACTCAGGGCGCGAGCAGTCGACGTGACGAGCCGGGAAACGTGACGGGTCGGGAAACGTGACAAGTCGAAAAGCGGTCCGGCGGAAATCACGCCGGTGACCTGCGACCGCGAAAGCAGGCGCAGCAGAGATCACGGGCAGTGCGAACTACGACGGGCGACGGGAATCCCGAGCGAGCCACCGCGCTGTGGGCTGGACGGGCGACACGGACCGCGTCCCGGTGGGCTCCGGAACGTGGTCCGTCGACCGGGAGCCGGCCAGAGCCGACATCCGGTGTCCGAATGTTTGCGGAGCGCAGCATTGCACAACTTTTGCTGCCCTGCCAAGCGGTCAGTGCAGGATCAAATACCTCTGGTAGGAGGATTTACGGACGGTGACCGGCCCGGATATTCCACGCTCATGCGCACGCCTGCGCGACGCGGCGCACGAGCCACGCACGGGCCGGCCTGGGCCAGCGGGCCGACATCGGCCCAGCCCAGCCCTCCTCCGGATGACATTCGACCGCAGATGCACCGATGATCAACAATGCGCGATCGTCGCGCCGAGTCACAGACAGCCCAACCAGGCAACTCTTTCGACCTAAACTGTTATCAAGATAACAGTCAGCGCCGAACCCTCCCGTTTCGGTAGCGGATAGTCCGGACTTTCTGTCACAGTCCTGTCTCACAACGCATCGTTCCGGCACCAACGTGGCTCGTAGTCGGCGGTCCGCCGCCGTGAGCACCTCAGAGTTCCTCACGGAGAGTGATGACCTAGAGAGCCGGCAGCCCGCTCCGGGCCGGTCTCGTGTGCCGGTCCGTGGCCCTCGAGCAGCCGTGCGGCTTCCGTCACAGCCGCACGGCGCCCGCCTGGTCCGGTGGTCGGCGAGGTTTCGCCTCCGCCGGACCAGGCCGTCCACAGACCCTGAACAGGTATTTCTTTCTCACGCGCCCCCGCGTCCGGTAGGCCGAGCACTGTCCGTCGGACGCCTCCGATCCCAGGAGTAGCGTGCCGGTGAGCCGTCATCGCCGACCTCATGAATCCCCGACCGGTCCTTCCTCTGTGCGCGAATCATCAGGTCAGCGTGTTCAGTTCAACGAGCACGGAAAGTCACGCGCACCCAGGCAGGACGCGGGTCGTCATCGTCCGCCGGGGAAAGCAGTCGCAGAAGCGGGGGCGGGCATTTCTTTCGCCCGGACCGGGGTTTTACCGGCTGTCGTTTCGGGCTCGGCTACGACACCGACACCGACACCATCACCAGCGCCATCCCCGGCACGTGGACCAGGACCGCGCCCGGCCGGTTCGGCTCGGAGGCGGGGCGGCCCGGCGGCGCGGGGCGGGTCGACCAGTGGAACCGCCCGGCACCGACGCCCCCCGCCATCCGACGAGCCTGCCTCCAGGCCCCGGGGCGCCAGGCACGCCAGGCCACCCCGACAGGCGCCGGCGCATCGGAGCCGGCGGTCGGGTGTGGTCCGCATGACGATGCTGCCGACCGCGCTCGCGGCCGCCCTGCTGTTGTTCTGCACCGCGGGGACACCCCGCGACGACGGCGGTGGTGGTGGCGACCGCGACCAGCTCGGCACCACCAGTCCGCCGCCGGTCCGCCCGGGCGACTGGGCCATGCCCGAGCTGGTCCCCAACGGTTCGACCGCGGCGCCCGACCCGGCCACCCTCACCTCGCGGTCGCTCGCCGAGGATGCCACCGCCGACCCGGCCGACGTCCATTCGACGATCACCCTGACCGCCGCCGCACGGGGCGTCCCCGCCCGCCTGCTGGCGGCCTACAAGGAGGCGGCGGACCGGCTCGCCGAGGACGCGCCAGGCTGCCATCTGCCCTGGGAGCTCCTGGCCGCCATCGGCAAGGTCGAGTCCGGGCACGCCTCCGGGCGGCCCATCGCCGCCGACGGCACCGTCACCCGCCCCATCATCGGCCCGCCCCTCAACGGCGGCGGCGGCACCGCGCTGATCCGCGACAGCGACCGCGGCGCCCTGGACGGCGACACCACCTACGACCATGCCGTCGGGCCCATGCAGTTCATCCCGACCACCTGGCGGACGGCCGGCCGCGACGGGAACGGGGACGGGCGCAAGGACCCGCACAACATCTACGACGCCACTCTGGCCGCGGGCTACTACCTCTGCGCCCACGGCCGGGACCTGGCCGACCCCGACCAGCTCCGCGCGGCGATCCTCGCCTACAACCCGTCGGACGCCTACGTCCGCACGGTCCTGACCTACCTGAACGGCTACCGGCAGGGTGGCGCAGCCGTGCTGCCCCCGTCCGCACCCGCGCCTGCGCCCGGATCCGGGTCAGGGTCAGGGTCAGGGTCAGGGTCTCCGACCCTTGACGGCGTCCCGATCGTGGAGATGACGCCGAACGGTCAGGGCGGCGAACCGTCCAGCCCGCCGGGCACGCCTCCGCCCACTGCGACGCCGAGCCCGACGCCGCCACCGCCGGCGGGGTGCGAGCCACTGCGCGCGGCCGACCTCACCGTCACCCTCACGGACCTCGATCCCGACGTCGCGGGCTACGAGTCGCTCGATCTCGCCGCGAGCCGCACGCCGTGGACGGACGTCGACGTCACCGTCGAGACGGAGGCGGACACGACGGCCGGCACGGCGATCACGACGAGCCGGCGGACCGTGCCGGCCGGCAGTGGGAGCACCGCACCGGCGCTGCTGGTGCGGATCCCCGGCCCCAGCCTCGCCGTCGCCAAGCTGGCGGACGACAGCATCGTGCTCACCCTCACCGTCGAGCCCGCGGACGGGGCCTGTCCCGCGGTCGTGCGCCTGCGCATCCGCAACGTCCATCCGGACTCGTTCGCCCCGCCGGCCGCCCCGCCACCGACCAGCGCGCCGCCGACCACCGCACCTCCCCCCGCCACGCCGCCGCCCGCCGGCACGCCATCCACCGCGCCGCCCACCACCACACCGCCGACGGCCCTGCCGCCCACCACGCAGCCCGCGACCACGCCGCCCACAGCCGGGGAACCGGCCACCGCGCCGCCCGGCGAGGCACCGCCCGCCACGACCCCGCCGGCCGGTTCGCCGCCGGCTGGCGCGCCGTCCACCGCACCGACCCCGAGCACCGTGCCGCCGGACAGCACGCTCCCGAGCACGGTCCCGACAAGCACCATGTAGAACAAGCCCGCCGGACGGCGCGGCAGCGGCCGGACGGTGCAGTCACGCGCACTTCGCCGTAAGTAGTCCCAGAACCACCCGGCGCGGTCCAGACTTGCGATCGTGCCGGCTAACGCCCTCCATGCACTCGACACGGTCATGGTGCGCGCGTTCGCGGTTCTCCGTGTGCTGAACGTCGTCGTTCTCGTCGGCTACGTCATCGTGTGGTGGTCCTGGTATGCGGAGCATCCGGCCGGGCTCGCCGCGGCCGTGGTCACCGCGGCCTGGGGTGTCGTCTTCGTGGTGGTGTGCCTCACCCGGCAGGCGCTCCCCCGCCGCCTTGTCGCCGGGAACGTGGCCCTCGCGATCGTCACCGGTGCCGGCGCGGTGCTCTGGCTGCCTCCGGATTCGGTAGGCGGCTTCGGCACCTGGGTGTTCTCCACCGCGACCCACGCGGCGGTGGTCGCCGCGGCTGTGTACGGCCGCCGCACCCACGCGGTCGTGGTCGCGGCGATGGTCGCGGCGCTCCTCGGCGGCGCGGCGGTCGCTCAGGCCACGTTGGACGATCCCGCCCTCGGCGGGAACCACACCCCGCTGAAACGAGTGGTCATCGGAGTCGTGCTGCTCGCCGGGCTCGCGCAGCTCTTCCGGCTGGCCGTCGCCCGACTGCGGGCGATCGCGCTCGACGCCGATGCCCGGCTGACCACGGCCGCGGCCGAGCAGGAGGTGGCCACGGTAGCCGCGGCCCGGCTGCGGGACGAGCGCGAGCGGGAGCGGGTGCTGCACGACACCGTCCTGAACACGCTCACCGGCATCGCCTGGGGCGGCGGCGCCCCCCAGGACGGGTCGGGCGGGGCGCCGGTGGGGCCCGGGCACCTCACCGGTGAACAGTGCCGCCACGCGATCGAGGCCGTCCGGTCGATGCTGGACGGCACCGCCGCCGGAACGCGCGACCTGGCCCAGCCGATGCGGCGGGTGGTCGCCGTCGCGCGGGCCCGCGGCCTGCGTGTGGACGTCCGGGCCCTGCCCACGACGGATCTTCCCGACGAGGTGGTGGCGGCGCTGGCCGGGTCGGCCCAGGAGCTCCTCGCCAACGTGCGCCGGCACGCCGGGACGGACCGCGCCGCGCTCGAGGTGCGCTGGCGGCGCGCCGACGGGGCGGTCACCGTCATCGTGTCGGACGAGGGGATCGGGTTCGCGGCCCGGGCCGTCCCCGGCGACCGGCTCGGCCTGGCCCGGTCGGTGCACGCACGGATGACGGAGATCGGCGGGCAGGCCACCATCACCTCCGAGCCCGGTCGCGGGACCACCGCCCGGCTGACCTGGAGCGGCGGGGAGACAGGCGGTGGACGGCCGGCGGGCCACCACGCCGCCCGTCCGGCCAGCCGCCGGCCAGCCCACCGCAGGGGCATGCGCCCGCGGCCGCGGGGACGGTGGGCCGGGTACCGGTGGACAGCGGTCCGCGTCGCCTCACGAGCCCGATCCGCCCTACCGGGCAGATCCGCCGCACAGACCCGAACCGCCTCGCGGGTACGGGTTCCGGCCGGCACCACCGCGGCCGAACTCCGGGACTCCTACGCCGCCGGCCTGCGCCGGACGGTCGCCGCCGTGACGGCGATCTGGTTCACCAGCACCGTCTTCGTACTGGTCCTCGTCGCGCCGTCCAGCCGGTCGGTGCCCGCCGCTGTGCTGCACTGGCTGTCGATGGCCCTCGTCGTGCTGCCTGCCGCCTGGACCGCCTACCGCCGGCCGCTGCGCCGCGCCGAGGCGATCATCCTGATGGTGCTGGCGCTCGCGGTGACGGCGGCGGTCGGCTTCAACATCGCGCCCACCCACACCGACGCCGCCGCGGGGACGGGCGGGCCGCCGAGCAGGATCAGCACCTGGCCGGTTCTCATCCTGCCGCTGCTGCTGGCGCTGCTCGCCGTGTCCCGGCTGTTCGTCGAGTGGATCGTGGCGATCGCCGCCACCGTGACGGTGCTCGACCTGCTCGTGCTCAGGGGCGCGGGCACCGGGCCGCTCGCGCTCGCGCAGCTGCTGACCGCGACGAACGGTCAGATCGCGATCCAGGTCATGGTGTCGATGGGCGGTCCGCTGCTGCGGCGCACCGCGGACCAGGTCGCCCGCGCCGTGGAGGCGGAGACCGCGCAGGCCGCGGCCACGCGGTCCACGGCCGCGATCCGGCAGGACCGGGCCCGCGGCCTCGCCACGGTCGAGCGGGAGGTGCTGCCGCTGCTGGAGGCGGTCGCCGACGGGCTGCTCGACCCCGGTGACCCGGCGGTGCGCGAGCGGTGCGGCCGGCACGCCACGGCCGTCCGGCGGGCACTGGTGACGGGTGCGACCGGGGCGCTGGGCAGTCTCGCCGAGCCCGTCTTCGAGGCGCGGGCGCGCGGGCTGGACCTTGAGGTGCAGGTGGTTGGCGAGGCACCGCGGATTCCCGCGCGGGTGAGCGAGCGGCTCGCCGCCGTGCTGCCCGGGCTGCTGCGCGCAGTCCCGGCGGCGGGGGCGGAGCACGCCGTCCTCACGCTGATCTGCGAGGAGGGCGACGGGCGGCTGTTCCTGACCTATCCGGCGGCGGCCCCGCCGGAGCTGACCGCGCTGACCGGGATCGCCGGTGGCGAGGTGTTCCCGGTCAGCGAGGTGCTCTCGGTCAGCGCGGACGCCGACGACGGCCAGGTGTGCGTGGAGGTCGCCTGGTCGGCCGGCCGGGAGGTCAGGCTCGGTCGGAGCTGAAGCCGCCCGGTCGGCCGGGAGGTCAGGCCCGGTCGGAGCTGAACCGGACGGCGCCGGCGCCGAGCACCGCGCCCGGGAACACCCTGGCCCCGGCGCGCAGCTCGTTGCCCGGCTCGATCACGGCGCCGTCGCCGATGACGACGTTCTCGAGCACCACCCCGTTGCCGATCACCGCCTCGCGTCCGACGACGCTGTCGCGCACATACGCGCCCGCCCCGACGGACGCCCGGTCGAACAGCACCGAGCCGTCGATGCGCGCGCCGGTGCCGACCGAGGCACCCGCCCCGATCGTCGAGCCGCCGCCGATCTTGGCGTCGGTGGCCACCGTGGACCCGGGCAGCACGAGGCGGTCCCCGACCGGGCCGGGCAGCGCCGAGGACGGCATCCGCCCGGTGACGAGGTCCCGCGAGCCCAGGACGAACGCCGCCGGGGTCCCGAGGTCGAGCCAGTAGGTGTCGTCCGGGTAGCCGACCACCGGCACCCCGGCGGCGAGCAGGGACGGGAAGGTCTCCCGCTCGACCGAGACCGGACGTCCCGCGGGAATGGTGTCGATGAGCGAGCGGCGGAAGACGTAGCAGCCGGCGTTGATGAGGTTGGTGGGGGGATCGGGGGTCTTCTCGAGGAAGGCGGTGACCCGGCCGGCGGGGTCGGTCGGGACGACACCGAAGGCCCGCGGGTCCTCGACCCTGGTGAGGTGGAGGGTGACGGCCGCGTCGGCGGTGATGTGCCGCTCGACGAGGGCGCCGATGTCGAGGCCGGAGAGGATGTCGCCGTTGAAGATGACCACCGGCTCGTCGGCGCCGGAGCGCAGCCGGCTGGCGACGTTGCGGATGGCGCCGCCGGTGCCCAGCGGCTCGGTCTCGGTGACGTATTCGAGTTCGAGGCCGTGCCCGGAACCGTCACCGAAGTGCTCCTCGAAGACCTCGGCCCGGTACGAGGTGGCGAGGACCACCCGGGTGATTCCCGCGTCGCGGGCACGGGCGAGCATGTGGGCCGTCACCGGCACGCCGGCGACCGGCAACATCGGCTTCGGCGCCGACATCGTCAACGGGCGGAGACGGGTTCCCTGCCCGCCGACCAGCATCACTGCGTCCATGAGGCGTCAGTGTCGCAGAGCACGTCCGAGTCGGTTGCGTGTGCCCGGCCGGGTGACCCCCATGCTCAACGAGAGGCCACAGGCTGGACACGCATCGTCGGGTCGACGTTCATGTCCCGCAGTGGCCAACGTGGCCTCAGCGTGGCTTGCGGGCGGAGGTGAGCAGCTCGGCGGACCGGGTCGCGCGCGCGCCGGCGCTGTCGCGCGCGAACGCCAGCGCCAGCGCCAGCCGCGCGCCGAGGCCGACGGTGAGCGCCACGCGCAGCGGCAGCTGGCCCGGCCTGTCGTACTGCCGGCACAGGTAGCGGATCATGCTCCGGTGGTGGGCGACCACCATCTTCCGCGACGACCGCTTCGTCGAGTGCCCACCGAGGTGCTCGACGACCGCCGACGGGACGTAGACGAGCTGCCGGTCGGCCAGCCCGATGCGCCGGCCCAGGTCGACGTCCTCCATGAACATGAAGTACGACTCGTCGAAACCGCCGACGCCCTCGAAGACCTCCCGGCGCAGCAGCTGGCAGGAACCGGAAAGCCAGCCGGCCGTCATCTCCCGCGGGGCCCCGCGCTCGCGGCGGTAGGACGCCGTCCACGGGTTCGTCGGCCAGCACCAGCCGAACAGGGCGTGGCCGATGCCACGCCCGAGGGAGGGCAGGTCGCGGGCGGAGGGGTAGAGGGCACCGTCCGGGTTGGTGATGCCAGGGCCGAAGGCGCCGCCACCGGGCCAGCGGTCGGCGGCGGCGATCAGCTCGTCGAGGCTGCCGGGCGCGAAGGCGATGTCGGCGTTGGCGACAAGCAGCCAGGGAGCGGAGGCTCCGGCCGCCCCGCGGTTCGCCGCGGTGCCGTAGCCGAGGTTGCGGCCGGGGCGCAGCAGGGTGACCTCGGGCCGCTCACCGGCGGCGCGGGTGCCGACATCCACCTGCGGCGAGTTGTCGACCACGACGACCTCGTAGGGGCGGGTGGTCGACTTCGTCAGCGAGTCCAGGAAGGTCCCGATGATCTCCCCGGAACGGAAGGTGACGACGATGACCCGGATCTCCGCCTTGTCCACCGGGGAACCGTAGCGCGTCAGCCGCCGGCCGCCGCACCGGCCCGGTAGGCCGGGTGGTCAGGCGTCGGACCGGGGTGGTTCAGGCGTCGGCCACCGCGCGGGCGTAGCTCGCCAGGTGGGCCTCCGCGGAGGCCGCCCAGGTGAACTCGTGGGACCGGGCGAGCCCGGCCGCGGCGAGCTGGGCGCGACGCTCGGCGTCGTCGAGCAGCGCGCTCATCTCACGGGCGATCGAGTCCGGGTCGGGCTGGGTGTAGGCGACCGCGTCGCCGCCCACCTCGGGCAGCGAGAGGCGCGGGGTCGTCAGCACGGGGGCGCCGCAGGCCATCGCCTCCAGCACCGGCAGGCCGAAGCCCTCGCCGTGCGACGGATAGGCGACCAGCTCCGAACCGCCCAGATAGCCCGGGAGATCGGAGAAACGCAGGTAGCCGGGCCGGATCACCCGCAGATGGCTCGGCACCGAGGCGACGGCCGCGTCGACGTCGTCATCCCAGCCGGAACCACCGGCCAGCACGAGCGCCGGGGGCTCGTCGCGCCAGTGCACCGCCTCCGCCCAGCCGCGAATCAGGTTCGGGACGTTCTTGCGCGGCTCGAGCATTCCGAGGAAGGCCACGTAACGGGTGTCACCGAGACCGAGGCGCAGCCGCACCCGGCGCCGGTCCTCCTCCGTCGGCGGGTGGAACGTGGTCGTGTCCACCCCGTGATAGGCGACGTCGGTCGTCGTCGACTCGCCCTCGAGGACGCGGACGAGCTCGTCGCGCGTTGCCTTCGACGGGACGATGATGCGGCTCGCCCGGCGCACCGCCGTCCGCATCGCCGACCGGAAGAACGTGCCCTTCACCGCCGTGTGCATCTCCGGCTCGGTGAAGAAGGTGACGTCATGGATCGTCACGCACACCGGCCGCTGCGCGCGCAGTGGCATCGTGTAGTGCGGCGAGTGGATGACGTCCGCATTGACCTGTTCGGCGACGAGCGGAAGACCTGTCTGCTCCCACGCCAGCCTAGCCGGCCGGTGCGCGATGGCCGCCGGGCCCGACAGGACGGTCGCCCGCGGCGCCATCCGGCTGTAACGTTCCTCGTCCGATCGCTGGCACACCAGCGCCATGTCGGCGCCGGCCGCGCCCAGAGCAGCGACGAGCCCGTCGACATACCGCCCGACACCACCGCGGTCGGCCGGAACCGAGGTCGCATCAACGAGCACCCGGGGTCCCACGGCGCTCCTTCCGAGACGTGCCGCCTGATTCAGTGTGGCCGCTTGCTTCTCAACGGGGGCAACACTACGCCCGCCCGTCGTCGGCGACGGACACGGCAGGGGAGCCGCTGATTCGACGGTAGAGCTCCCAGCACGATCGCGCCGCCCCATTCCAGGTATATCCCGCCGCGCGGACCCGTCCGGAACGCGACAGACGACTGTGTAGCCGGGGATTCTGGACGATACGCGCGAGCGCCTCGGCGAAGCCGGCCGGATCACCGATCCGGGCCACCAGTGCCGCGTCGCCGGCGACCTCGACAAGAGCCGGCGTGTCGGAGACGACCACCGGCACCCCGTGCGCCATCGCCTCGATGACCGGCAGGCCGAAGCCCTCGGAACGGCTGGGCGCTACCAGCATCGTCGCCCGCGAGAGCACGACGGCGAGATCTTCGTCACTGATCCGGCCGAGACCAAGGAATCGCCCGGACGCGGCAAGATCGGCGAAACCCCCCGGCCCGGTCGCGTCGGGACCGAGATCACCCCATCCGGCGGCCCCGACGTGCACCAGCGGAAGGTCGGGGGCGTCCGGATGGCGCAGGGCGGCGAGCAGGGTGTCCAGGCCCTTGCGCGGCTCCATCGTCGCCAGGGTGAGCAAATACCCCCGTTCGGGAAGGCCCAGCCGGGCGGCCCGGCGGTCCGCGTCCGGCGGCACCCGCAGCACCGCCTCGGCGACCCCCTCACCGATCACGTGCAGCCGCTGCGCGTCAATCGGCAGATGTTCCCGGATGTCAGCCGCGACGGCCCGGGTCGGCACGATCACCGCGTCGGCGTGGCGGGCGACCCGCTCCCCCATCTCCCGGTGCCAGCGGACCCCGTGCGGCGTCAGGGTCTCGGGATGGGTCCACGGGACGGCGTCGTGCACGGTGACCACCAGCCGCGGCCGGGCACGGGTGACGCGGGTGGCACGGTCCCACCGGACGGGTGGGGGCACGAGCAGCGTCGGCGCGTGGACGACGTCCACCCCGGTCGGGCCCGGGCCCGCGCCGCGCGCCCAGGCGGCGGCGAGCGCCCGCCGCGGCAGGCCCAGGCGCAGCGGCCCGAGGACGCCCGGCAGGGCCGCCGCGGAGGTGTCACGCCGGAAGGCACACCACCCGACGACGCCGTCCCCGGGATCCGCCGTCCGGGCCAGGGCGGCGGCGAGCTCCGCGGAGTACCTTCCGGTCCCCCCGGGGACCGGCGCCAGAATCTGCTCGACCAGGAAACCGACCCGCATCCCGCCAGTCTCCCCCCCCCCCCCCCCCCC